>NZ_JAYRST010000025.1:0-40767 GCF_041920015.1 Phenylobacterium sp.
GTAGGTGGCGAAATAGCTGCCGACATAGAGGTCGGCCCATTCGGGATCGACCTCGCCCTCCAGCTTCACATAGGCCTCGTCCCAGACCGAGGCGGAGACGATCTGGCCGACCAGGTCGTGCTCGCGCTCGCGCATGTAGTTGGCGACGAGGGCGCGTTTCTCGTCGATATGGGCGCGGTCGATGGCTCCGGCGGCGTAGACCAGAAGCGCCACGCCGCCCGAGGCGACGATGACGATGATCGCCGCCGCCAGGGCGACGATACGGGCGATCGCCTTGCGGTTATGCGCCAGACTGGACTTCACACCTGCCATGGCGCCGATATCGCGGGACCGGCGCTATCAAATGGTGAATCGACGGTGCGGCGTTTTGGCAGCAGGCCGTGATGGCGCGGGGCTGTCGGCCCGACTTAAGCCTGTCCGATTTCCAACTGAAGAACGTCCGATATATCGGAATTTTCCGGGCGCTATTCGAGGCGTCGTCGTCCGAAGCGGACTCTGCGGATGTCGCAGTAGGGTGGAAAGCGGACATCCAGTCCATTGAATGCGCGTTGCTGGCACTTGCCGGGCGAGAACAAAATGGGGCACCTACACCGTAGAATGGTGGGGGCTAACATGGCGTTGGATTGTGGCGCGATCGGCATTGGATTGGCGACATTCACCGAAGAGGACGTCGTCCTCGACTGTTGGTTTCCTGGTCCGCGACTGATCCGCTCTGGAGGCGGAAGTACGCTCACGGAATTGAACGCCGCCACCGCAGAGAAAGAGTTCGGGATCAGAATTCCCCTTGGGACGGATCCGCGGCGCCCCAATGTGAGCACCCGTGCGGTGCATGTCACCGTCGACGACTTGCGAAAGGCTCCGGAGAACGCATTCGACGTCTACCTTCGGCTGCACCTCATCAGTCATCGACTCGTCCGCCCTCATGGAGCGAACCTTGATGGCATTTTCGCTCTGTTGACCAACGCCGCCTGGACGACAGACGGCGTAATGCCCGTCGCAGCCGTTGCCGCTGCTCAGCTCCGAGCGCGCGCCGAGCGGCGGCACTTTGAGGTCATCTGTATCGATAAAATCCCGCGGATGGTCGACTATGTCGTGCCGGAAGGCGTCCGGATCGCCGATGTCAATCGAGTGAGGCTGGGTGCGCACCTTGCGCCTGGCACCACGGTCATGCACGAAGGGTTTTGTAATTTCAACGCTGGCACGCTGGGGCCCTCCATGGTTGAGGGCCGCATTAGCGCCGGGGTGATAGTAGGCTCCGACAGTGACGTTGGCGGTAGCGCGTCGATCATGGGGACGCTGTCGGGCGGCGGCAAGGAGATCGTGGCGATCGGGGCGCGTTGCCTGTTGGGCGCCAACTCGGGCACCGGGATATCGCTAGGCGACGACTGCGTTGTGGAAGCGGGCTGCTACATCACTGCTGGATCCCAAATCAAGCTGCCTGACGGCGGTGTGGTCAAGGCAAGGAGCCTCTCAGGCGCGACGGGCCTACTATATCGCCGGAATGCCCAGACGGGGGCCTTGGAGGCAATTCCTCGCTCGGGAGCCTGGGAGGGTCTGAATAGCGCCCTTCATGCGAATTAGCGGTAAAGCGTCATGAACTCGGTCCTGAACACTGCCCGCCTTATCCTCCGCCCCCCTCTGGCCGAGGACTTCGACGCCTGGGCGGCGTTCTGCGCTGAGGATGAGGCGATGCGCTTCCTCGGCGGGGTGAAGTCACGTCCCATGGCCTGGCGGAACTTCTGCACGGTGGCAGGCTCTTGGGACCTTTACGGGTTCGGCTACTTTTCCGTCATTGAGCGTGAGACCGGCCATTGGCTGGGGCGGGTGGGGCCATGGCGTCCCGACGGATGGCCAGGGACGGAAGTCGGATGGGGCCTGACCTCGGCCGCGACCGGCCATGGTTTCGCGCTGGAAGCCGCGGCGGCAGCAATCGACTGGGCGTTCGAGATCTTGGAATGGGAGCAGGTTATACATTGCATCGAACCGGAGAACGTCGCGTCCATCCGCCTTGCTGAGCGCCTGGGGGCGACCTATCGATACGAGACGGAGATGCCGCCGCCCCTGGATGGGCACGTCACCCATGTCTATGCGCAAGATCGTGCGGCGTGGAGGAGACTAGGCAGCAGTTGAAGTACTCGTCTGCTTTCACCCTCCGCTAAGGGCACTGGGCGGTCATTCGATGGCCTCGAGAATGAAAACCCAAAAGTGAACCCGCGGGACGCCTCTGATGGGGCCAAAGCAGGCCCCCGACCAGGCGCTGTCAGGGGACGCCGATGATGTCCGTGGGCCGGCTTGAACGGGGCGGGGCGGCTCTGTTAGGGTTGCGGCGATGGGGATGGAGTTCCCCCGAAACCGCCCGCAAGGGCTGATGACTCCTACCGCAACCGACACGCGGTAGGAGTGCGTCCGAAGCGCCCGCCGCAATGGCGGGTTTTTCATGCCCGCCCCGACGAAGGAGCGAGCATGTCTTTTTCAACCTGCATCATGGTCATGGCCGGGGGCGCGCTGGGCACGTTGGCGCGCTATGGCCTTTCGGTGGCCGCCGCCCCGTTCAGCGAGCGCCTGCCGCTCGGGACCATCCTCATCAACGTCACCGGCTCGTTCGTCATCGGGGCGTTCGGGACGCTGACGCTGGCGCACGGGCGCTATCCGGTCTCCGAGGAGGTGCGGCTGTTCGTGATGATCGGCCTGTGCGGCGGATACACGACCTTCTCATCGTTCAGCCTGCAGACGCTGGACCTGTTGCGGGCCGGCGCGCCGGTCCGGGCGGCGGTGAACGTGGGGGCCTCGATCGTGCTGTGCGTCGCGGCCGTGGCGCTGGGGCATCTGATCGGCGCCCACTTCAACCGCGGCGCAGTCGAGATCGCGCAGATCCCCATCGAGGAGGAGATCTGAGAGGGGGTCGCGCCTCGCGCCCTCAACCCGGCAGGGCGAAGGCCACCACGCTGTCGCCGCGCTTGGTGCCGCTCTTGGCGTGGCCGCCGGCGGCGACGACGACGTATTGCCGGCCCTTCCACACATAGGTCATGGGCGTGGCCTGGCCGCCGGCGGGCAGGCGGCCTTTCCAGAGCTCCTTGCCCGAGGCGGCGTCGAACGCGCGCAGGTAGTCGTCCATCGCCGCGCCGATGAAGACGAGGCCGCCGGCCGTGACGATCGGGCCGCCGACATTGGGCGTGCCGACGCCGTGGAGCAGGAACTGCGAGCCTGGGGCGAGGTCGCGGGGAGTTCCGAGCGGCGTGCGCCACAGCACCTTGCCGGTGGTCATGTCGACGGCGGTCAGCACGCCCCAGGGCGGCGGGTTGCAGGGCAGGCCGAGCGGGGAGAGCAGCACCTCGCGCCGCATCCCGTAGGCCGCGCCCGCCTGCGGGCTGATTTCCACATCGGGCGCCGCCTGCTTTTCCGCTGAAACGCGGGCGGCGGGGATCAGGGTCACCTTGTGCATGGCCGAGGAGGTGTTGACGTAGGCGACGCCGCGGCGGGCGTCGAAGGCGATCCCGCCCCAGTTCGAGCCTCCGCCGGTGAAGGGATAGAGGATCGTGCCCTGGGTGCTGGGCGGGGTGTAGAGGCCTTCGTTGCGGGCGCCTGCGATCAGCTTGCGGCAGGCCGCGCGATCCCAGGGCGTGAGGCCGAAGGCGTCGTCGGGCGTGATGCGGTTCGGGGCGAGCGGGGCGGGCGCGACCGGGAAGGGCTGGGTCGGGGACAACACCTCGCCGATCTCGCCGCCGGTCGGGACCGGGCGCTCCTCCACCGGGATGATCGGCCGGCCGGTCTCGCGGTCGAGGGTGAAGACGAGGCCCTGCTTGGTGGTCTGGATCACGGCCGGACGCGGCGGCCCGCCCCGATAGGCCAGCATGGCCAGCGTCGGCTGGGCCGGGACGTCGTAGTCCCAAACGTCGTGGTGCGAGGTCTGGAACGCCCAGGCGACCTCGCCGGTGGCCGCCCTGACCGCCACCACCGAATTGGCGTGGGCGGCGTTCCCCGGCCGTGCGGCGCCGTAGAAGTCGGGGCTGGGGCTCGAGGTCGGCAGGAAGACCAGCCCGCGCGCCTCATCGGCGGACATGGGCGCCCAGACATTGGCCGCCCCGGCGACCACGCCGGGGTCTGCGCCCTGGAGCGGGTCGTAGGTCCAGCGCAGGGCGCCGGTGACCGCATCGAAGGCGTGGACCGCGCCGGGAGTCTCGCGGACCCTCTGGTTGTCGTCGATCGAGGAGCCGACCACCACGACGCCGTTCACCACGACGGGCGGCGAGGTGATCTGCGCGCCTCCGGAGCGGGCGAGACGCGCGCCGGGCATGGCGTCGGTTTCGCCGCCCTGGCCGAAGGCCGGGCAGGCCTTTCCGGTGGTGGCGTCCCGGGCCAGCAGGCGGCGGTCGTTCGTCGCCATGAAGATGGTTTCCGCGCAAGGCGCGCCGGCCGCCGCCGGATTGCGCCAGTAGGTGACGCCCCGGCAGTTGAAACTGTTGGGATAGCGGAGGCTGGGGTCGATCTTCGGGTCGTAGGTCCAGAGCGGCTTGCCCGTCGCCGGGTCGTGGGCGCTCATCACGTTGAACGGACTGCAGAGAAAGAGGCGCCCGCCGGCCAGGATCGGCGTCGCCTCGAAGGCCGATCGCTCGCTCGCTTGCGGGTGGGCCGTCATGTGGCCGGTGGAGTAGGTCCAGGCGACCTTCAGCCCCGCCACGTTCTGCGGGGTGATCTGGGCGGCGGGCGAGAACCGCTGTCCGCCCGCGTCGCCGCCGTAATAGGCCCAGTCGGCGTCGGGCGCGGGCGTCGGCGGGGGCGTCTTCGGGCTGCAACTGGCGAGGGCGGCGGCCGAGGCTGCGACGATGAGAAGGCGCTGGATCATGGCCGGGAAGATGCCCGCCGATCATCGCACCCGACAGCCGGCGGGGACGAGCGGCGGACCGTGAGGGACAAGCGGCGGGGCTGGCCGGGCGGGCCCGCGCCTGAACCCTTCGTTGCGGAACGCGGCGAGGCGGTCTCTCCCCGCGCGGGGGATTTTGTGGCAGTCAGGCGGGCGGCGGCGTGGGGAGCGCGTGCGCCGTCGGGGAGCCTTGGATGCCGTCGCTGGAGATGCTGATCGCCTTTACGGGCGCCTCGCTGGTGCTGGCGTTCATTCCGGGGCCGGACAATATCTTCGTCATGACCCAGGCGGCCATGCGCGGCTGGAAGGTCGGGGTGAGCGTGACGCTGGGCCTCTGCACCGGGCTGATGGTCCATACCGCCCTGGTGGCGTTCGGGGTGGCGGTGATCTTCCAGAAGTCGGCCCTGGCCTTCGGCCTGCTGAAGTTCGCAGGCGCGGCCTATCTGCTCTATCTGGCCTATGGGGCGTTCAGGGCGGGGCCGGCGTCGCTGGAGGGTCAGGCGCTGAGGCCCGAGCCGTTCTGGCGGCTCTATCTGCGGGGCATCGTGATGAACGTCACCAATCCGAAGGTGGCGATCTTCTTCCTGGCCTTCCTGCCGCAGTTCATCAGCGCCTCGGCCGGGCCGGTCGTTCCGCAGGTGGCGGTGCTGGGCGCGGTGTTCATCGCCTGCGCCCTCTTTGCGTTTTCGCTGATCTCGGTGCTGGCCGGGGCGATCAGCGCACGGCTGATGCGCTCGGAGAAGGCCCAGATCATGCTGAACCGCGTCGCCGCCCTGGTGTTCGTGGGGCTGGCGGCGAAGCTGGCGACCGCCCACAACTGATGGGGCGGCCGCACAGCGGAGCTTTTAGGCGACGCGCACGCGGGCAGTCGATTCCGGCAGGTCCTGGCCGAAGGCGCGCTGGAAGAACTCGGCCACGGTGCCGCGCTCGAGCTCGTCGCACTTGTTGAGGAAGGTCAGGCGGAAGGCGAAGGCGATGTCGCCGCCGAAGATCTCGGCGTTCTGCGCCCAGGTGATGACGGTCCGCGGGCTCATGACGGTGGAGATGTCGCCGTTCATGAAGGCGTTGCGGGTCATGTCGGCCACCCGCACCATCGCGGCGATGGTGCGCTTGCCTTCGGCGCTGTCGTAGTGCGGCGCCTTGGCCAGGACGATGGCGGCTTCGACGTCGTGGGCCAGGTAGTTCAGGGTGGTGACGATCGACCAGCGGTCCATCTGGCCCTGATTGATCTGCTGGGTGCCGTGATAGAGCCCCGTGGTGTCGCCCAGGCCGATGGTGTTGGTCGTGGAGAACAGCCGGAAGAACGGGTTGGGGCGGATGACGCGGTTCTGGTCGAGCAAGGTCAGCTTGCCCTGAGCTTCCAGGATGCGCTGGATGACGAACATCACGTCCGGGCGGCCGGCGTCGTATTCGTCGAACACCAGGGCGACCGGGCGCTGGATCGCCCAGGGCAGGATGCCTTCGCGGAATTCGGTGATCTGCTTGCCGTCCTTCAGGACGATGGCATCCTTGCCGACCAGGTCGATCCGGCTGACGTGGCTGTCGAGGTTCACGCGGATCAGCGGCCAGTTGAGGCGCGCGGCGACCTGCTCGATGTGGGTCGACTTGCCGGTGCCGTGATAGCCCTGGACCATGACGCGGCGGTCGTAGGCGAAGCCCGCGCAGATGGCCTTGGTGGTTTCGGGATCGAACCGGTAGGCGGGGTCGATGTCCGGCACGTGAGCGTCGCGCTCGGAAAAGGCCGGCACGGTCATGTCGACGTCAACGCCGAAGGTTTCACGGACGGACACCTTCTTGTCCGGAACCAGGGCGATCAGCTTGTCGTCTTGCGTATTGGCGAGAGAGGTCATGGCGCGGTTCGATTACAAGGTTACGGGGGCGATGCAAACGGCTGTTTGCACCTGACGTAGCGTCCGATTGAGGCCGGGCGGTGTGTTTAGCCGGATTTGCCCGGCGAGGGCAGGGCGATGTGGGCCGGCGCGGAAAAATGCAGGGGCGGTGTCGCGCGGCCGCCGGGGCGTTCGTCCTTGGGAGAGGCCCGCCCTGGAGGAAAATCATGACCCGCGTTCCCACCATCACCGCTTTCGAGACCTCGCCCGACCGCGGGCGGGGGCTGGCGCGCGACATGCCCGTGCGCTGGGCGCTGGAGGAGGTCGGCCAGCCCTATGAGGTGCGGCTGGTCTCGTTCGCAGCGATGAAGCAGGCCGGGCACATGGCGCTGCATCCGTTCGGCCAGATCCCGACCTATGAGGAGGGTGGTCTCACGCTATTCGAGTCCGGGGCCATCGTGCTGCATGTCGCGCAGACCCATGCGGGGCTGCTGCCGGCGGAGGCCGCGGCGCGGATGCGGGCGGTGGGCTGGATGTTCGCCGCGCTCAACACGGTGGAGCCGCCAATCGTGGAGCGGTCGATGGCGGCGGTCTTCGAGCGCGACAAGCCTTGGTACGCCGAGCGCCTGCCGATGCTGGACGGGCGGGTGTGCGAGCGGCTGGGCCAGCTTTCCGACCGGCTAGGCGAGGCCGACTGGCTGGACGGCGACTTCAGCGCCGGCGACCTGATGATGGTGAGCGTGCTGCGCCGGATGCAGGGGACGGGGTTGCTGGAGCCCTATCCGAGGCTTCTTGCCTATATCGCCCGGGCCGTGGCGCGGCCGGCCTATCAGCGCGCCTTCGCGGCGCAGCTGGCGGTGTTCGAGGCGTCCAGGGGATAGCGTGTTCAAGCCGCATCTTCAGGCCGCATCGCGCCGCAGGTCGCGGGGGGAGGCGCCCCACCAGGCCTTCACGGCGCGTGAGAAAGCGCTTTCCTGGGAATAGCCCAGGCGGCGGGCGAGGTCGGGCAGGGCGAGCTGGGAGCGCGAGAGCAGGACCATGGCCTCGGTCATCCGCGCCTCGTCGCGCAGGGCGGTGAAGCTGGCGCCGGCCTCGCCCAGGCGGCGCTGGAGGCTGCGGGTGGAGAGGCCGAGCTCGGCGGCGACGGCGGCGACGTCGGGGGCGAAGCCCTGGCCGCGGACGACGGCGCGGACCTCGTCGCAGAGGGCGTCGGCGCGGCGCTGGTCGCGCAGCAGGCCCTCGGCGTAGGCGGCGTTGAGCTCCAGCAGGCGCGGATCGGCGCCGGGGATCGGGGCGGCCAGGGCAGCTGGCGAGAACACCAGGGCGGCGTGCTCGGCGAAGGCGACCGGCAGGTTCAGGAAATCCTCGTAGATCCTGGCCGGGGCGGCGCCGGCCGCCATCAGCACGACGCGGGACGGCCGCGCGCCGGAGTTGAAGGCCGAGCGGCGGGCGGCGGTGACGGCCAGCACCGACTCCACCTGCAGGCGGGCGATCTCGACCGGATCGGGGGCCGGGACATAGGTCAGGTGAAGGCCCTCGGCGTCGCGGCGGAGACGGTAGCCGCCGCTGGCGCTGACCAGGGTCTGGTAGCGGACCGCCATCTCCAGCGCCTGGCCGACCGTGGCGCTGTGGGCGGTAAGGATGGAGATGACGTTGCTGGCCTGCATCGGCAGGGCCGCGCCGACCTTGAAGCCCAGCAGCGGGTCGGGATCGAGCCTGGCCGCGCGCCGCCAGAGCAGGCGGGCGGCCGAGACGTCGACGCGCGAGGAGCGCGGGGCGCGGCCGCCTTCGAATCCGCGCAGGCCGGCGGTGAGGGCCGTGCGATCCAGCCCCTGGTCGACCAGGCCGTCGAGGGCGGCGTTCATCCAGCCGGTCATGATGGTCTGCACGTCGCTCATGCCGTCACCTTAGGCGCGCGCCACGCAAAGCCAAGCATCCTGGCGCGAGATGTCAAAAGAACGGCGCGCGGGATCAAGCGCGCTCGCCTAGCCTCTCCGGCAAAGCCGGGAAGGCAGGCAAGAGGAGGAGACGAACATGGGCATCAAAGTGACGCCGCAGGAGAGCGGTTTCGGCGCGGAGGTCACGGGCCTGGACCTGGCCGGGCCGCTGGCGGCCGAGGACCTGGCGGCGGTGAAGGACGCCTGGGCGCGCCATACGGTGCTGGCCTTCCCCGGCCAGCCGTTGAGCCTGGAGGCGCTGGAGGCCTTCACCCTGCAGATCGGGCCGTTCGGGATCGATCCGTTCATCAAGCCGATGGAGGGGCATCCGAACGTGCTGGAGCTGCGCCGCGAGCCTGATGAGAAGGCGACCAATTTCGGGGCGGGCTGGCATTCGGACTGGAGCTTCCAGAAGGAGCCGCCGGCTGCGACCCTGCTGCGTTCGGAAGTCACCCCGCCGGTCGGCGGCGACACCCTGTTCGCCGACTGCGCGCGGGCCTATGACACGCTGTCCGACGCCATGAAGGCGCTGCTGGCGCCGCTGCGGGCGGTGCATTCGGCGAGCCGGGCCTATGGCACCCAAGGGGTGTTCGCCAAGGAGACGACCAAGCGGACGATGGAGATCATCGTCTCGCCCGAGGCCGACAAGACCATCTCCCATCCGCTGGTGCGCACCCATCCGGTGACCGGCCGCAAGGCGCTCTATGTCAGCCCGGTCTATACGGTGGGGATCGAGGGCATGACCCTGAAGGAGAGCCAGGCGATCCTCGGCTTCCTGTTCGCCCACATGACCCAGGACGAGTTCGTCTATCGGCACAAGTGGAAGCAGGGGATGCTGCTGATGTGGGACAACCGCAACACGGTCCACTTCGCCGACGGCGGCTATGACGGCCATCTGCGCGTGATGCATCGCACGACCGTGGCGGGCGAGGCGGTGGTCTAGAAGGGCGCCGGAGCGTCCGCCGCGCGCATGGCGCAGGCGGACGCGACACCCCCTTACATCCCCTTGGCCAGCAGGCCGGCCAGCACCTTGTCCGGGCTCATCGGATAGTCGCGCAGGCGCACGCCGCAGGCGTTGTAGATGGCGTTGGCGACGGCCGCTCCCGCACCGGAGATGCCGAGTTCGCCGACCCCCTTGATGCCCATCGGATTGGCCTTGTCGTCGGCCTCGTCCAGGAACATCGAGTCGAGATTGGCGATGTCGGCGTGCACCGGAACCAGGTATTCGGCCATGTCGCCGGCCACGAACGACCCATAGCGTGGGTCGACGGCGTTGACCTCGGTCAGGGCCGTGCCGACGCCCCAGATCATGCCGCCGGTGATCTGGCTCTTGGCGGTCTTGGCGTTGAGGATGCGCCCGGCCGCGAACACGCCGAACATGCGCCGCAGCCGCACCTCGCCGGTCACCTGGTCGACGCCGACCTCGGCGAAATGGGCGCCGTAGGTGTGCTGGGAATAGTCGCGCGCGTCGGCCGCGGGCGTGATCGCGCCCTCGACATAGACGCCCTCCGGCGCGGCGCGCGCCACCAGGGCCGCGAGGCTTTCGCTGCGGTTCTCGATGGCGATGTTGCCGTTCTCGAAGGTCACGAACTCCGCCGGCCCGCCATAGAGCGGCGAGCGCGGATCGCCCACCGCCAGCTCGGTCAGGGCCGCGCGCAGGTTCATCGCCGCCTGGAAGGCCGCCGATCCGGCCGTGGCCGCCCCGAACTGCCCGCCCGAGCCGGGAGCCGGCGGCATGTCGCTGTCGCCGATCTCGACCCGCACGTCCTCCAGCCGCGTCCCCATGGTCTCGGCCGCGATCTGAGCCAGGATCGTGTAGCTGCCGGTGCCGATGTCGGTCATGCCCTGGCGCACGGTGACGATCCCGGTCGCGTCGATGCGCACGCCCGCCTTGGCCGGCAGCAGGAAGTTGCCGCGGATCGCCGCGGCCATGCCCATGCCCACCAGCCAGCGGCCTTCGCGCACCTGGCCCGGAACCGGGTTGCGGCGCGCCCAGCCGAACCGCTGAGCGCCCTCGGTCATGCAGCGGACCAGTTGGCGGGTGGAGAACGGCTTGCCGGTCTCCGGGTCGGTCTCGGGCTCGTTGCGGATGCGCAGCTCCACGGGGTCGATCCCGAGGGTCTCGGCCAACTCGTCCATCGCGCATTCCAGGCTGAGCATGCCCGAGGCCTCGCCCGGCGCGCGCATGGGGCCTGCGTGCGGCAGGTCCATCTTGACCAGCCGGTGGCCGGTCAGCCGGTTGGGCGCCGCATAGAGGCTGCGCGCGAAATTGGCCGCATGCTCGGTGAAGATCGCCTGGCGCGCGCAGTGGGTCGTCGCCTCGAGCGCCATGGCGCTCAGCCGGCCGTCCGCCTCGGCGCCCAGCCGCACCCGCATCTCCACCGCCGGGCGATGGATGGTGCCGTGGAACATCTGCTGGCGGGTGTAGGTGACCTTCACCGGCCGCGAGAGCGCCCGCGCCGCCAGGGCCGCCAGCACCAGGTCCTCGTAGGGCTGGCCCTTGCCGCCGAAGCCGCCGCCGATGTAGCGCGTGGAAAGCTGCACCTGCTCGGACGGGATGGCCAGGGTCTCGGCCAGGGCGTGCTGGCCGCCCTTCACCATCTGGATCGAGGTGTGGACCGTGACCTTGTCGCCCTCCCACCAGGCGACCGTCGCGCAGGGCTCCATCTGCACGTGGTTCTGGAGCGGGCTGAAATAGGTCTCGTCGAGCTTGACCGGCGCCTGGGCGAAGGCGCCCTCGAAGTCGCCGACCCGCACGTCCTCCTCGTTGGGCGGCTGTTCGGCCAGGCCGAAGCTGGCCTTGAAGTCCACCACCGCGGGCTCGGCCGCATAGTCGAAGACGATCAGCTCGGCTGCGGCCCGGGCGTTCTCGAAGGTGTCGGCTACGACGAAGCCGACCGGCTGGCCGTAATACTCGACCCGCTCGCTGGCCAGGGCGGGGTTCGAAGCCCGCTGGCTGCGCGGATTGGCCCGCGTGCCGCGCGGCGCCTGGGGCGGGACGTTGCGATGGGTCCAGACCAGCAGCACGCCCGGCGCGGCCTCGGCGGCCGAGGCGTCCACGGCGACGATCCGGCCGCGCGGGATGGTTGCTGTGGCCATCACCCCGATCGCGGGCGGCGAGGGCGCCGGCGTGTCGTAGGCGTAGGGCGCGGTCCCGGTGACCTTCAGCGGGCCTTCATAGCGGTCGACGCCCTTGCCGATCAGTCCGCCGCGGTTCTCCGTCACCGGATTGGGCGCGGCCCAGTCGCGTACCGAGCTCATGTTTGCCTCCGCGATTGCGCATCCTCGATGGTCGCCGCAGTCAGGCGGCGGACCAGGGCGATCTTGTGGACCAGGCGATCCTCGCCGCCGGCCTGGGCGGTCTCGGCGGCGGCGGCCTCGGCGGGCGAGGCGCCGGCTTCCAGCGCCGCCTGGGCGTGCGCCGCGCGCCAGGGCTTGGCGGCTACGGCGCCCAGCGCGACGCGGGTTCCGGCCACCGCCACCATGGCCAGGCCGTGGGCGTAGGAGGCCCGGTCGCGCACCTTGGCGTAGGCCTGGCCGCCGGGCGGGGGCGGCGGCACGGCGATGGCGGTGATGAGCTCGCCCGCCACCAGCTCGGTCTCCACCTGCGGGGTGTCGCCGGGCAGGCGGTGCAGGTCGGCGACCTTGATCGCGCGCGTCGTCCCGTCCGGGGTCATGGTCTCGACGCTGGCGTCCAGCGCGGTCAGGGCGACCGCCATGTCCGAGGTGTGGGTGGCGATGCAGGCGGGGCCGCCTCCGAAGATCGCGCCATAGCCGCCCGGCGCGCCGATAGCCGCGCAGCCCGAGCCCGGCTGGCGTTTGTTGCAGGGCTTGGCGGTGTCGTAGAAATAGCCGCACCGCGTCCGCTGCAGCAGGTTTCCGGCGTTGGTCGCCTTGTTGCGGAGCTGGCCCGAGGCCCCCGACAGGATCGCCCGCGCCAGCAGCGGATAGCGTTCGCGTACGATCGGATGGGCGGCCAGCTTGGAATTGGTCATCGCCCCGCCGATCTTCAGCCCGCCGTCGGCCGTCTCCTGCGCGCTCGCGAACGGCAGCCGGCCGACATCGACCAGATGGGTCGGGGTCTCGATCTCCAGCTTCATCAGGTCCAGGAGGTTGGTGCCGCCGGCCAGGAAGCGCGCGCCGGGGTTTTCCGCCACCGCCTTGACCGCCGCCTGGGCGTTCGCCGCCCGCTCGTAGGTGAAGGGCTTCATCCCGCCTCTCCGGCCAGGTCGCGGATCGCCGCCAGAATCTGCGGATAGGCCGAGCAGCGGCAGATGTTGCCGCTCATCCGCTCGCGGATCTCCGCGTCGGTCAGCACGGCCGGGGCGGTGAGGTCGCCGGTCTCCTTGCTGGCCCAGCCGTCGGCGGCCTCCTGCAGCATCCCGACCGTCGAGCATATCTGCCCGGGCGTGCAGTAGCCGCACTGGAAGGCGTCATGGCTCAGGAACGCCTGCTGCACCGGATGCAGGTCGCCCGGCGTTCCCAGTCCCTCGATGGTGGTCACCTGGTCGCCGTCGTGCATGGCCAGCAGCGACAGGCACGAATTGATCCGCACCCCGTTCACCAGCACCGTGCAGGCGCCGCACTGGCCGTGGTCGCAGCCCTTCTTGGAGCCGGTCAGGCCCAGGTGCTCGCGCAGGGCGTCCAGCAAGGTCGTCCGCGGATCGACCTCCAGCGCGCGCGCCTGCCCATTGACCGTGATCGTCGTCCGCATCGACACACCTCCCCAGATGTGAGCGCTCACATACTTCTATCTTACAGGCTCGCGCGCCTTCCGACGCGTCGAGTTTAGCTAGGACGTCTCGCCTGGCGCCAGCGCCTTGAGCGAGAGGGCGTGGACCTGCCCGGAAAGCTCCTGCGCCAGGGCCTTGTAGACCAGCCGCTGGCGCACCACTTTCGAGGCCCCCGCGAAGGCCGCGGACTCGATCAGCACGCTGAAATGACTTTCGCCCCCCGGCGTTGCGCCGGCATGGCCTGCATGCCGGGACGAGTCGTCCTCGATCTCCAGGCGCGTGGGCGCGAACGCTTCGGTGAGCTTGTGGTGGATGGCCTCAAATATGGCGCCCATCTGGGTGATGTTCAATTCTTGAAAGGGACTTCGGGAGCCTCATACTTGGCCCATGGCCGGTGCGTTTCAATACAAGCCTAAGTTCGTCGACATCCGGGTGCGGCCGCCGGCCTCCGAGGAGGAGGCCGCGCGCAACGACGACGTCTATACGCTGAAGCCCGGCGAGCGGGCCTGCGACCATCCGGGCTGCCGGGCGGCGGCGACCGCGCGCGCGCCCAAGTCGCGGGAAATGCTCAACGAACACTACTGGTTCTGCCAGCCGCACGCGGCCGAGTACAACAAGCAGTGGGACTTCTTCGCCGGCATGAGCGAGGGCGAAATCCGCCGCCGCCAGGCCCAGAGCGCGGTCGGCGACCGACCGACCTGGCAGTTCAAGGCCGGCAAGCTGTCGCGCGAGGCGGCTGCTGCGGCCCACGGCTTCGGCAAGGGCCAGGGCTATACCGACCCCTTCAATCTGTTCGGGACCGGCGCGCGGCCCCAGCACAAGGCCGAGGCCGACACCGGCCGCAAGCTGGGAAAGCTGGAGCGCAACGCCCTGGCCGACCTCGACCTCGACGAAGACGCCGACGGCCCCACGATCCGGGCCCGCTACATCGAGCTGGTCAAGCGCACCCACCCCGATTCCAACGGCGGCGACCGCTCGGCCGAACACAAGCTCCAGCGCGTCATCAAGGCCTACCAGCTCCTGAAGAAATCCAAGCTGGCCTGATGAACCTGTTCCTCCCCCGGTAAAGCAGGGGAGGAAATGGGCCGTGCCTCAGCCCCCCTGTGCCCTCACGCCGGATCTTCCGAGAAACCGCCGTGTCTCAATCCTTGAGCGCCTAGAGGCTGTTATGAACCTGAGGGCGGCCGTCCCCCACCCGATCGTCATAGCCGGGCTTGTCCCGGCTACCTATGATCTCCGCGTTTGCGGCAGGAAGCGTCGCACGGGCCGCTGATCCTTGCGATCCATCGGGTGTTCATGGGTAGCCGGGACAAGCCCGGCTATGACGATCTGTTTATGGATCAACTCCTTAGCCAAGCCATCGCTCCGGTCGCCGACGGCGCCAAGTCCCTAACAGCCTCTAGCCTGCCGACACCCTCCTGCCAGCAGGGTGTCGGCAGTCGGGAACAATCTCCCCGAGCGTCAGGCGGCGAGGCGAAGCCCCGGCCTGGCGCGGCGCAGGACCGCGCCGGCGCCCATGAACCCGCACACCATGAGCGCCCAGCTCGCGGGCTCCGGCACGGCCGAGGCGGCGCCGCCGACCTGCTCCAGCCGTACGTCGTCGATCAGCACGTCCCAGGCGTTGCCGTTTCCGGTCCCGACCAGCCGCAGCGTATAGTCGCCGGGCGCCAGCGCCGCGCTCCACGACTTCTCCGACCAGGTTCCGTTGCCGCCCAGGTGGGTGAACAGCCCCGACTGCGCGACCACGTCCTGGCCGCTCAGGATCTGGACCTGCAGGGTCGAGCCATCGAAGCCGGACTCCACGCCCATCGCCACCGCAAAATCGATCCCTATCGCCCCGGCTCCCAGCACGAAGTCCTGTGAGATCGTGTTGTAGAGCGTGATCCCACCCAGCGGCGACCAGTTCAGCGCCACATATTGAAAGCCCTCGGCGGCTGCGGCCGGCACGAGCCAGTACTCCACCGGCGCATGGTAGAGATCGGATACCGACGGATCGCCCAGCGTCCAGCCCGGCACGTATTGGGCGGTTTCGGCCGGCGCCGGATAGTGCTGGATATGGCCGCCGCTCGCCCCGTCCTCGTGCTGAAGCGGCAAGGTCGGCTCGGCCTCGAAGCCGCCGTTGGTCAGAAGATTGGCGCCGAAGGCCGGGCCGGCGGACATGAGGGCCGCGACGGCGACGGCAAGGAATCTTAACGACAAGGTGGGATGCTCCCCGAACAGTGTGATGTGTCGAGGGGTGTTCTAGGATCAGCGCCTCCCGGCGCTTTGTAGAAACTCGCCATCGCGCGCAGGGCCGAGCCTATGGAAGATCGCCAGCCCCTCGCGCCGCAGGTGCGTTTCTATCCGCCGACGCCCGGCCTGCGCGACCTAGTCACCGCCTACTACTTCGTCGACGTCCCGCCGGGGCGCCAGCTCGACCACCTGCATCCCGAATGGGCCAACATCAGGTTCGTGGTCGAGGGCGTCTGGAAATGGCGGATGAGGGAGGAAGCGCCCTGGTTCTCCACGCCCGCCGGGCTGTGGGGGCCCACCGACCGCACCGGGACCATCCTCACCGAAGGTGGGCTGGTCGTCGGCTTCGGGCTGACGCCCCTTGGCTGGAGCCGGCTGATCGGTGTGAGCGCCGAGCCCCATGCGAATGGGGCGATCGACCTTGGCGAACTCTGGGGTCCGGCCGCCGCCGAAATGCTGCAAAGCCTGTTGGAGAGCACGGACGATGCGGCTCGCGTGGCGGCTCTGGACGCCCGGCTCGGCCCGCGCGCCCAGGCCGCAGCCATCGTCGACCCGGCGGTCGGGCGCGCGGCCGGCGCCTTGCTGACCGGCGATATCCGCAGCATCGGCGCCTTCGCCCGACAGGTGGGCGTTTCGACGCGGACCCTCGACCGGCTCTGCCGGCGCGTGTTCGGCTTCGCGCCCAAGCGGCTGCTGCGCCGACAGCGTTTCCTGCGCACGCTCGAGCGGATCGGCGGGCGCGCCGGCCTGCCGCTCGGCGCCGTCCTCGACGAGGGCTACGCCGATCAGGCGCACTTCACCCGCGAATTTCGCGCCTTCATGGGCATGACCCCCAGCGCCTATTACGACCTGCCGCGCAACGTCCTGCGCCGCGCGGCCGAAAGCCGTCTCGCCGTCATCGGCCAACCCCTGCAAGGCCTCCACGGTGCGCCCGGCCAAGCCTGAGCCTGTATCTGCCGCCTAGCATACTCACTACAAGATTGACCCCGCGCCGCTCGAACCCAATATGAGTTCAAAAAACAGACTCGCGCATCGGGGGGACTATGAAGCGTGCTGGCGCCGCAAGGCGGATCGGAGTGTTTGCGGCCTCCTGGCTCGTGCTCGGGCTTCCGTCGCTTGCCTGGAGCGCGGAGCCTGCGCCCGAGGCGGCGTCGAGCTTCGCGGCCGGCTTCTTCACCCAGTATAACCCGACCACCGCCGCCGACATGGTGGCGCGGGTGCCGGGCTTCGACCTGCAGGACGGCGCCGAGCGCCGCGGTTTCGCGGCCAGTTCCGGCAACCTGCTGATCAACGGCGAGCGGCCGAGCTCCAAGGCCGTTCCCTCGGAAATCCTCAAGCGGATCCCGGCCGGCGCGGTGGTGCGGATCGAACTGCTCTCCGGCTCCGACGCCGGGTCGGACATTCGCGGCCAGTCGCAGATCGTCAATGTGGTGGTCGATCCCTCGGCCCTGCAGGGCGGGGCGACGACGGTCGCGGCGGGCCTGCGCTATATCCAGTATTCCAACCGCGTCGGCTGGGCGTTCCAGGCCTCGCGTTCCTTCGCCCTGTCGCCGAACGCCGACCTGGCGGTCGACATCCAGGCGCCCAACACCCTGGGCCGCAGCGTGAACCGCGAGGTGCTGCTCTCGGGCGCCGACGTGGTCCAGGGCTTTCGCTATCAGTACGGCCAGGCCCGCAATATGAGTCTGCAAGGCTCGGCGCACCTCAACTGGCGGGCCACGCCGCTGGATACGGTGAACGTCAACCTCCAGTACGTTCCCATCTGGAACTCCGGCGTCAACGCCCAGTACGAATCGGCGGTGAGCGGCGCCCTGCGCGGGCATGTCGAAGGCGAGACCGAGTACGACAACAACTACACCACCGAGGTCGGCGGCGACTGGGAGCATCGTTTCTCGCCGGTCCTGTCGCTGAAACTGATCGGCCTGGTCTCCAACACCAGCGTCGACCAGACCGACCGCTACGAGATCCACACCGCACCGGCGAGCGATCTCGTCCGCACCCAGGCGCGGACCACGCGGAGCGGCGAGCGGATCGCCCGCGCCCAGGTCAAGTGGGGCGCGCTGACCGGCCACGCCCTGGAGTTGGGCGCCGAGGGCGCGTTCAATTTCCGCGACACCACGCTCGACATCGTCAGCCAGGCGCCGGGCGGGCCGCCGGTCCGTACGCCCCTGCCGGTCGCCAACGCGCGGGTGGAAGAAGTGCGCGGGGAGGTGTTCGCCTCAGATTCCTGGCAGGCGAGCCCGGCCCTGACGCTGGAGGCCGGCGTCAATTTCGAGTTCTCCAAGATCAGCCAGACCGGCGACCAGCAGCAGGAGCGCAAGTTCAACTATCTGAAGCCGCGCGTCTCGGCGACCTATGTGGTCAGCCCACGGAACACCTTGCGTTTCAGCCTGTTGCGCGATGTCGCCCAGCTCGATTTCGCCGAGTTCAGCAGCGCGGTCGACTTCTTCAACGCCTCGGCGATCCAGGGCAATCCCGATCTCGTGCCGGAGACCGCCTGGAAGGCGCGGCTGGAGTGGGATACGCGCCTGGCCAGCCGCACGGCCCTGACGCTGGCCCTGTTCGCCGACCGGGTGCAGGACGTCCACGACCTCGTCGACATCGCCGGCTTCGACGCCTACGGCAATATCGGCGACGGCACGCGCCTGGGCGTCGAGGTGCGCGGCTCCACCCCGCTCGGGTTCCTCGGCCGGCCCAACGCCGAACTGCGCTTCAGCGGCCTCTATCAGCAGACCCGCGTCACCGACCCGATCACCGGCGAGGATCGTTCGTTCTCGGTCCCGGTCGAGCGCCAGGGCACGCCCTCCGGCTCGGCCACCCTGAACGGCGGCAACAAGGACTGGGCCTATCTGGTCAATTTCCGCGACAACTTGCCGAACATCTCCTCGGCCTGGGGGGCGACCCTCGTCCAGTGGGCCGGCCGCGACGAATACCGGCGCGCCGAGGCGTTCCACTATGTCCGCAAGACCCCGCGCCTCGATCTGTTCTTCGAGACGACGGCGATCAAGCCGGTGACGATCCGGCTCTACGCCAACAACGTCCTGGTGTCCTCGGAGGACCGCACCCGCACCTTCTATCTCGGCGACCGCGCCTCGGGCGTCGTGCAGCGCTACGAACTGCGCGAAGGCCTCGGCGGCCCCGAAGCCTCGCGCACCTACGGTTTCCTGATCTCGGGGCGGTTCTAGAGCGATGAAGGTCTTTCTGACGGGTGCGAGCGGCTACACCGGCGCGGTGGTGCTCGAGCATCTGCTCGCCGCCGGGCATGAGGTGGCCGCCCTGGCGCGGCCGCAGCGGATCGCCCAGCTTCCGGCGCAGGCGCGCCTGGCCTGGGTCGCCGGCGACTTCGCCCAGCCCGAGTTGATCCACGACCAGGCCAGGGCCGCCGACGCCGTGGTCCACATCGGCGCGGCGCACGATGTCGACAACGCCGAGATGGAGCGGCTCGACGGCCTGACCATCCGCGCCGTGGCCGATGCGCTGGCCGGCAGCGGCAAGGCCTTCGTCAACACCAGCGCCGCGCCGATCTATGGCGACACCGGCCCGCAGCCGCGCGACGAATCCGAGCCGATCGCCGCGCCCCTGGCCGGCCGCCTCTGGCGGCTGCGCCACGATCGCGAGACGGTGGCCATGACCGCGCGCGGCGTCCGCAGCGTGGTGATCCGCCCGCCCAATATCTACGGCCGCCGCGGCGGCGTGCCGCTCAAGCAGATCGAGCGCGCCCAGGCGGCCGGCAAGATCCGGGTGATCGGCGACGGCGACCGCCTGGCCAGCGGAATCCATGTCGACGCCCTGGCGCGTCTCTATCTGGCGGTGCTGGCCCAGGACACGGCGCAGGGCGTCTACAACGCCGCCTCCGACGAGGTCGTGCGCAGCATCGACGTCGCCCGCGTCATCGCCGAGCACTACGGGCCGGGGATCGAGGTGCAGTCCTGGCCGTTCGAGGCCGCTCACAAGGCCATGGGCGTCATGGCCGAGATCGCCGCCGTGAACTGCGTGATCAGCGCCGACCGCGCCCGCCGCGAACTGGGCTGGTCGCCCGTCGGCCCCAGCCTGATGGGCGAACTGGTGATAGGCTCCTACCGCGCCCTCGCACCGAATTCCTGAAATGGGGAACCGCCCATGACCGCTTCTGACGCCCTCGCAAAGGCCGACGCCCTCCACAAGGCGCTCATCGTCCTCGACGGGCACCTCGACATTCCGCTCGATTTCGGCGAGCCGGGGCGCGAGGCCGACGCCGACGGCCCCGGCCAGTTCGACCTGCCCAAGGCGCGCCGCGGCGGCCTGTCCGGCGCGACCGTTTGCGTGGCCGCGCCCCTGGCCCGCTCCACGCCGGCCGGCGTCGCCTCCGGCCGCGCCGCGCACGAGCGCAAGTTCGCGGCCATTCAGAAGATGGTCGAGACGTTCCCCGACCAGGCGGCCCTGGCCAAGTCCCCCGGACCACCTGCGCGAAATCGCCGCCAGCGGGTGCCTGGCCGTCACCCTGGCCCTGCAGAACGCCGCGCCCTTCGACGGCGAGCTGGAGGCGATCTCCGCCTGGGCGGCGCGCGGCGTGCAGATGATCGGCCTGACCTTCATCGGCAACAACGCCTTCGCCGACTCAGCCCGCCCCTATCCGTTCGCCGGCGCCCACGACAACGGAGGTCTGAGCGACCTGGGCCGCGAGGCGATCGGGCTGATGAACGACCTCGGGGTGATGGTCGATGTCTCCCAGTTCTCGGACGCGGCCCTGGCCGACACGCTGAAGGTGGCGAAGGCGCCGGTCATCGCCTCCCATTCGGCGCCGCGCGGCGTGCTCGAGACCCGCCGCAACCTGCCCGACGAGGACCTGCGCGCCATCGCCGACAATGGGGGCATGGTGAACATCGTCGGCTTCGCCAACTACCTGGCGCCCAACACCGCCGACGTGCACGACCAGCTTCGCGCCATGTGGATGCGCTATGGCCTCACCGACTGCCAGAAGATGGACGATGCGATCTTCCACCCGGCCACGGCCGAGTGGGAGGACGAACGCTTCTGGGAATTCCTGCACGAGTTCCACGTCATCCTGGACCTCGCCAATCCCCACGCCACGGTCGCCCACTATGTCGATGCGGTCGCCTATGTGGTCGACAAGATCGGCATCGAGCACGTGGGGCTGAGCTCCGACTTCAACCACGGCGGCGGCGTCCTCGGCTGGCGAAACAGCGGCGAGACCCGCAACGTGACCGCCGAACTCGTCCGCCGCGGCTTCAGCGACCAGGACATCGCCCGCCTCTGGGGCGAAAACTTCCTGGCCCTCTGGGGCAAGGTCCAAGCTGGCGCATCTTCCGCCGAAGTGGGCGCAGGTTCGGCGCAGAAAATGCTCTAAATTCAAAGAGGCTGAAGCGCATATTCATGGGCCGCCAGTCAGCCCATCGACCTCAGCGCCTCTATCGCCGCCGCCGCGCCCTTGCCGATCTCCGCCTCGATGGCGGCGACCTGCTCGAACGGCGCATGGGCGCGCGTGAAGACCGCCACCGCGAACGCCCGGCCGTCCGCATGGGTGATCACGCCAGCCTCGTTGCGAACCCGGCCGGTCAGGCTGCCGGTCTTGGCCGCGATGCTCGCCCCGTCCGGCAGGAAACGGCCCAGGCGCGTGCTCACCTGCTGGCCCATCACCTCCCGCAGCGCCGCGCAGGCCTGTGGCGGGGCCGCTTCGTCGCGCCAGGCCGCACGCAGCAGGCGGGTGATGTCCCGCGGGGTGGAGCGGTTGGTTCGCATCGGATCGAACGCCGTGGCCCCGTCCACCAGTGCGCGGTCGTTGCTTTGCGCAAACGCCTCAGGGCCCAGGTTTCCGGACCGCGCCGCCGCCAGTTCGGCGTAGCCCGCAAATCCGATCTCGACGGCCATTTCGTCGAACATGGTCGCAAGATCGCAGTCGACCACCGTGCTCGGACAGCCGCAGACCCCAAGGCGCGCATTGACGTTCTCGCGCCCCACCCGCGCCAGCAACAGGTCGGTCGCCGCATTGTCGCTGACGCTCATCATCTGCCGCGCAAGGTCGCGCAGCGATATCCTCACCGGATCGCTGAAGCTCGAAATCCCGGTCGGCCCGGCGGTGAGGTCCGCCGGGTCCAGGTCCAGGCGCTCGGCAGGGTCGAGACGGCCAGCGGCGACCTGAGCGTAGAACTCCAGCGCGACGAAGATCTTGAACACCGAGGCCAGCACGACCGGGTGGTCCGCATGGATGGCGACCTCGCTCGCGGTCGTCAGATCGAGCACATGCATCGCCACATCGCATCCGGCCCGGACGAAGCCCGCTTCGATCGCATCCGGCGTCATTGCGGCTGAACGGTGAGGAACGCTTCCCATGGCCGGCATCCTGCCGGCTCGGGATCGACAATGCACCCCCTAGCAAGGACAGCGGGCGGGGCGGCTATTTCGCCTGCAGGCGCAGTTCGCCGAGGATGCGGGCGAGGTCGCCTTCGCGAAAGGGCTTCTGGAGGACGGGGGAGCCCTTGTCGGCGTCGCGCAGGCCAGCGTCCCCATAGCCGGTGGCGAAGGCGAAGGGGGCGCCTTTTTCCCTCAGAAGGTCGGCGAGGGGGAAGATCGGTTGGCCGCCGAGGTTCACGTCCAGCACGGCGCAGTCGAGTTCGACCGAGTTGACCAGCTCCATGGCTTCTTCCAGCCGCGAAGCGGGGCCGACGACCTTGCATCCCAGGTCTTCGAGCATGTCCTCGATAAGCATCGAGACCATCATTTCGTCCTCGACCACGAGCACGCGCAGACCGGCCAGATCAGTCGTCGTGCTCATTTCGAAGGCTCCGGACCGCGCAAGGGTGACTCCTTCGGCATGCCTGCCAAAATTGAGCGAAGGCCGTTTTTGTACTTTAGATCAGGGGCTGGGGCGAGCGCTCAGTCACGCTCGGACCGGGCGGGCGCGGAGATCTTGAGTGCGGTGATGCGGTTGCGCTCGCGCCGGACGATCTGGAAGCGGTGGCCGTGGAAGGTCCAGGTCTGGCCGACCTTGGGAATGGTCTGGGCCTCGTGGATGACCAGGCCGGCGACGGTGACGGCATCGTCGTCGGGCAGGCTCCAGTCCAGCGCGCGGTTGAGGTCGCGGATGGCGACCCAGCCGTCGACCACCACCGAGCCGTCGGCCTGGCGGCGCACGCCTTCGAGGGCGCTGTCGTGCTCGTCCTCGATCTCGCCGACGATCTCCTCGAGGATGTCCTCCAGGGTGATGAGGCCGCGCAAGGCGCCGTATTCGTCGACCACCAGGGCGAAGTGGACCTGGCGCTTGAGGAAGGCGGCGAGCTGATCCTTCAGGGTGGTGGTCTCGGGGATGAACCAGGGCTCGCGGGCGAGGGCGGGGATGTCCAGCGCCTCCAGCTTCCCGCCCGAGGCGGCGAGCGCGGCCAGGACGTCCTTGGCGTGCAGCACGCCGACGATGTTCTCCGGATCGTCGCGGTAGAGCGGCACGCGGCTGTGGCCGGTTTCCAGCAGGTCGTCGAGCAGGGCCTTGGCCGGCTGGTCGGCGTCGATCATAGAGATGGCGCTGCGGTGGACCATGACCTGGGTCACGTCCATCTCCGACAGGTCCAGCACCCCGCCCAGCATGTGGCGGTCGCGCGCTTCGACCAGGCCCTCGGCATGGTGGTATTCGACCGCGCCGCGGATCTCCTCGTGGGCGGCCAGGACGTCGGTCTCCATGGAGAGGTTGATGCCGAAAGGCTTGAGGGTCCGGCGCACGATCCACTGGGCGCCGTTGGCGAGGGGCCCGAAGATGCGCACCACCCACCAGGTCGGGATCGAGAGGGCGCGGGCGACGTCGTCGGCGCGGGCGATGGCCAGCGTCTTGGGCAGGATCTCGCTGAAGACCACGATCAGCACGGTCATGACCGCCGTGGCGAGCAGGGCGCCGACCGGGCCGGGGAAGGCCGCCGACAGCGTCATGGTCGCGAGGGCCGAGGCGCCGATGTTGATGGCGTTGTTGGAGAGCAGGATGGCGCCGATCATCTTCTCCTGATCGGCCATCATGCGGTTGACGCGGCGGGCGGCGCGGTCGCCGTCGCGTTCGAGCTGATGCATTCGCGCGCGGCTGGCGGCGGTCATCGAGGTCTCGGCGGCCGAGATCAGGCCCGAGAGGCTGAGCAGGACGACCAGCGCGGGCGCCAGGCCCGCGAGGACGGCCACGACGCTCAAGGCAGAGCTCCCTCCGCCACCAGGAAGTCGCGGACGGCGGCGGCGTCGACGTCCTTGGCCACGAAAGTGTCGCCCAGGGCGCGGGCCAGCACGAAGGTCAGCTTGCCGCCCTCGGCCTTCTTGTCCTGGCCCATGTGGCGGACCAGGGCGTCCGCCGGGAAGGCGCCGGAGGCCACCTGCGAGAGGCGGGTCGGCAGGCCGGCGGCGGCGATGGCGGCTTCGGCGCGCTCGGCGGCCTGACCGCTGCACAGGCCCTGGGCGGCGGAGAAGCGGAAGGCGATGGCGCTGCCCGCCGCGACCGCTTCGCCGTGCAGCAGGGCCTCGCCGTAGCCGGTCTCGGCCTCCAGGGCGTGGCCGAAGGTGTGGCCGAGGTTGAGCAGGGCGCGGCGGCCGGCCTCCTTCTCGTCCTCGGCGACGATTTCGGCCTTCATCTCCACCGAGCGGGCGACGGCGTAGGCCAGGGCGTCGGGATCGCGGGCGAGGACCGCGGCGCTGTTGGCCTCCAGCCACTCGAAGAAGGCGAAGTCGCCCAGCAGGCCGTACTTGACCACCTCGGCGTAGCCGGCGCGCATTTCGCGGGCCGAAAGGGTGGCCAGGACGTCGAGGTCGGCCAGCACCAGGCGCGGCTGGTGGAAGGCGCCGATCAGGTTCTTGCCGTGCGGCGTGTCGATGGCGGTCTTGCCGCCGACCGAGGAGTCGACCTGGGCCAGCAGGGTGGTGGGGATCTGGATGAAGTCGATCCCGCGCTTGTAGATCGCCGCGGCGAAGCCGGCGAGGTCGCCGACCACCCCGCCGCCGAAGGCGATGATCAGGTCGCCGCGGTCGAGGCCCAGCGCCAGCAGGCGATCGGAGACGTCGGCCAGGCCCTCCCAGCTCTTGGTCTGCTCGCCCGGGGGCACGACGACCGGATGGCTCTCGATCCCCGCCGCGGCGAGGGCGGCGGTGAGGCGCGCGCCATGCAGGCCCCAGACCGTTGCGTCGCTGACGACGGCGGTGCGGCCGCGCTTCAGGAACGGGGCGCAGAGGGTCCCGGCGTCGTCCAGCAGGCCGTGACCGACCACCACGTCATAGGCGCGGGTCCCCAGTCCGACGGGGATGGTGCGGTTCATTGCGAGGGTTCCTGCAGGTGGGTGGCGAGCGCGCGGAGGATCTGGTCGACCGCGACGTGGTGGGGGGTGTCGCCGGTTTCGACCATGATGTCGGCCTCGGCGTAGATCGGATAGCGGGTCTCGGCGAGCTCGGTCAGCACCGCCAGCGGGTCCTTGCCCGAGACCAGGGGGCGGGTGTCCTTGCGCCCGATGCGGCGGGCGAGGATGTCGAGGTCGGCCTTGAGCCAGACCGAGACCGCCTTTTCCTTGATGAGGCGGCGGGTCTCGTCGTTCATGAAGGCGCCGCCGCCGGTGGCCAGCACGTGGGGCGGGTCTTCGAGCAGGCGGGTGATGACGCGGCGCTCGCCTTCGCGGAAGGCGGGCTCGCCCATCTCGGCGAAGATGTCGGGGATGGAGCGGCCGGCGGCCGTCTCGATCTCGTGATCGGCGTCGCGGAACGGCAGGTCGAGGGCGTTGGCCAGGCGGCGGCCGACGCTGGATTTGCCGACCCCCATGAGGCCCACGAGGGCGATGGTGCGGGCGCGCAGCGGTGTGTAACGGTCCATGAACGGCGCAGGTCTTACACGAGGCGGGAGGCTTGCGCCAACTGCGCTTGGGCGGAAGAGGTCGTAAGAGGCGATGGCGGACGGCGCGGCCTGGATCGAGGCGTTCCTGGAGATGATGGCCGGGGAGCGGGCCAGCGCGCGCAACACCCTGACCGCCTACGCCCGCGACCTGGCCGACGCCCAAGCCTTCCTGAAGCCGCGCGGCCATGACCTGGCCGGCGCCGCGGCCGAGGAGATCGAAGCCTATTTCGCGGCGCTGAGCGACCGGGGGCTGTCGCCGGCGACGGCGGCGCGGCGGCGCTCGGCGGTGCGGCAGTTCTATCGCTTCGTGCTGGGCGAAGGATGGCGGAGCGACGATCCCTCGCGGCGGGTGGACGCGCCCAAGAAGGGGCGGCCGCTGCCCAAGGTGCTGAGCCGCGCCGAGGTCGATGGGATCATCGCCGCGGCGGGGGCGCGGGACGGAGCGCAGGGACTGAGGCTCTCCTGCATGATCGAACTGGCCTACGCCTCGGGCCTGCGCATTTCGGAGCTGACCGCCTTGCCGTTGGCGGCGCTGGCGCGCGATCCGGCCTATCTGATCGTCAAGGGCAAGGGCGGCAAGGAGCGGCTGGCCCCGCTGAACGCGGCGGCGCGGGCGGCGGTGAAGGCCTATCTGGACGCGCGCAAGGACTTCCTGCCCAAGGGCGATGCGGCGAACCCGTGGCTGTTTCCTTCGCGCGGCAAGGCCGGGCGGCTGACGCCGAGGCGGTTCGCCCAACTGCTGGACGAGGCGGCGGCGGACGCCGGGATCGACCCGGCCCGGGTCAGCCCGCACGTGCTGCGCCACGCCTTTGCGACCCACCTGCTGGAAGGCGGGGCCGATCTGCGCATCGTCCAGAAGCTGCTGGGCCACGCCGATATCGCAACGACCCAGATCTACACCCACGTCGCCGGCGAGCGCCTGCGCGAGGTGGTGGAGACCAAGCACCCGCTGGGGCGGAAGGGGTAGCTGGGGAATAGATGCTCCCCCGTTGGGGGAGCTGTCGGCCAAATGGGCGACTGAGGGAGCTTGCTGAGTCAGCAGTCCCCCTCCGTCTCGGCGCTCTGCGCCGATCCACCTCCCCCAGAGGGGGAGGATTTAGAGGCCGGCCCTACGCTGGCGCTTCGGGCGTTCGTCGCGGCGATCGACAAATCGTTGTCGATCGCATCCGGCTCGCCAGAGCGAGCCGGCGCTCCTCACCCCGTGATCCGGTAGCGGCCGTCGCGGTCGGGGCAGACGCGGACGTAGCGGTATTCGTCGCCGGAGACCGGGGCGGGGGCCAGGCGGCAGCGCTGGTTGCTGTAGTAGCTGTAGTCGTAGCGGCCCGAGCGGCGGGCGCGGTCGTAGGCGCCCTCGCGGTAAGGGATGGTCTGGTCGTAGCTGTAGTAATAGCCGCGGTCGTCGCAGCGGGCCGAGGAGCGGCCGACCCCGACGCCGATGCCGCCGCCGACCAGGGCGCCTAGCACGGCGCCCTCGGTGCGGGCGTTGCGGGCGGCGATGTTGGAGCCGAGCGCGCCGCCGATCAGGGCGCCGATCAGGCCGCCGGCCACCGAGTTGGTGTCGCGGCGGTTGCGACAGGACGGATCGGAGCTGAAATAGGAGGTGTCGTGCCCGTAGTCGCCGGCGCTCCAGGCGGGCGGCGGTCCGTAGCGGCGTTCGTAGGCGCCCGAACCCCAGCGGCGGTCGTAGGTTCCGCGCTGGCGCTCCCAATCGGCGCGGCGGGCTTCGTAGTCGCGGCGGGCGGCGTCGTAGTCGGCGCGCTCGCGGTCGTACTGGCGCAGGTCCTGGCGGTACTGGTCGGTGGGCTGGTACTGGGCGAAGGCGGCCGGCGGCGCCACCGAAAGCGCCGCCGCCGTCGCCAGTGCGATCTTGATCATTCGCATAGGTTGGCTCCTGGCTGCCTCAGCGCCCGCCGGGGGGCGGGCCGAGGGCGAGGGGATCGCCGGCCTCCCGCCGGGACGTCGGTCCGACCTCGGCTATCAGAACGTGACGGGGCGGCGGCGGTTGCAGTCGCCGGGTTGACGCGCGGGCCGCGATGGAGGTTCCTCGGGCTTGTGAGGCGGGCGCTTCGCGCCTAGTTTCCGCCGCTTCCGCCAACGGAAAGGGAAGATTCCTCGAATGGCCGCACACTATCTCGAGTTCGAGCGCCCGATCGCCGACCTCGAAGCGAAGATCGAGGAACTGTCCAAACTGTCGGAAACCACCGGCTCCGGGGCGCTGGACGCCGAGATCGAGGCGCTGCGGGCGCGGGCGCAGGAAGTGCGCCGCCAAGCCTACGCCAAGCTGGACGCCTGGCAGAAGACCCAGGTGGCGCGCCATCCCGACCGGCCGCACTTCGTCGACTATTGCAGCGGGCTGATCGAGGAGTTCGTGGAGCTGCGCGGCGACCGCAAGTTCGCCGACGACCAGGCGATCCTGGGCGGGCTGGGCCGGTTCCGCGGCCAGCCGGTGGTGGTGATGGGCCACGAGAAGGGCCGCGACACCGTCGGCCGCGTGAAGCACAATTTCGGCTACGCCCGGCCCGAAGGCTATCGCAAGGCGATCCGGCTGATGGAGCTGGCCGAGCGCTTCAACCTGCCGGTCATCAGCTTCGTGGACACGCCCGCGGCCTATCCGGGCGTCGGCTCGGAGGAGCGCGGGGTGGCCGAGGCCATCGCCCGGTCCACCGAGAAGTGCCTGATGCTGGAGGCGCCGATGGTCGCGGTGGTGACCGGCGAAGGCGGCTCGGGCGGGGCGCTGGGCATCGCCTGCGGAAACCGGGTGCTGATCCTGGAACACGCCATCTATTCGGTGATCCCGCCGGAGGGGGCCAACTCGATCCTGTGGCGCGGGGCGCGCACGGCCGAGGAAGCGGCCAAGGCGATGAAGATCACCGCCCAGGACCTGATCGGCATGAAGATCGTCGACCGGATCATCGCCGAGCCGCCGGGCGGGGCGCACGCCGACAAGGAGGCGACGATCCAGGCGGTGGGCGACGCCATCGAGGACGAGCTTTCCAAGCTGGCCGGGCTGTCGATCGAAGCCCTGCGCAAGCAGCGGGCCGAGCGCTTCTACGCCATCGGGCGCAGCGGGCTGCAATAGGGCTTGGCGCTAAACCGGCTTGCCTGACGCGGCGTTGGCGGGTTCATTGTCGCCCAAACAAATGTTTGGGAGGGCGCTATGGCCTTGAAGACCCGTTTCACCGAACTCGTGGGCGTCGAGCACCCTGTCGTGCAGGGCGGGATGCAATGGGTCGGGCGCGCCGAACTGGTGGCCGCGGTGGCCAATGCAGGGGGGCTGGGCTTCATCACCGCCCTGACCCAGCCGACGCCGGACAAGCTGCGCGAGGAGATCGAGCGCTGCCGCGCCCTGACCGACAAGCCGTTCGGGGTGAACCTGACCATCCTGCCGGCGATCAACCCGCCGCCCTATGCCGAATACCGCCAGGCGATCATCGACAGCGGGGTGAAGATCGTGGAGACCGCCGGCAACAAGCCGGCCGAACACGTCGCCGAATTCAAGAAGCACGGGATCGTGGTGATCCATAAGTGCACCAGCGTTCGCCACGCCCTGTCGGCCGAGCGGATGGGTGTGGACGCCATCTCCATCGACGGCTTCGAATGCGCGGGCCACCCGGGCGAGGACGACGTGCCGGGCCTGATCCTGATCCCGGCGGCGGCCGACAAGGTGAAGATCCCGATGATCGCCTCGGGCGGGTTCGGCGACGGGCGCGGCCTGGTCGCGGCCCTGGCGCTGGGCGCCGAGGGGATCAACATGGGCACCCGCTTCATGTGCACCAAGGAAAGCCCGATCCACCAAGCGATCAAGGAGCAGATCGTCGCCAACGACGAGCGCGCGACCGACCTGATCTTCCGCACCATGCACAACACCAGCCGGGTGGCGAGGAACGCCGTCAGCCAGCAGGTGGTGGCGCTGGAGAAGCAAGGCGCCAAGTTCGAGGACGTGCGCGAACTGGTGGCCGGCGTCCGCGGCCGCAGCGTCTACGAGGTGGGCGACAACGATGCGGGCATCTGGTCGGCCGGCCAGATCCAGGGCCTGATCCACGACATTCCCTCCTGCCAGGAACTGGTGAGCCGCATCGTCCGCGAGGCCGAGGAGATCATCAACGGCCGCCTGGCCCGCTTCTCGACCACCCGTCAGGCCGTGCCGGCCTGACGGAGATATGTCCTAGACCAGGCTGCGGAGCGTTTCGGTGAGGTCGTCGACCGCCTCGGCGGTGACGGCCCATGAGCACATGAAGCGCACCGAGCCGTCCAGGAAACGGTAGGCGAACCAGCCGGCGGCGTGCAGGCGCGCCAGAGCCTGATCGTCCATGTGCACGAAGACCGCATTGGCCTCGACCGGATGGGCGAGGGGAAAGGGCATGGCGCCGGCGAGCCGCCGGGCCATGGCGTTGGCGTGGGCGGCGCGGGCGGTGAAGGCGCCGGTCTCCAGCATGCCGATGAAGGGGGCGGCGTAGAAGCGGCCCTTGGACGGCAATTGGCCGGCCTGTTTCAGGCGCGCATCGAAGCGGCGGGCCAGGGCGCGGTCGAAGATCACGACCGCCTCGGTCGGCGGCATGCCGGCCTTGGTTCCGCCGACCACCAGGATGTCGACGCCGAGCCGGGCGACGGCCTTCAGGTCGAAGCCGGCCGCCGCGGCGTTGGCCAGGCGCGCGCCGTCGAGATGGACGGCCAGGCCCTTGGCCCTGGCCGGCGCGATCAGGGCGGCGAGCTGGTCCTGCGAATAGAGCGCGCCGTATTCGGTGGCGTTGGTCAGGGAGAGGGCGGCGGGCGACTGTCGGTGCGAGACGTCGGGCTGATCCAGGGCGCCGGCGAGGGTGTCCGGCGCGATCCGGCCCGAGGCGCCGGGCAGGCCGACGAGGCCCAGGCCATGGCCGAAGAAGCCCGGCGCGCCGGTCTCGTCGGTGCAGACATGGGCGTGCTCGTGGGCGAGCACCGCTTCGAACGGGCGGCAGATCGTGCCAAGGGCGATGGCGTTGGCCGCGGTGCCCGAGGCGACGAAACGGACCTCGGCGTCGGCGTCCAGCAGGGCGCGGACCGCATCGGCGGCGCGGGCGCTGACCTGGTCGGTCCCGTAGCCCGAGGTGAAACCGGCGTTGGCGGCGATCACCGCCTCCATGGCCTCGGGCGCTGCGGGGGCGGTGTTGTCGGAGGCGAAATCGTAGCGGGCCATGGGCGGCTTGGTAGCGCGGCTTTCGTGCGCGGCGAAGCCGGGAGTTTTCTGGAATCTTCATAGTCGCCCCGTCATGTTCGGCGGCGGGGGTTTGAGTATGGGTGATTTTTCCGGGGCGGATCTGGCCGGACGGCTGGCCAATGTCGCGCGGCTGACCGCGCATGCGGTGGCCCTGTGCGACGCCGCCGGCCGGGTCGAGTGGATCAACGACAGCTTCACCGCCATGACCGGCTACAGCCTGGCCGAGGTGCGGGGCCGCCAACTGGGCGAGCTGTTCTATTGCGTCGACGCCGATCCGGAGACGGTGGCCTGGATGGCGGCGCGCGCCGCGGCTGGCGAGGGGTTCCGCACCGAGGTCCTGAACCAGGTGAAGGAAGGGCGGCGGGTCTGGATGGACGTCGACTTCCGGCCGATCTTCGATGATGCGGGCGCCCTGGACGGGTTCATGGCCATTCAGGCGGACGTGACGGCGGCCCGGCAGATGCGCGAGCGGCTGGCGGCTGCGTCGACGGCGCTGAAGGCGGCCGGGCGCCTGGCGCGGCTGGGCGGCTGGGAGGTCGACCTGATCGCCGGCGTGGTGCGCTGGAGCGCCGAGCTGGTCGAGTTGCTCGGTCGGCCCGCCCCGGTCGAGAACCACATCGCCTCGATGGACGTCTATGCGCCGAACGAGCGCGAATGGGTGCTGGAGCACATCAGCCACGCCATCCGCACCGGCGAACGGGTCGATTTCGAGGCCCAGGCGGTGGGGGCGGACGGGGCGCCGATCTGGCTGCGGGTGATGGGCGAGGCGCGCATGGTCGACGGGCGCTGCGTGGCCCTGCACGGCGCCAGCCAGGACGTCACCGCCCAGCGCGAGGCGATGGCCGAGCTGCGCGAATCCGAGCGGTTCGGGCGCGGGGTGATCGACGGCCTGCCCGCCCTGTTGACCGTCATCGACGAGTCCGGGGCGATCATCGCGGCCAATTCGGCGTTCCGGAAGCTGGGGGCGGAGGTCGTGAAGAGCGACGTCTATCCGATGGGCCGCAACCTGTTCGACGTGTTCGACCGGCTGCCGGGCGGGCGCGGCAAACTGCTGACCCGGGGCGTGCGCTCGGTGCTGGCGGGGCAGGCCGACAGCTTCACCCGCGCCTATCAGGCCAGGAACGGCGAGTGGTTCCGGCTGGTCGCCGCGCGGTTCGAGGGCGAGGGACCGGTGCGCTGCGTGGTCATCACCCAGTCGATCGAGGACGTGAAGCGCTCGGAACGGCGGCTGAAGGAGCTGAACCTGCGGCTGCGCAAGGCGCGCGATGCGGCCAATGCGGCCAATGCGGCGAAGTCGGCGTTCCTGGCCACCATGAGCCACGAAATCCGCACGCCGTTGAACGGGGTGCTGGGCATGGCCCAGGCCATGGCCGGGGACGAGCTGATCGACCGCCAGCGCGAGCGGCTGGAGGTGGTGCGCCAGGCGGGCGAGACGCTGCTGGTGCTGCTCAACGACCTCCTGGACCTGTCGCGGATCGAGGCCGGGCGGCTGGAGCTGGAGGATGGGGCGGTCGACATCGCCGCGCTGATGCAGGGCGTGGCGGCGACCTTCGGGCCGTTGGCGGCCGAGAAGGGGCTGGAACTGGAGCTTGCGGCCGAGCCGGCCTTGAACGGGCTTTGGGCGGGCGATCCGATCCGCGTGCGCCAGATCCTGCACAACCTGGTCTCCAATGCGGTGAAGTTCACCGCCCGGGGAACGGTGCGGGTGCGGGCCCTGCGGCGGGCCGGCCGGCTGGTGCTGGAGGTCGCCGACACCGGGCCGGGGATCGCGGCCGAGCGGCAAGGCGCGCTGTTCCAGAAGTTCGTGCAGGAAGACGCCTCCACCACCCGGCGCTATGGCGGGTCGGGCCTGGGCCTGGCGATCTGCCGCGAACTGGCCGAGCTGATGGGCGGACGCGTCGGGGTGGTCTCCGAGCTTGGCGCAGGATCGACCTTCACGGTGAGCTTGCCGCTGACGCGGGTGCGGGCCGCGCCGGAGCCGGCGCCGCAGGCGCCTGCGCAGGTTCCGGCCGGCGGGCTGCGGGTGCTGGCGGCCGAGGACAATCTGGTCAATCAACTGGTGCTGAAGACCCTGCTGGCGCAGCTTGGCCTGGAGGTCGCCTGCGTGGCGGACGGCCAGGCGGCGGTCGAGGCCGCGGCGCAGGGCGGCTGGGACCTGATCCTGATGGACGTGCAGATGCCGGTGATGGACGGGCCGACCGCGACCCGGCGCATCCGCGAGCACGAGGCGGACGCGGGCCTGGCCCGCACGCCGATCATCGCCCTGACCGCCAACGCCATGGCCCACCAGGAGGCCGAATACCGCGCCGCCGGCATGGACGCCCTGGTGCCCAAGCCGCTGGAGGTCGCTCGCCTGGTCGAGGCGATCGCGGCGGTGACGGGGGAATAGGCCCGCCGTGTAGAGGCTAGCTCTCCCGGCCCCAGGCCTGGACGTCGGCGACGAAGAGGTCGGGTTCCTCCATGGCGGCGAAGTGGCCGCCGCTGGGCTGCTCGGTCCAGCGGACGATGTTGTAGGCGCGCTCGGCCCAGGGGCGGGGCGGGGCGGTGTAGAGCGGCTCGCCCGGGAAGTTGGCGAAGGCGGTCGGGGTCTCGCAGCGCTCGCCCTCGGCCATCAGTGGGGGCCGCTCTTCCAGCAGGCCGCGATAGTACCAGGCGCCGGTCGCAAAGGCGCCGGTCATCACGTAGATCATGATGTTGGTCAGCAGCCGGTCCTTGGGATGGACCTGGTCGAGGGACCGCTGGCGCAGGTCGGACCAGTCGTGGAACCGCTCTGCGATCCAGGCGGCCTGGCCGACCGGGTTGCCGGCGCCCAGCCAGGCCAGGGACTGCGGCCTGGAGGACTGGAGCCGGAAATAGGCGCCCATCACGTCCATCATCGCGCCCTGGCGGGTCATCCAGGCGACTTCCTCCTCGCTCTTGGGACCGCCGGCCGGGCGGAAGCCCATCATGTTGAGGTGGATGGCCGAGACGTTCTGAGCGTGTTCGAGGCCGAGCCAGGAGGTGACGAGCGCGCCCCAGTCGCCGCCCTGGGCGCGGTAGCGGTCGTAGCCCAGCACCTGGGTCATCAGGGTGTTGAACAGCCGCGCGGTGGTCTGCTGGCCGATCGGCCGGGCCGGCCTGGACGAGAAGCCGAAGCCGGGCAGGGAGGGGATGACGAGGTCGAAGGCGTCTTCGGCGCGACCGCCGAAACGGCTGGGCCAGGCGAGCTTTTCGATCACGCCCCAGAATTCGTAGTGCGAGCCGGGCCAGCCGTGGGTGAGCAGCAGCGGCCGCTTGCCGCCCGCTTCGCCGACCACGTGCAGGAAGTGGAGGTCGAAGTCCTCGACCCTGGCGGTGAACTGGGGGAAGCGGTTGAGGTCGGCGACCGCGGCGCGCCAGTCGTAGCGCTCGGTCCAATGGTCGCAGAGCTCGCGCAGATAGGCGCCGTCGCAGCCATAGGCCCAGCCGTCGGGAACCTGCGGCGCCGGCGGCCAGGGATAGGCGCGGACCTGATCCAGCACCGCCTGGACGGCGTCGTCGCTCCAGGCGACCTCGAACGGTTGGACCATGCGGCGTTCCCCTTTTTCTTTGGTTGCGACGAAGGTGGCGCGGTTGCCCTTGGGGGCGTCAATACGGATTCCTGCCGGTAGGGCGGGGCGATTGGGCTTTCTTTTCCTCCCCTACGAAGCCGGGCAGGGCTATCGCATATGGCGCGGATAAGCGGTGGTATCCCACTTCGCATGTCGTCCCGGAAAGCGTGCAGCGCTTGTCTGGGATCCATGAACACCTGAGCTTTCAGGGTCTGGCGCCGCCGAGGCGGATTCTGAACCGCCTGTGTTCATGGGTCCCGGTCTTGCTTCGCAAACCGGGATGACACCCATATGCGATCGCCCGGCGAAGCGGGGGAGGAAAATACTTGGCCTCCGCGCCCGGGCGCAGGCCTCGGGCCAGGGTCTGGCCGAGCTGGCGCGAGAGGGTGCGGGCCGCGCCGCTGGGCAGCTTGCCGGCGAGTTCGAGGGTGACGGCGCCGTGGGTGGCGGCCCAGTACATGCGGCCGATCTCCTCCGGGTCGCCCTGCATGAAGCCGGATTCGACCAGGCCGCGGATATAGGCCGACTGCATGGCGTTGGCGCGGGCGGCGGCTGCGACGAGGTCGGGATAGTCCTTCTCGTGCGGCTGGTTGAGGTCGAACATCAGCTTGTAGGTCTGGGGGTGTTCGAAGGCGAAGTTGAGATAGGCCTCGCCGACCGCGGTGCTCTTGGCGCGCGCGCTGCCCTGGGTCTTGGTGAGCGCCGTCTCCAGCGCCTCGGCGAAGCGGTTGAAGCCGTTGGTGCGCACCGCGGCCAGGATGTCCTCCTTGTCGGCGAAGTAGCGGTAGGGGGTCATGGGGCTGACCCCCAGCTCGGCGGCGAGCTGACGCATGGTCACCGCGTCCGGCCCCTTCTCGGCGAACAGCTTTTCGGCCGCTTCGCACAGGCGTTCGCGGAAGTCGGCGACGTCGGCTTCGGACAGGACGCGGGGCATCGGGGACTCAAGGCCAAGGAAAAAGAGCTTGCCATGGCCTAACTCTTACGAGATAAATTTACAACGTAAAAAGCAAAGAAGAGGAGACGCAGATGGACGGCGAGGTTCGCATCAACCCCTACCTGTCCGGCAACTTCGCGCCGGTTCGCAGCGAGGACGACTTCGACCTTGTGGTGAAGGGCGAGATCCCGAAGGACCTGCGGGGCACGCTCTATCGCATCGGTCCCAATCCGCAGTTCGAGCCGCGCGGCCAGTACCACTGGTTCGCCGGGGACGGGATGATCCACGCCTTCCACGTGGAGGACGGCAAGGTCGGCTATCGCAACCGCTATGTCCGCACGCCCAAGTGGGAGCTGGAGAACGCGGCGGGCCAGGCGCTGTTCGGGTCGTTCGGCAACCCGATGGCCACCGATCCCAGCGCCATCGGCAAGGACAGCGGCGTAGCCAACACCAACATCGTCTCGCACGCCGGGCGGCTGCTGGCGCTGGAGGAAGGGCACATGCCCTTCGAGATGGAGTCGCGGACCCTGAACTCGAAGGGCTATGTGGAAGGCTACAAGGGCCGGACCACGGCCCATCCCAAGATCGATCCGAAGACCGGCGAGATGGTCTGGTTCGGCTATGGGATCGGGCCGATGCCGTTCGGCGCGGGGATCAGCTACGGCGTCACCGACGCGGGCGGGCAGGTGGTGCGGCGCGACGATTTCGAGGCGCCCTATTCCTCGATGATTCACGACTTCCTGGTGACGGAGAACTACGTCGCCTTCCCGGTGCTGCCGCTGACCGGCAGCCTGGAGCGGGCGATGAGCGGGCTGCCGGCCTTCGCCTGGGAGGCGGACAAGGCGAGCTATGTGGCGGTGATGCGCCGCGACGGCGACGTCTCGTCGATCCGCTGGTTCAACGCGCCGGCGCGCTATGTCTTCCACCCGATGAACGCCTGGGAGGAAGGCGGCAAGCTGATCGCCGACGTGTTCGAATATCCGGCCGCGCCGCTGTTTCCCAACGCCGACGGGTCGCCCGGCCAGAAGACCGCCGCGCGGATGGTGCGCTGGACCTTCGACCTGGCGGGAAACTCCGACGCGATCAAGGTCGAGCCGATCGACGACCTGGATGGGGAGTTCCCGCGCTTTGACGAGCGGTTCGCGGGCCTGGCCTATAGGCACGGCTGGTATGCGGCCGATCCGGGCGGGGCCAAGACCATCAAGCAGAACGCCATCGCCCACCTGGATCTTTCGACGGGCAAGCGCTCGGTCTACGCCCTGCCGGAGGGGGACATGACCTCCGAGCCGGTGTTCACGCCGAGATCGGACGATGCGAGCGAGGGCGACGGCTGGCTGACCGCGGTGGTCTGGCGGGCGGCGGAGAACCGCAGCGACTTCCTGGTGTTCGACGCGCTGGACGTCGCCAAGGGGCCGATCGGGACCGCCGAACTGCCGCGCCGCGTGCCGTTCGGGTTCCACGGCAACTGGGTGGCGGGGTAGGGACCGCCCGCCATTCGGCGCCGGCCAGGGCCTTGGATGCGGCGACGCCTTCCCATAGACCTGTCGGTCGCAACGTGAGCGATCGGGAGGAGCCATGCGGGCGATCTGGTACGACCGGACGGGGCCGGCGCGCGAAGTGCTGCAACTGGGCGACCGGCCGACGCCCGAGCCGGGGCAGGGCCAGGCGCTGATCCGCGTGCGGGCCTCGGGGGTCAATCCTTCGGACGCGGGGATGCGCGCGGGGCCGGCGCCCATGGCCTATCCCCGCATCACGCCCAACAGCGACGGGGCCGGCGTGGTCGAGGCCGTGGGGCCGGGCGTCTCTCCCGCCTGGGTCGGCAAGCGGGTCTGGTTCTACAACGGCCAGCGCAACGGCCGGGCGTTCGGATCGGCGGCAGAATACATCGAACTGGACGTCGACCTGCTGAGCGTCCTGCCGGACCAGGTCTCGTTCGCCGAGGGCGCGACCCTGGGCATTCCCTGCATGACCGCCCATCGCAGCCTGTTCCTGGCCGGGCCGGTGCAGGGACGCACGGTGCTGGTCACCGGCGGGGCCGGCGCGGTCGGCCACTATGCGGTGCAACTCGCCGCCTGGGCCGGGGCGAGCGTGATCGCCACGGTGAGCTCGGAGGAGAAGGCCGAGCGGGCGCGGGCGGGCGGCGCCCATCACGTGATCGACTATCGCCGGGAGGACGTGGCCGCGCGGGTGCGCGAGCTGACCGACGGGGAGGGCGTGCATCACGTCGTCGACGTGGATTTCGGCGGCAACCTGGCCGCGACGCTGGCCTGCGTGCGGCTGAACGGCTCGATCGCCTATTACGCCACCAAGGGCGCGCGCGAACCGGTTGTGCCGGCGGGGGCGATGATGGGGCTGAACCTGCAGGTCAGCGGCGTCTATCTGCCGGTCTCGCCGCACGAGGCGCGGCGGCGGGCGCAGGCGGACATCACCCGCTGGATCGGAACGGGCGAGCGGATGTTGTCGGTGGCGGGGCGCTTCCCGCTGGAGGACTGCGCCGGCGCGCACGAACTGGTCGAGAGCGGCGGCAAGGTCGGGACCGTGGTGGTCGAGCCGTGACGGCGCCGCAGGACGCCATCCGCGCCCGCCGCAAGCTGACCAACAGACTGATCGCCGCCCACGATGCGCGGCGGCTGGCGCCGTTCTTCGCCTCCGACGCGACCCTGATCTCCGGCGAAGGTGGCCTCCTGATGGGCGCGGCGGCGATCATCGCCGCCTTCGAGGCGCAGTTCGCCGACCCCAGCTTCGTGACCTATCTGCGCACCACGCAGGAGGTGGCGCTGGACCCCTTCGGCGAGCGCGCCGCCGAGACCGGGACCTGGCTGGCTACCTGGAAGGATGCGTCGTCGAGCGGCCCCTATCTCGCCGCCTGGAAGAAGGTGCGCGGCCAGTGGGTGATTGAGAGCGAGACCTTCGTCACCACCGGTTAGGTTGCGGGGCGCGGCGGCGGCGGTTATGTAGGGGCATGGTCAGCGCCTTTGCAGCCCTGCTCCGCGTCAGCACGCGACTTACCGGCGGCCGCCGGATCTAAACGGCTGCCCCGGCGGCGGCACGCCAGCCTCAATCCATAATCCTACGCCTCCCTGCGAGAGAGCCGCCCCATGCCCATGCTGCGCGACCCATCGGTCAAGTATCGCCCGTTTCCGCCTGTAGACCTGCCGGACCGCCAATGGCCGTCGAAAACCATCACCAGGGCCCCGCGTTGGCTGTCGACCGACCTGCGCGACGGCAACCAGGCCCTGGCCGACCCGATGAACGCCGAGAAGAAGCAGCGCTTCTTCGAGCTGCTGGTCGCCATCGGCCTTAAGGAGATCGAGGTCGGCTTCCCCTCGGCCGGCGCGACCGAGTTCGACTTCATCCGCAGCCTGATCGAAGAGGGCCGCGTGCCCGAGGACGTGATGGTCCAGGTGCTGACCCAGTCGCGGCGCGACCTGATCGAGCGCAGCTTCGAGAGCCTGGAGGGCGCGCGGGCGGCGACCGTGCACCTCTACAACGCCGTCTCGCCGGTCTGGCGCGAAGTGGTGTTCGGCCTGGACCGGGCAGGGGTGAAGGCCCTGGCGGTCGAGGGCGTCAGCATCATGCGCGAGCAGGCCGAGAAGCGGCCGGGCACGGACTGGCGCTATGAGTACAGCCCCGAGACCTTCTCGACCGCCGAGCTGGAGTTCAGCCTGGAGGTCTGCGAGGCGGTGCTGGACGTGCTGGAGCCGACGCCGGAGAAGCCGGTGATCCTGAACCTGCCGGCGACCATCGAGGCGGCGGGACCGAACATCTATGCCGACCAGGTGGAGTGGATGCACCGCCATCTGTCGCGGCGCGACAGCGTGGTCATCTCGGTCCACCCGCACAACGACCGCGGGACCGGCGTGGCCGCAGCCGAACTGGCGGTGATGGCCGGCGCCGACCGAGTGGAAGGCTGCTTGTTCGGCAACGGCGAGCGGACCGGCAATGTCGACCTGGTGACCCTGGCGCTGAACCTCTACACGCAGGGCGTCGATCCGGGCCTGGACTTCTCGGACATGGAGACCGTCGTGAAGACGGTCGAATACTGCAACCAGTTGCCGGTGCATCCGCGCCATCCCTATGGCGGGGAACTGGTGTTCACCGCCTTTTCCGGCAGCCACCAGGATGCGATCAAGAAGGGCTTCGAGGCGCGGGCCAGGCGCAACGACGAGGTCTGGGCCATGCCCTACCTGCCGATCGACCCGGCCGACCTGGGCGGCAGCTACGAGGCGGTGATCCGGGTCAATTCGCAATCGGGCAAGGGCGGGGTCGCCTGGGTGCTGCAGCAGGACAAGGGCCTGAAGCTGCCCAAGCCGATGCAGGCCGACTTCAGCCGCGTGGTGCAGCAGCTGGCCGACGACACCAGCCGCGAGCTGGTCACCGCCGATATCTGGGAGGCGTTCCAGCGGGCCTATCGGCTGACGCCCGGCCAGCGGTTCGAGCTGGTCAGCTTCGAGGAGACCGGGGTTTCGCGCGCCGACCAGCAGCGGGTGTTCGTGGGCGAGCTGCGGCTGGACGGACGGGCGATCACCATTCGCGGCCGTGGCAACGGCCTGATCTCCAGCCTGCTGGCGGCGCTGGAGAGCGACTGCGGGGTGAAGCTGGACGTCAGCGACTTCCAGGAGCACGCGATCGGGACCGGGGGCGATGCCGTGGCGGCTGCCTATGTGCAGTGCCGTACGAGCGATGGGCGCACGATCTTCGGCGTCGGCATGGACGCCGACGTCGCCACCGCCTCGGTGCGGGCGGTGCTCAGCGCGGCGAACGGGGTGGGGTAGTTTTCGCGGCCCAGGTGCTCCCTTTTTGGGCGGGGCCATCGCATATGAGTGTCCTCCCGGTTTGCGAAGCAAGACCGGGACCTATGAACACATGCGGTTCAGAAACCGCCTCGGCGGCGCAAGAGCCTGAAAGCTCAGGCGTTCATGGATCCCGGACAAGCGCTGCGCGCTTTCCGGGACGACATGCGTGGGTGGGAACATGGCCGTCCATCTGCGCGGCGGTCAGAGGGGCGTTTGAGAGTCCGCTCGCCCGGGTGAAGGCCGGGCTCCGTCGCGCTGGCCGGGCAGGTGACCGACTCCGCGCCCGGCCACAGAGCCCGGCCTTCGCCGGGGCGAGCGTCAGGGGTGCAGGTAGAACTCCACAGGGGTCGAGACTTCGATGCGTTCGCCGCGCACTCCGTTCGGGGCGCCGGGGAAGGGGTTGGAGCGGTCCAGCATGGCCATGGCCTCGGCGTCGAGGCTGGCGAAGCCGGAGCTCTTGATGACGTCGCCGCCGAGCAGCCGGCCCTGGCGGTCGACGGCGAACTGCAGGTGGACGACGCCTTCCTCGCGGCGCATGCGGGCGCGCTTGGGATAGGTCTTGTGCGCCTCCAGCCAGGCGCGCAGGCGCGAGGCGTAGTCGAGGCTGGCGCCGTTCTTCGCATCGATGTCGAGCCCGTCGCGGGTTCCCTGGCGCGGCGGCGGCGCTGCGGCCGGGGCGGCGCTGGACGCGGCGGCGAGCTGGATCGGGGCGGGCGGTTGGGCCGACGCCGATGCGGCGGACGGCGGGCTCGCTGCGGCGGCAGTCGTCGAAGGCGCATCCTGGCGGACCTGGGGTGGAACAACAGCCGTCGGCGCAGGCTCCCGAGGAGGGGAGGAAGGAGCC
>NZ_JAYRST010000026.1:0-38495 GCF_041920015.1 Phenylobacterium sp.
CGATCGCCGACAAGGCGGGCCTCAACAAGGCGCAGGCGAAAGACGCTCTGGAAGCGTTCATCGACAGCGTCACGGCGTCGCTGAAGGCGGGGCAGGAAGTCCGACTCGTCGGTTTCGGCAGCTTCGTTCCGGTGACCCGCGCCGCTGGCACCGCGCGCAACCCGCGCACCGGTGAGACGGTGAGCCGTCCGGCCTCGAAGACGGCGCGCTTCCGCGTCGGCGAAGGTCTGAAGAGCTCGCTGAACTAAGACTGTTCTCGCAGTCAGGCGTTCAAGGGCGGCCTTCCGACGCGAAGGTCGCCCTTTTTCCTTTCTATGAGGGCGGCTAGCTCAGCTGGTCAGAGCACCTGGTTTACACCCAGGGGGTCGGGGGTTCGAACCCCTCGCCGCCCACCAGCCTTCGCCCATTCCACGGGCTACGGCTCGGCAAGCCCTCTCCAGGGCGAAGGCTGCCGCGCCGAAGCGCAGCGAAGGCGGGCTTCTGAGTTCGAGGTTTTCGGGCGCCGTTCCACGGGCTACGGCTCGGCAAGCCGTCTCCAGGGCGAAGGCTGCCGCGCCGAAGCGTAGCGGGGGCGGGCTGTTGAGTTGAGGGCGTTCTTCCCGAAGCCCGTTCCAAGCCCCTCTTGGGCGAAGGCTGTAAGGCCCAGGATTCATGAAGTACGTCTATATCCTGGAATCCGAAGCCGCCCCTGGCCGCTACTATATCGGTCTGACTGGCGACCTGAAGGCTCGGCTGGCGCGTCACAATGCGGGGGAAGTGGCTCACACTTCGAAGTTCGCACCCTGGCGTGTGAAGAGTTATTTCGCCTTCAGCGACGAACAGCGTGCGGTCGAGTTCGAGCGTTATCTCAAGACCGCTTCCGGCCGAGCGTTCGCCAAGAAGCGACTGTAATCATGCTCCACCGCCCCCTTGGCCGCACCGGCTTTTCCGTTTCCGAGATCGGGTTCGGGTGTGCGAGCTGGTGGGGGCAGCGGGCGTTCGACGAGCGGGCGGCGGTGAGGCTGGTGCACGCGGCGCTCGACCATGGGGTCACGCTGTTCGACACCGGGGCCGCCTATTCGGGGGGGCAGGCCGAGCCGCGGCTGGGGCGGGCGCTGAAGGGCAGGGCGCTGGACCAGGTGGTGGTGGCGACCAAGGCCGGTACGTTCCATGACGGACGGCGAGTGCGGCGCGACTTCCGGCCGGCGGCGATCGAGGCCAGCGTGGTGCGGAGCCTGCGCAACCTAGGTCTGGAGGCCCTGCCGCTGCTGCAGCTTCACGGCCCGGCGGCGGCCGAGCTGAATGACGAGATGCTGTCGATGCTCGAGGGATTGAAGCGCCGGGGCCTGGTTCGGGCTCTGGGCGCCAACAGCTTCGACCCGGCGGTGATCGACCATGTCGCCGGCCTGCCGGTCTTCGACGTGGTGATGGTCGACTACAATGTCCTGCGTCCGGAGCGGGCGGCGCTGATCGCGCGGGCGGCGGCGCGGGGCAAGGGCGTCCTGGCCGGCATGCCGCTGGCCATGGGCCATATCTCGGGCCTGCGCCTGCGGGCGCCGCGGGACGTCTGGTACGCCTTGCGGGCGCTGAAGAACCACCGCGCCGACCTGGTGCGCGGGCGTCGGTTCGCCTTTCTGCGCCGCCTGCGCGAGATGACCGCCTCCCAGGCCGCGCTCGCCTATGTGCTCGCCGATCCGAACGTCGCCAGCGCCGTGGTCGGCGCCACGCGAATGGCGCATCTCCTGGAGAACCTGGCCGCGTCCGGCATGGCCCTGGACGCCGACACGTGCGATCGCATCCGCGCCGCCCAGGAGGACGCCCGATGACCGACGAAGCCTATCTGCGCCAAGCCATCGCCCTGGCCGAGGCGAACGTCCGCGAGGCGGGCGGGCGTCCGTTCGGCGCCGTGGTGGTCAAGGACGGGCGGGTGGTCGCCACCGGCGTCAACGAAATCGGCGCGACCGGCGATCCGACGGCCCACGCCGAGCTGTCGGCCATGCGCCAGGCGGCCAAGGCGCTCGGAACGCCGCGCCTGGACGGCTGCGTCGTCTATGCCAGCGGTCAGCCGTGCCCCATGTGCCTGGCGGCCATGCACATGACCGGTGTTGCGGCTGTCCGTTTCGCCTATTCCAATGCGCAGGGCGAGCCCTACGGCCTGTCGACCGCGATGGTCTATGCGCAGATGGCCAAGCCGCTCGAAGCCCAGGCGCTCGATGTGCGCCACACGCCGATGGGCGATCCGGCGATCTATCGGGCCTGGAAGGGCGTGGCCCAAGGCTGACGCGGGGACTTTCACGCTGTGCGTGGTTCGACCTCTCTCCTCCTGCGATCCTTCCGCGGGGGCGCCCTTTTCCTGCGGTCTCAGAGGCGTAGTCTCACTGGATAACAACGATAATCCAGGGTGGAGACGAGACATGGCGGTGGACCTCGGACCTCTCGACCAGGCGCTGGAGACCGCGCACCTGCCGGCGCTGTCGGCGGCGCTGGTGCATCTGACGGGCGACGACTCGTGGCTGCGGCCGGAGTGGCGGCCGGCCTATACGCCGTTGTCGCGCGGCGAGACCGGGGTGTCGGAGGCCGAACAGGCCAAGATGCGTGCGGCCGCCAAGGTCGCCATCACCGACTATCTGACCGACAAGGCCCCGATGGCCGCGACGCCGGGGCCGGAGCTGGTCCGCCGGATGATGAGCTTCGTGGCCGGCGCTGACATTCCGGACGGCTATGGCGAGTTCCTGACCGACGAACTGGCCCTGGACGGTCATTCCTCCAAGGACCCGGACTGGTCGCCGGAGCTGAAGGGCGCGGCGCGGCGATTGCACGTCCTGGTGATCGGGGCCGGCATGTCGGGCCTGCTGGCCGCCATCCGCCTGGAACAGGCCGGCGTGCCGTTCGAGGTGGTGGAGAAGAACGCCGACGTCGGCGGCACCTGGCTGGAGAACACCTATCCCGGCTGCCGGGTCGATTCCTCCAACCACATGTATTCCTACAGCTTCGAGCCGAACCATTTCTGGCCGCAGCATTTCTCCACCCAGCCGGTGCTGCTGAACTATTTTCAGGACGTCGCCGCCCGCCACGACCTGAAGAAGCACGTCCGTTTCGGCGTCACGGTCGAGGAGATGAGCTGGGACGAGCAGCGGGCCGTCTGGAAGGTGAAGCTGCAGACCCCGGAGGGGCCCCAGCAGGTCGAGGCCAATGCGGTGATCACCGCCGTCGGCCAGCTCAACCGCCCGCGTTATCCGGAGATCAAGGGGCGCGAGCGGTTCGCCGGCCCGGCCTTCCACTCGGCCGAATGGCGTCACGACATCGACCTCGCCGGCAAGCGCGTGGCTGTGATCGGCGCCGGCGCCAGCGCCTATCAGTTCGTGCCGGAGATCGCCGGCAAGGTCGGCGACCTGACCATCTTCCAGCGTACGCCGCCCTGGGGTTTCCCGGTCGCGCACTATCATGAGGACGTGCCCGCCGGGATGAACTGGCTGATGGAGCACGTCCCCTATTACGACAAATGGTACCGCTTCTGGATGTTCTGGATGGTGACCGACGGGCTGCTGCCCATGGTCACGGTCGATCCCGGCTGGAACGGCCCGCCGACCGCGGTCAGCGAATTGAACCAGGGGTTCCGCGACATGATCGCCGCGGCCATCGCCGCCCAGGCGCCTGATCGGTCGGACCTGGTGGAGAAGGTGATCCCGACCTATCCGGTCGGCGGCAAGCGCTCGCTGCTCGACAACGGCGTCTGGATGGCCGCGTTGCAACGGCCCAATGTCGAGCTGGTCACCGACGCGATCACCGAGATCACGCCAGGCGGGGTGGCGACGGCGGACGGCCAGGCCCGCGACTTCGACGTCATCATCTACGGCACCGGCTTCCACGCGTCGAAGTTCCTGTGGCCGATGAAGATCAAGGGCCGGGGCGGGGCCGACCTGCACGAGACCTGGGCCGGCGATCCGCGCGCCTATCTGGGGATGACGACCCCGGGCTTTCCCAATCTCTTCATGATCTATGGGCCGAACACCAATATCGTGGTCAACGGCTCGATCATCTTCTTCTCCGAATGCAGCGTCCGCTACATCGTGGGTTGCCTGAAGTTGCTGGCGCAGACCGGCTCGGCGGCGATGGAGCCGAAGCGCGAGGTGCACGACGCCTTCAACAAGCGTGTGGACGAAGGCAATCGCAGGATGGCCTGGGGCGCGCCGCAGGTGACAAGCTGGTACAAGAACGAGGCCGGTCGGGTGACGCAGAACTGGCCCTTCGCCCTGGTCGACTACTGGCGCGCCACCCTGAAGCCCGATCCCGAAGACTTCGTGCTGACCAGAAGCGCCGAACTGGTCGGTTGAGGACGTTTGGGCCGGAGCGAACGGACTCGCGCTGAGCGGCGCGCGCGGCTAGGCCATGGCTTCGCCGCAAGGGCGATGAGTCTGGAGAATCCCATGTCGCTGAAGCTCAACGTCGTCGTCTGTTCGACGCGGCCCGGTCGGGTCGGCCCTTCCATCGGTCAGTGGTTCGAGGGCTTCGCCAGGACGCATGGCGGCTTCGAGGTCGAGTTGGCGGATCTGGTTCAGTTCGCCTTGCCGGTGTTCGACGAGCCGCATCATCCGAGGCTGCGCAAATACGAGCACGCCCACACCAAGGCCTGGAGTGCGAGCGTGGGGTCGGCGGACGCCTTCGTGTTCGTCACGCCCGAGTACAACTACGGGCCGCCGCCTTCGCTGCTGAACGCCATGAACTATCTGGTCCACGAATGGCGCGACAAGGTGGCCGGCTTCGTCAGCTACGCCGGCGTTTCGGGCGGTCTGCGCGCCGTGCAGGCCGAGAAGCTGATGCTGGCCAATTTCAAGATCATGCCGCTGCCCGAGCAGGTGACGATCCCGATGTTCTCGCAGTTCCTCGACGCCGAGGGCCGTTTCACGCCGAGCGAGACGCACGAGGCCTCGGCCAAGGCCATGCTCGACGAGCTGGCCCGCTGGGCCAAGGCGCTGAAGGCGATGCGCGAGGCGAGCTAGGTTGGCGAGGGAGCGGGACGGCGGCGGCCGTCCCGCCAGAACCCGTCAGGCCCAGGCCGTGGCGGGTCGGCGCCGCGTGGCGCGGATCGCAGCGCCGGTCATGCCGAAGCCGACGATCATCATCGCCCAGGCGGCCGGCTCAGGGACAGCAGAGAGCGTCACGGTGGAGTTGGCGTAGTCCCAGACCCCGCCGAAACCTTGGGAATTGTAGGTGTTGCCGTAGAGGCCTTCGCCCGGCTCGATCCGGAAGCCGCCGAGGAAGAACACCGGAACTGCGTCGGTCTCGGTCGGGACCATGTCCCCGGAAACACCGGTCACTTTGCCGCCGGTGAAGGTAATGGACGGGTCGGCATAGAACGTCTCGTCGTCGATATCGATCGGAAAGCCGTCGAACATCTCGGTAGTGGACGCCCAGCTAAGGCTGCCGACCTCAAGGCGCCAGAATTCGTCGCCGGTTGTGGGCAGGCCATAGAGACCCGCGACGAAGCCGCCGCCTTGGTGGAGGGCGCGGCTCGCATCGAACCGGGCGGTGAGGGTGACGATGTCGCCGATAGCGAGGTTCTGATCGACGCCGGTGTTGAGCTCCCACGGACCGAAGCCGAGTTCCTTGGTCAGTTCACCCTTGAGAGTCACTTCGTAGAACTGGGCCGCTTCCGCCGATCCGGCCCAGAGGAACGCTGCGGCTGCGAGAACCGGCGCATGAACTTTCAGCATGACAATACTCCCTTGGGTGGAAGCGGACTTCAGGCTCTACGCCAAGTCAAGCTGAGCTGTTTCATTTTGGGGCGAGAGCCGTCGGCGGGCGGATCGGGCAAGGCGAAACAGAAGAACGCGCCCAACCGGAGCGTCTGTCACAAGGCCTTGTGATTTCAGGAAGAAGTGGCGCGAATGACGGGGCTCGAACCCGCGACCTCCGGCGTGACAGGCCGGCGCTCTAACCAACTGAGCTACATCCGCGTGACGGCGACGTCGCCGCGAGGCGCGTCTGATATGTCCCCCCCTGAATCGTGTCAACGCCCAATCTCGATCTGCTGTGGATAAACCGCGAAGGCCAGTTCTTCCGTCAGACGGAGCGGAGAGGGTAGGAAAGGGCGGATTTGAGGCAGTTCTTAGTATTGAGAATTATTATCATCAAAACGGGTCCATCTGACGAAGTTTCGTGAGCCCGCGTCACGGTCGGAAGCTACGGAAATCACAGACAATGCAGCCTGAGCGCATTTGCGATACCGATGGTCGCACCACGCCGTTTGAACCCTGCGCAATGCTGGTCTAGAAGGGCGCGCGACTCCTCCGAGGAATCCATGAACGCCTTTCTTTTGCAGTATCTGCCCATCGTGATCTTCCTTGGGATCGCGACCATCCTGGGCCTAGCCTTCATCGTGGCCTCCGCGACGCTTTCGCCGCAGGCGCCCGATCCGGAGAAGCTGTCCACCTACGAGTGCGGCTTCAACGCCTTCGATGATGCGCGGATGAAGTTCGACGTCAGATTCTATCTGGTCTCGATCCTGTTCATCATCTTCGACCTGGAAGTGGCGTTCCTGTTCCCGTGGGCGGTGTCGCTCATGAAGCTGCCCCAGGAGCTGGGACAGTTCGCCTTCTGGTCGATGATGACCTTCCTGGGCGTACTGACTGTCGGCTTCATCTACGAATGGAAGAAAGGCGCCCTGGAATGGGAGTGATCGTTCCTGCGGGTTCGGCCGGCCGCTCGACGGTCGAAGGCTACGACCCCAAGCTCCACGACCCCTTCTTCGACGGCGTCTCGGGCGAGCTGGCCGACAAGGGCTTCATCACTGCGGCCGCCGACGACCTGATCACCTGGGCGCGCACCGGCTCGCTGATGTGGATGACCTTCGGCCTGGCCTGCTGCGCGGTCGAGATGATGCAGGCGTCCATGCCGCGCTACGATCTGGAGCGCTATGGCTTTGCGCCGCGCGCCAGCCCGCGCCAGTCGGACGTGATGATCGTGGCCGGCACGCTCTGCAACAAGATGGCCCCGGCGCTGCGCAAGGTCTACGACCAGATGCCCGAGCCGCGGTACGTCATCTCCATGGGCTCCTGCGCCAACGGCGGCGGCTACTACTACTTCTCCTATTCCGTGGTGCGCGGCTGCGACCGCATCGTGCCGGTCGACATCTATGTCCCGGGCTGCCCGCCGACGGCCGAGGCCCTGGTCTACGGCGTGCTGCAACTGCAGAAGAAGATCCGCCGCACGGGGACGATCGAGCGATGAGCTGGCCCCTGACCGAAGGCGCCCTGGCGGCGCTGGGCAATGAGATCGTCACCTCCTCGACCGGCGCCGTCGCCGGCGCGCACGTGGCCTATGGCGAACTGACCCTGACCGGGCCGGCCAACCGCATCGTCGAGGCCCTGACCCAACTGCGCGACCAGTTCGGCTTCCACCAGCTTATCGACCTCTGCGGGGTCGACTATCCGGACCGCGCCCTGCGGTTCGACGTGGTCTATCATCTGCTGTCCATGACCCGGAACGCGCGCTTGCGGATCAAGGTGCAGACGGACGAAGACACGCCGGTTCCAACGGTGACCGAGGTCTTCCCCTGCGCCGACTGGTACGAGCGCGAGGCGTTCGACATGTACGGCGTGTTCTTCGAAGGCCATCCGGACCTGCGCCGCATCCTCACTGATTACGGCTTCCACGGCCATCCGCTGCGCAAGGACTTCCCGATGACCGGGTATGTCGAGCTGCGCTACGACGACGAACTCAAGCGTGTCGTCTACGAGCCGGTGAAGTCGGTCGAATTCCGTAACTGGGACTTCATGAGCCCCTGGGAAGGCGCGCAGTACGTGCTGCCGGGCGACGAGAAAGCGGAGGCTAAATAATGGCTGACGACGCTTCGAGCCCTGTCACCTTGCCGGAAACCCCGGTCCGCAAGTTCAACATCAACTTCGGCCCGCAGCACCCTGCGGCGCACGGCGTTCTGCGCCTGGTGCTGGAGCTGGACGGTGAAGTCGTCGAGCGGGTGGACCCGCACGTCGGCCTGCTGCATCGCGGCACCGAGAAGCTGATGGAGTACCGGACCTACCTCCAGAACATCCCGTACTTCGACCGCCTCGACTACGTGGCGCCGATGAACCAGGAACATGCGTTCTGCCTGGCCATCGAGAAGCTGCTGGAGCTGGAAGTTCCGATCCGCGGCCAGGTCATCCGGGTGATGTTCTCGGAAATCGGCCGCATCCTGAACCACCTGCTGAACGTCACGACCCAGGCCATGGACGTCGGCGCGCTCACCCCGCCTCTCTGGGGCTTCGAGGAGCGCGAGAAGCTGATGGTGTTCTACGAGCGCGCCTGCGGGGCGCGCCTGCACGCCAACTACTTCCGGCCGGGCGGGGTGCACCAGGACCTGCCCGAGGCGTTGGTCGACGATATCCGCGACTGGGCGGTGGCGTTCGAGAAGCCGCTGCGCGACATCGACGACCTGATCACCGGCAACCGCATCTTCAAGCAGCGCAACGTCGACATCGGCGTGGTCAGCAAGGAAGAAGCCATCCGCTGGGGCTTTTCGGGCGTGCTGGTGCGCGGCTCGGGCATCGCTTGGGACCTGCGCCGCAGCCAGCCCTACGAATGCTATGACGACTTCGAGTTCGACATTCCGCTCGGCGTCAACGGCGACTGCTACGACCGCTACCTCTGCCGGATGGAAGAGATGCGCCAGAGCGCGCGGATCATCATCCAATGCGCCGACCGCCTGAAGAAGACCCCTGGCGCGGTGCTGACCGAGGACAACAAGTTCGCGCCCCCGCGGCGTGGCGAGATGAAGCGTTCGATGGAAGCGCTCATCCACCACTTCAAGCTCTATACCGAGGGCTTCCACACGCCGGCTGGCGAGGTCTACGCGGCCGTGGAGGCGCCCAAGGGCGAGTTCGGGGTGTTCCTGGTCTCGGACGGCTCGAACCGGCCGTACCGTTGCAAGATCCGCGCGCCGGGCTTTCCGCACCTGATGTCGATGGACTGGCTGAACCGCGGCCACATGCTGGCCGACGTCTCGGCGATCCTCGGCTCGCTCGACATCGTGTTCGGGGAGATCGACCGGTGAACGCGCCTGCCTGCATCACCCCGTTCGACGTGGCCCAGGCGCAGCTTGAGGCCTACAACACCCAGGACCTGGACGGGCACTGCGCCTGTTTCGCCGACGATGTCGTGGTGGCCGACCTCAATGGCGCGGTCACCGTCAGTGGCCTCGCGGCCTATCGGGCGAAGTACGAGCAGGTCTTCGCCGACTTCCCGCAAAATCACGCCGAGCTGCTGAACCGTATCGTGGTCGGCAATCGCGTCATCGACCATGAACGGGTCAAGCGTTCGCCGGACGCCGATCCGTTCGAGGTCGCCGCCATCTACACCGTCGCGGACGCCAAGATCGTCCGCGTCGACTTCGTGAAGTGAGGATCGCTTGAGCGTTCGCCGCCTCTCTCCGAACCAGCCCGCCAGCTTCGCCTTCACCGAGGAGACGAGGAAGAAGGCGGAGTGGTGGATTTCCAAGTTCCCGGCCGGCCGCCAGCAATCGGCGGTCATTCCGATTCTGTGGCTGGTGCAGAAGCAGGAAGGCTGGGTCTCCGAACCGGCCATCCGCACGGTCGCCGAACTGCTGGGCATGGCCCAGATCCGGGTGCTGGAGGTCGCGACCTTCTACACCATGTTCATGCTCGAGCCGGTCGGCAGCCACGCCCTGGTGCAGGTCTGCGGCACGACGCCGTGCGCGCTGCGCGGTGCGAACGACCTGATGGCCTATTGCAAGAAGCGGATCGGCCCGAAGGATCACCTCTCGGCCGACGGCAAGTTCTACTGGCAGGAAGTCGAGTGCCTGGGCGCGTGTTCCAACGCCCCGATGGCCGCGATCAACGACTATTACTACGAAGACCTCACGGTCGAGAGCCTGGGCGAGATCCTCGATGAGTTCGCCGCCGGCAAGCCGCGCGCGCCGGGCTCGGCCATCGGCCGCCAGGGTGCGGCCCCGGAGGGCGGTCCGCTGACCCTGAGCGAGCCTTCGCTCTATGACGGCAGCCGCGCCAAGCCGATCAAGTCGCTGCCCAACGCGCCCAAGCCGGGCGCCAAGGAGCCGGCCCAGTGAGCGCAATCAACGCCATCGCGCGCCGGGGCGGCGCAGGCAGAGGAGAGTAGGGGCCTTGGTCGGTATTCTCGAAGACAAGGACCGCATCTTCACCAACCTCTACGGGCTGCACGATTGGGGCCTGGAGGGAGCGAAGACGCGTGGGGCCTGGAACGGCACCCGTGAAATGCTGAAGCAGACGCCGGAATGGCTCTGCGACCAGATCAAGGCCTCGGGTCTGCGCGGCCGCGGCGGCGCGGGCTTCGGCACGGGCCTCAAGTGGACCTTCATGCCCAAGCAGGAGAGCGAGCGGCCGCACTATCTGGTCGTCAACGCCGACGAGTCCGAGCCGGGCACCTGCAAGGACCGTGAGATCATGCGCAATGATCCGCACCTGCTGATCGAAGGCTGCCTGATCGCCAGCTACGCGATCCGCGCCCATACCTGCTACATCTACATCCGCGGCGAATACGTGCATGAGCGCGAGCGCCTGGAGGCTGCGATCCGCCAGGCCTACGAGGCCAAGCTGATCGGCAAGGGCAACGTCCACGGCTGGGACTTCGACCTGCACGTCACCCACGGTGGCGGGGCCTATATCTGCGGCGACGAAACCGCGCTGATGGAAAGCCTGGAAGGCAAGAAGGGCCAGCCGCGCCTGAAGCCGCCGTTCCCGGCCGGCGCCGGCATCTACGGTTGCCCGACCACCATCAACAACGTCGAGTCGATCTCGGTCGTCGGGACCATCCTGCGCCGCGGCGCCGAGTGGTTCGCGGGCTTCGGCCGTCCGAACAACACCGGCACCAAGCTGATGGCCATCTCAGGTCATGTGAACAAGCCGTGCGTCGTCGAAGAGGCGATGTCGATCCCGCTGAAGCAACTGCTGGAAGACCACTGTGGCGGCATCCGCGGGGGCTGGGGCAATCTGAAGGCGATCATTCCCGGCGGCTCGTCGGTGCGGATGATCCCAGCCCACGAGGCCGAGACCGCCCTGATGGACTTCGACAGCCTCTCGGCGCTGAAGTCGGGCCTGGGCACCGCAGCGGTGATCGTGATGGACCAGTCCACCGACATCGTGAAGGCGATCGCCCGCCTGTCGTACTTCTACAAGCACGAGAGCTGTGGCCAGTGCACGCCGTGCCGCGAAGGCACCGGCTGGATGTGGCGGGTCATGGAGCGCATGGTCACCGGCGAAGCCGAGATGCGCGAGATCGACATGCTGCTGGACGTGGCCAGCCAGGTCGAAGGCCACACCATCTGCGGCCTGGGCGATGCGGCCGCCTGGCCGATCCAGGGCCTTTTCCGTCACTTCCGCCATGAGGTGGAGGATCGGATCACTCAATATCGGGCCGGAAGGCCGCATGTGCAGGGCGCGTCCCTGCAAGCGGCGGAGTAACCGCGAATGGCCAAGGCTAAAGTCAACGGCGTCGAGGTCGAGTTCGAACCCGGCATGACGGTTCTGCAGGTTGCGGAACTGGCTGGCGAGGAGATTCCGCGCTTCTGCTACCACGAGCGCCTGAGCATCGCCGGCAACTGCCGCATGTGCCTGGTCGAGGTGAAGCCCGGCCCGCCGAAGCCCCAGGCTTCGTGCGCCCTGCCGGCGGCCGAGGGCCAGGAGATTTTCACCAACACCCCGATGGTGAAGAAGGCCCGCGAAGGGGTGATGGAGTTCCTGCTCATCAACCACCCTCTCGACTGCCCGATCTGCGACCAGGGCGGCGAGTGCGACCTGCAGGACCAGGCCATGGGCTATGGCCGCGACGACAGCCGTTATCTCGAGAACAAGCGGGCCGTCGAAGAAAAGTACATGGGGCCGCTCATCAAGACGGTCATGACCCGCTGCATCCAGTGCACGCGCTGTGTCCGCTTCATCACCGAAGTGGCCGGCGTGCCGGAAATCGGCCTGATCTCCCGCGGCGAAGACGTTGAAATCACGACCTATCTCGACAAGGCCGTGGCGTCCGAACTGTCGGCCAACGTGATCGACCTCTGCCCGGTCGGGGCGCTCACCTCCAAGCCCTATGCCTTCAACGCCCGCCCCTGGGAACTGAAGAAGACCGAGAGCGTGGACGTGATGGACGCGCTGGGTTCCGCCATCCGCGTCGACAGCCGTGGGCCGGCTGTCCTGCGCGTGCTGCCGCGCCTGAACGAAGAGATCAACGAGGAGTGGATCAGCGACAAGACGCGCTACGCCGTCGACGGCCTGTCGCGCCAGCGCCTCGACCGTCCGTTCGTGCGCAAGGGCGGGCGCCTGCAGCCGGCGAGCTGGGGCGAGGCGTTCGACCTGATCGCCGAGAAGATCAAGGCGACCAACGGCGAGCGGATCGGCGTCATCGGCGGCGACCTCCAGGACGCCGAATCGATGAAGGCGGCCAAGGATCTGTTCGCGGCCCTCGGCTCGCCCAATATCGACTGCCGCCAGGACGGCATGGCCCTGGGCGGCGGCCAGCGCGAGAGCTGGCTGATGAACTCGACCATCGCCGGCATCGAAGAGGCCGACGTGATCCTGCTGGTCGGGAGCAATCCGCGCCTCGAAGCGCCGGTGTTCAACGCGCGCCTGCGTAAGCGCTGGGCCGCGGGCGCCCTGCGCGTGGGCGTGATCGGCGAGCAAGCCGACCTGACCTACAAGTACGATTACCTCGGCGCGGGACCTGCGACCCTGTCGGGCCTGACCCGGGCGAAAAACGACTTCGTCAAGGCGCTGAAGGAAGCCAGGAAGCCGGCGATCATCGTCGGCGCCGGGGCGCTCGCGCGCGAGGACGGCCAAGCGGTGCTCGCCGCCGCCGCGGCGGTCGCCAAGAGCTTCGGCATGACCTGGAACGTGCTGCATGCCGCCGCCTCGCGGGTCGGCGGCCTCGACCTGGGCTTCGTACCGGGCGAGGGCGGCAAGACCGCCCGCGAAATGGTGCAGCCGGGCGCGCTGGACGTGCTCTTCCTGCTGGGCGCCGACGAGATCGACGCCAAGGGCTCCGACGCCTTCAAGGTCTATCTCGGCACCCACGGCGACAATGGCGCCCATGCCGCGGACGTGATCCTGCCGGGGGCCGCCTATACCGAGAAGGACGGCCTCTACGTCAACACCGAGGGCCGGGTTCAATTCGGCTATCGGGCGGTGTTCCCGAAGGGCGAGGCCCGCGAGGACTGGTCGGTGTTTCGCGCCCTGTCCGACCGCCTCGGCGCGACCCTGCCGTACGACACCCTGGCCCAGCTTCGGGCCAAGCTCTTCGACGACCACCCGACCTTCGGCCAGATCGACTATGCGCCCGGCGCCACCGGCGCTGCGGTCGACTTCGCCGCGCTCGGCGCGAAGGGCGACCTCGCCGAGGCTCCGTTCGAGAGCGCGGTGAAGGCTTTCCACCTGACCAATCCCATCGCGCGCGCCAGCGTGACGATGGCCGAGTGCGCCGCCGTGGCTTCCGGCGCCGCCAAGATCGCGGCGGAGTAGAGGGGCATGGACGCGAACTCCTTCTGGGCCACGCCGGGCGGCTGGACCCTGATCACCGTCGCCCAGATCATGGCGGTCGTGCTGCCGCTGCTGGTGGCGCTGGCCTTCTTCATGCTCGCCGACCGGAAGATCTGGGCCGGCGTGCAGATGCGCAAAGGGCCCAATGTCGTCGGCCCGTTCGGCCTGCTGCAGTCCTTCGCGGACCTGATCAAGTTCGTGCTGAAGGAAATCGTCATCCCGGACGGGGCGGACAAGTTCGTCTTCCTGCTGGCGCCGGTTCTGACCTTCGTCCTGGCCCTGGTCGGCTGGGCGGTGATCCCGTTCGCGCCGGGCTGGGTGGTCTCCGACATCAATGTCGGAGTGCTGTACCTGTTCGCGATCTCGTCGCTGGGCGTCTATGGCATCATCATGGGCGGCTGGGCTTCAAACTCGAAGTATCCGTTCCTGGGCTCGCTGCGCTCGGCCGCGCAGATGGTCTCCTACGAAGTCTCCATCGGCTTCGTGATCGTGACCGTGATCCTGCTGGCCGGGACCATGAACCTGCAGACGATCGTCGAGATGCAGGCCGGCGGCTTCTGGAACTGGAACGTCTTCGGCGGCGGGTTGCACAACCTGCCCATGGCCCTGGTGATGGTCCCGATGGCGGTGATCTTCTTCATCTCATCCCTGGCCGAGACCAACCGCCCGCCGTTCGACCTGCCGGAAGCTGAATCCGAACTCGTGGCCGGTTATCAGGTCGAATATTCCTCCAGCCCGTTCCTGCTCTTCATGATCGGCGAGCTGGTGAACATCGTGCTGATGTGCGCGCTGATCTCGGTGATGTTCTTCGGCGGCTGGCAGGCCCCGATCGACCTGCCGTTCGTCCACGACTGGCCGGCGACCGTGCAGAGCTTCTACGGCCTGATGTGGTTCGTGCTGAAGGTCTGCTTCTTCTTCTTCCTGTTCGGCATCGTGAAGGCCATCGTGCCGCGCTACCGCTACGACCAGCTCATGCGGCTGGGCTGGAAGGTGTTCCTGCCGACCTCGATGGCGGCCGTGGCGATCCTGGCGGCCTGGCGCGTCTTTGGACCGGCGGGCGCATGAGGAGGCTGATGGCGATGTCCCTGGTTCTCACCCTCGGCGCTTGCGCCAGCTCGGCCGGCGGACCGTCCATCGCCGGCGGCGTGGCCAGCTACGATGCGCTGAAGAGCGCGCGCGAGGCGTGCCTGGCCAAGGGGGGCGAGCTGGTCCGCAGCGAGGAAGGCTCGGGCAAGCGCATGAACGACTACGCCTGCAAGAGAAAGTAACCGCGAGATGATGCAGCGAATTTCACAAGCGGTCAGGGGCGCGGCCCTGATGGACTTCGTCGGGGCCTTCGGCCTGGCGATGAAGTACATGGTGAGGCCGAAGGCGACCGTGCAGTACCCGCACGAGCGGGGCCCGCAGTCGCCGCGATTCCGGGGCGAGCACGCCCTGCGCCGCTATCCCAACGGCGAAGAGCGGTGCATCGCCTGCAAGCTTTGCGAGGCGATCTGCCCGGCCCAGGCCATCACCATCGAGGCCGAGCCGCGCGACGACGGCAGCCGCCGCACGACCCGCTACGACATCGACATGGTCAAGTGCATCTATTGCGGCCTGTGCCAGGAGGCCTGCCCGGTGGACGCCATCGTCGAGGGCCCGAACATCGAGTTCGCGGTCGAGACGCGCGAAGAGCTCTACTACGACAAGGAACGCCTTCTGGAGAACGGGGATCGCTGGGAGCGGCAGATCGCCAAGAACCTGGAACTGGACGCGCCGTACCGCTAACACCGCGGCGCGAATCCGAACCGACGACCACCTTCGTCCGCACCGGACTCCCGGCGCGGACCGCACGTAACTAAGGGGCTGAGAAAAGCCGTCATGGCCTTGGCGATCGCATTCTACCTGCTGGCGGCGGTGACCGTGGGCGCAGGATTCGGGGTGGTTTCATCCCGAAACCCGGTGCATTCGGTGCTGTTCCTGATCCTCAGCTTCTTCTCGGCCGCGGGCCTCTTCGTGACCATGGGCGCGGAGTTCCTCGCGATGCTGCTGGTCGTCGTCTATGTCGGCGCGGTCGCGGTGCTGTTCCTGTTCGTGGTCATGATGCTGGACGTCGACTTCGCGGCGCTTCGGCAGGGTTTCGCGCGCTACATGCCGGTCGGCGGCCTGGTGGCCGGCGTCCTGGCGGTGGAAATGATCGTGATCGCCACGGCCGCGGCCACCGGCGGGGTTCCGAAGGCCGATGGCCCGCAGCTCCATCCCGAGCTTCCGAATATCGAGACGATCGGCCACGTGCTCTACACCGACTACGTCTACTTCTTCCAAGCCGCAGGGCTGGTGCTGCTGGTGGCCATGATCGGCGCCATCGTGCTGACCCTGCGCCACAAGCCGGGCGTGCGCCGCCAGTCGATCGTCGACCAGGTGGCCCGCACGCCGAAGAGCGGCATGCGCATCGTCCAGATCAAGCCGGGGCAGGGGATCGAGCAATGATCATCGGGCTCACCCACTATCTCGCGGTGGCCGCGATCCTGTTCACCATCGGGGTGTTCGGGATCTTCGTGAACCGCAAGAACATCATCGTCATCCTGATGTCGATCGAGCTGCTTCTGCTCGCCGTGAACATCAACCTCGTGGCGTTCTCGGTCTATCTCCACAATGTCGTGGGGCAGATCTTCGCCATGTTCGTCCTGACCGTGGCCGCCGCCGAGGCGGCCGTGGGCCTGGCCATCCTAGTCACCTTCTTCCGTAACCGCGGCGACATCGCCGTGGACGACGTCTCGATGATGAAGGGCTGACGGACCAAGACATGACACCGCAGTCTCTGATCACCATCCTCGTCTTCGCCCCGCTGGTCGGAGCGATCATCGCCGGCCTGTTCGGCCGCCGCATCGGCAACGTCGCCTCGCAGAGCGTGACGACCGGCCTTCTGCTGCTGGCCGCGGCGCTGTCGTGGACCCTCTTTACCAAGTGGACCTGGGGCGGCCTGGAGCCGTTCACGATCCAACTGCTGCCGTTCATCAACATCGGCGACTTCCAGTCGAACTGGTCGATCCGTCTGGACGGCCTGTCGGCGGTCATGCTGGTGGTGGTCACCAGCGTCTCTAGCCTGGTCCACGTCTATTCGTGGGGCTACATGGCCGAGGACGACTCCAAGCCGCGGTTCTTCGCCTATCTGTCGCTGTTCACCTTCGCCATGCTGGCGCTGGTGACGGCCGCCGACTTCATGCAGCTCTTCTTCGGCTGGGAAGGCGTGGGCCTGGCGAGCTACCTGCTGATCGGCTTCTGGTTCAAGAAGCCCAGCGCCAACGCCGCCTCGATCAAGGCTTTCGTGGTCAACCGCGTCGGCGACTTCGGCTTCGCGCTCGGCATCATGACGGTCTTCTGGATGTTCGGTTCGATCCAGTTCGCCGAGGTGTTTCCGAAGGTCGCGGCCATGGCCGGCGAAGGCTGGTGGTTCGCCGGCTCCTACTGGCACGCCGTCGACCTCGCCTGCGCTCTGCTGTTCGTGGGCGCCATGGGCAAGTCTGCCCAGTTCTTCCTGCACACCTGGCTGCCCGACGCGATGGAGGGCCCGACCCCGGTCTCGGCCCTGATCCACGCCGCGACCATGGTGACCGCGGGCGTCTACATGGTCTGCCTGCTCTCGCCGATGTTCGAGTACGCGCCCTACGCCAAGCAGATCGTCACCATGATCGGCGCGGTCACGGCCCTCTTCGCTGCGACCGTGGGTCTGGCCCAGAACGACATCAAGCGGGTCATCGCCTATTCGACCTGTTCGCAGCTCGGCTACATGTTCTTCGCCGCCGGCGTGGGCGCCTATCAGGCGGCCATGTTCCACCTGTTCACCCACGCCTTCTTCAAGGCCCTGCTGTTCCTGGGCGCCGGTTCGGTGATCCATGGCATGCACCACGAGCAGGACATGCGGAAGATGGGCGCGCTGTGGAAGTACCTGCCGGTCACCTATGCGGTGATGACCATCGGCACGCTGGCCATCACCGGGTTCGGCCTGCCGAACCTGCACCTGGGCTTCGCCGGCTTCTATTCGAAGGACACCATCATCGAGAGCGCCTTCGCCGCCGGCCAGGCCTATGGCGGCGTCGCCTACTTCGCCTTCGTGGTCGGCGTCTTCGCCGCGGGCCTGACGGCGTTCTATTCGTGGCGCCTGACCTTCATGACCTTCCACGGCACGGCCAAGTGGGGCGCGGGCGCCCATCACGACGACCACGCCCACGGCAAGGATCACGCCCATGCCGATGCGCATGGCCACGACGATCACGGTCATGGTCACGACCACAAGCCGCACGAAAGCCCTGGGGTGATGCTGGTTCCGCTGCTGCTGCTGGCGTTCGGCGCCGTGGCCGCCGGCTTCGTCTTCGTCGACAACTTCGTGGGCGAAGGCTGGAAGGAGTTCTGGCGCGGAGCAATCTTCAATGGCGCGAGCAACCACGTGCTGGAGCATGCGCACCATTCGCCGACCTGGGTGAAGTGGGCGCCGCTGGTGGTCTCGGCCCTGGGCTTCGCCGGCGCCTTCTACGTCTACATCATGCGTGAAGGCCTGGGCGCGGCGATCGCCGCCCGCAAGGGACCGCTCTGGACCTTCCTCTACAACAAGTGGTTCTTCGACGAGCTCTACGAGGCGACCTTCGTTCGGGGGACCAAGTTCCTGGGCGACCTGTTCTGGAAGGGCGGCGACCAGAAGATCATCGACGGCCTAGGGCCGAACGGAGTCGCGGCCACGTCCTACGCGGTCGGCCGGGGGGCCGGGCGACTACAGAGCGGCTATGTCTATCACTATGCATTCGTCATGCTGCTCGGCGTCGCGGGACTGCTGTCCTACGCGCTCTGGGCCTGGGCGTAAGGGGAGGGGATCAGTCCCATGACCGGTATTCTCTCCCTCACGACCTTCACGCCGCTGGTCGGCGTGGCGGCCATCCTGCTGCTGCGCGCCTTCCGCACCTCGGAAGACGCCAAGGCGGTGAACGCCGTGAAGTGGATCGCCTTCGTCACGACGCTGGCCACCTTCGCGTTCTCGCTGCTGCTGGTGGCCCAGTACGACCCGGCCAATCCCGGCTTCCAGTTCCTGGAGGACCATGCCTGGTTCGCCGGCCTGCACTACCGGATGGGCGTCGACGGGATCTCGATCCTGTTCGTGCTGCTGACCGCGTTCCTGATGCCGATCTGTATCGCCGCTTCGTGGAACTCGATCGAGAAGCGCGTGCCGGAATACATGGTCGCCTTCCTGGTGCTCGAGACCCTGGTCATCGGCGTGTTCTGCGCGCTGGACCTGGTGCTGTTCTACCTGTTCTTCGAGTTCGGCCTGGTGCCGATGTTCCTGATCATCGGCATCTGGGGCGGCAAGAACCGGGTCTATGCGGCCTACAAGTTCTTCCTCTACACCCTGCTCGGCTCGGTGCTGATGCTGGCGGCGATCCTGGTGATGATCGGCGTGGCCGGCACCTCCTCGATCCCCGAACTGATGACCTACAAGTTCGACGCCAATCTGCAGACCTGGCTGTGGCTGGCCTTCTTCGCCTCGTTCGCGGTGAAGATGCCGATGTGGCCGGTGCACACCTGGCTGCCCGACGCCCACGTCGAGGCGCCGACCGCGGGTTCGGTCATCCTGGCGGGCATCCTCCTGAAGATGGGCGGCTACGGCTTCCTGCGCTTCTCGCTGCCGATGTTCCCGCAGGCGTCGGACCTGTTCACGCCGCTGGTCTTCGCGCTGAGCGTGATCGCCGTGGTCTACACCTCGCTGGTCGCCTTCCGTCAGCCCGACATGAAGAAGCTGATCGCCTATTCGTCGGTCGCGCACATGGGCTTCGTGACCATGGGCATCTTCTCGGGCAACGACGTCGGCCTGCAGGGCGCGATCTTCCAGATGCTGAGCCACGGGGTGATCTCCGGCGCGCTCTTCCTCTGCGTCGGCGTGGTCTACGACCGCATGCACACCCGCGAGATCGCCTTCTACGGCGGGCTGGTCAGCCGCATGCCCTGGTACGCGGCGACCTTCATGCTGTTCACCATGGGCAATGTCGGCCTGCCCGGCACCTCGGGCTTCATCGGTGAAATCACCACCATGACCGGCGCCTATCATGTCTCGACCTGGACGGCGGTCGTCGCAGCCTCGGGCGTGATCTTCTCGGCGGTCTATGCGCTCAGCCTCTACCGGCGCGTGGTGTTCGGCGAACTGACCAACCCGAAGCTGGCCGACATCACCGACCTCGACTGGCGCGAGGTGGCGATCTTCACGCCGCTGATCGCCATGACCCTGTACCTCGGCGTCTATCCGGCCGCCGTCTTCGATCTGACCCAAGCCTCGGTCGACAGCCTCGCTGCGGCCTATCAGGCGGCCATCGGCGGGTGAGGACCTGAAAGTCACATGACCTTTTCCCACGACCTTGCTCTTGCCGCGCCGGAACTGATCCTGGCGGTCGGCGCCCTCGGCCTCCTGGTGATCGGGGCCTTCTCGCCGCGGGCCACCACGGCCCTGATGATCGCCTCGATCGGCGCGCTGGTGATCGCCGCCTGGGCCGCCGCGGTCGGACCGATCGGCCGCGGCTTCTCCGGCGGCATGGTCGCCGACAACGCCTCGGCCTTCGCCAAGGTGGCCATTTACCTGGCCAGCGCGGTCGCGATCCTGCTCGGCCAGAAGTGGTTCGAGCGCAAGGCGATCCGCAATTTCGAGTTCCCGATCCTGGTGCTGCTGGCGGCGCTCGGCATGGGCATGATGGCTTCGTCCGGCGACCTGATCTCGCTCTATATGGGCGTGGAACTGCACTCGCTGGCGCTCTACGTGCTGGCGGCCATGCACCGTGAGGACGCCAAGGCTTCGGAAGCGGGCCTGAAGTATTTCGTGCTCGGCGCCTTGTCCTCGGGCCTGCTGCTCTACGGCGCCTCGCTGGTCTACGGCTTCGCCGGCTCGACCAAGTTCGAGGACATCGCGGTGTCGGTGCAGGCGGGCGCCGGGACAGGCGTGCTGTTCGGCCTGGTCTTCGTGATCTGCGGCCTGGCGTTCAAGGTTTCGGCCGCGCCGTTCCACATGTGGACGCCCGACGTCTACGAGGGCGCGCCGACCCCGGTCGTCGCCTTCTTCGCCGGGGCGCCGAAGCTGGCGGCCATGGTGCTGTTCGCTCGCATCCTTTCGGAAGGCTTCGAGGGGGCGGCGGCGCAATGGCGCCAGGTGCTGGTGCTGATCGCCCTGCTGTCGATCTTCGTCGGCGCCTTTGCGGGCCTGGCGCAGAAGAACCTGAAGCGCCTGTGGGCCTATTCCTCGATCGCCAATGTCGGCTACGCCATCCTGGCGCTGGCGGCAGGCACGACCGAGGGCATGCAGGCCATGCTGGTCTTCATGATCCTCTACCTGATCGACGTCACGGGCTTCTTCGCATGTCTGACGGCGCTCTCGCGCGAAGGCCGCCCGATGGAGACCATCGAGGACATGGCCGGCCTCTTCAAGGAGCGCCCGGGCCTGGCTCTGGCCATGACCGCCTTCTCGCTGTCGGCGCTCGGCCTGCCGCCGTTTTCCGGCTTTTGGGCGAAGTTCTACGTCTTCAAGGCCGCGCTGAACGTCGGCGAACCGATGATCGTGACCGCCGCCGTGCTGGGCCTGATCGGCAGCGTCGTCGCCGCCTTCTACTATCTGCGCCTGCTCAAGGTGATGTGGTTCGACGCAGCGCCCGGCCAGGTCGACAAGGCGCCGGGCGAGGCTCAGGCCGTGGCCATCGGGGCGGCGATCTTCTCGTTCCCCGTCGTGCTCGGCGCCCTGGTCTTCCTCGACCCGCTGGCCAAGGCGGCGGCGCTCGCCTTCGGACTCGCCACCTAGGTGGGAAGCCACCCGCCGGTCGAAGCCCACGAGGAACTGGACTCCACCAACGCCGAGGCGTGGCGACGCGCCGAGACGGGGGAGACCGGCCCCCTCTGGATCATGGCCCGGCGCCAGACCGCCGGCCATGGCCGGCGGGGGCGGCCCTGGACGACCTCCAGCGGCAACCTGGCTGCGACCTTGCTGATGACGACCGCCAAGCCGCCGGTGGAGGCTGCGCAGCTCTCGTTCGTGGCGGCCCTGGCCGCAGCCGAACTGGCGCAGACCTGCATCGGGCCGGGCGCGGCCCGCCTGAAATGGCCCAACGACGTCATGATCTACGGCCGCAAGGCGGTCGGCATCCTGATCGAGTCCGGGACGCGGCCCGACGGGACGATCTGGCTGGCGGTCGGCATCGGTGTCAATCTGGCCGAGGCGCCGACCAATGTGGAGCGGCCGGCGACTTCGTTCGCAGAACACATGGCCGCGCCGCCGCCGGCGCCGCTCGACGCCCTGGAGATCCTGGCGGCCCGGTTCGAACACTGGCGCGCGCAATGGGAAGCTGGCGGCTTTGCACCGATCGCCGAGGGCTGGACGCGGTTGGCGCAAGGCCTGGGAGAGCCTTGCGAAGCGCGGCTGCCCAATCAGACCTTCCGAGGAGTCGCCGAGGGACTGGAGCTCGACGGCGCCTTGCGCCTGCGGCTGGACGACGGAAGCGTGATGCGGATCACCGCGGGCGATGTCTTCTTTGGAGGCCCGGATGCTGCTGGCCATTGAGCAAGGCAACACCAACACCCTGTTCGCCGTTCACGACGGTGAGACCTGGATCGCCCAGTGGCGGGCGGCGACCGATTCCAGCCGTACGGCCGATGAATATGCGGTCTGGCTCTCGCAACTTCTGCACATGGCGGGCTTGCAGTTCGGGGTGCTCGACGCCTGCATCATCTCGAGCGTCGTGCCGCAGTCGATCTTCAACCTGCGCAACCTGGCCCGCCGCTATCTGCACGTCGAACCGCTGGTCATCGGCGAGAACGCCGACCTCGGCATCCAGGTACGGATCGACAAGCCGTCAGAGGCCGGCGCCGACCGTCTGGTCAACGCCCTGGGCGCGCACATCGTCTATTCGGGCGATCTGATCGTCATCGACTCCGGTACGGCCACCACCTTCGACGTCATCGCCGGCGATGGCGGTTTCGAGGGGGGTGTGATCGCGCCCGGCATCAACCTATCTATGGAAGCGTTGCACAGCGCGGCGGCGAAACTGCCGCGCGTGGCGATCCAGCGGCCGCGCAAGGTTGTAGGCACCGATACGGTCGGCGCCATGCAATCGGGCGTCTTCTGGGGCTATATCGCGCTCATCGAAGGGCTGATCGCCCGCATCAAGGCCGAACGCGGCACAGCCATGACCGTCGTCGCAACCGGCGGGGTCGCTTCGTTGTTCCATGGCGCAACGACCGCCATCGACCATTTCGACCCGGATCTGACGATCCGCGGTCTTCTTGAAATTCACCGCCGGAATACGGCGGCAAGGACGTAATGAAAGCAAAAGACCAGGACGAACTCGTCTTCCTGCCGCTGGGCGGGTCGAACGAGATCGGCATGAACTTCAACCTCTACGGCTATGGCCCGGCGCATGCGCGCAAGTGGATCGTGGTCGACTTGGGGGTCACCTTCGGCGACCAGACGACGCCCGGCGTCGAGATCATCCTGCCGGACCCGGAATTCATCCGCGACTACGCCAAGGACATCATCGGCATCGTGCTGACCCACGCGCACGAGGATCATATCGGCGCGGTTTCGTGGCTGTGGCCCCAGCTGCGCGCGCCGCTCTATGCGACGCCGTTCACGGCCTTCCTGCTGCGCGAGAAACTGCGCGAGAACGACGAATGCGCCGAGGCGGAGATCACCGAAATCCCGTTGAGCGGCAAGATCCAGCTTGGCCCGTTCGAGGTCGAGTTGATCACCCTGACCCATTCGATTCCCGAGCCGAACGGCCTGGCGGTCCGCACGCCGCTGGGCACCGTGCTGCACACCGGCGACTGGAAGATCGATCCCGATCCGGTGCTGGGGGCGACCACGGACGAGGCGGCGATCCAGAAGCTGGGCGATGACGGCGTCCTGGCCATGGTCTGCGATTCCACCAACGTCTTCGTGGATGGGGAGTCCGGCTCGGAAGCCGACGTGAAGGAAGCCCTGGCCGGACTGATCGGCGGGCTCTCCGGCAAGGTCGCGGTGGCTTGCTTCGCCTCCAACGTCGCGCGCATGGACAGTGTGATCCGCGCGGCCGAGGCCGCTGGGCGCGGAGTTTGCCTGGTCGGGCGCTCGATGCACCGCATGGCCGCGGCGGCCAGGTCGGTCGGGCTGCTGGAAGGCGTGCGGGAGTTCCTGTCTGAGCAACAGGCGGGCGCCTTGCCGGAGAACGAGGTGCTGTTCCTCTGCACCGGCAGCCAGGGCGAGCCGCGTGCGGCCCTGTCGCGCATCGCCGACGGATCGCACCCGCATGTGAAGCTGGGGGCGGGGGACGCCTGCGTCTTCTCCTCGCGGGTGATCCCGGGCAACGAGATCCCGATCCGCAACCTGCAGAACCGGCTCGCCGACCGCGGGGTGCGCCTCTACACCGAGCGCGATCATCCGGGCATCCACGTTTCTGGCCATCCGTGCCGCGACGAGCTGGCGCAGATGTACGCCTGGGCGCGGCCGCAGATCGCTGTACCGACCCATGGCGAGCGCCGCCACCTGCTGGAGCACGCCGCCTTCGCCAAGGATCTGCAGGTTCCGCAGACCGTCGCGCCGCGCAACGGCGACATGGTGCGCCTGGCGCCGGGCCGGGCGGAGATCATCGACGAGGTTCCCGCCGGCCGCATCTATGTCGACGCCGGGGTGCTGACGCCGGAAAACGGCGACGCCCTGCGCGAGCGGCGCCACGCAGCCTATAACGGCGTGCTGGCGGTCAGCGTCGTGCTGGACGGCCGCGGCAAGATCGCGGCGGGGCCGCAGGTGCGCGCGCTCGGCCTGCCGGCCGACGAGGACTATCCAATGGACGAAGTGCTCGAGGACCTGGCCAAGGAGGCCAGCCATGCCCTGGCCCGGCTGCAAGGCGCGGACCGCGAGTTCGACGAAGAGGTCGAGACCGTGATGTCCCGCGCGGTGAAGAAGGCCAGCCAACGCATCTGGGGCAAGCGGCCGGTTGTGGAGACGACGGTGCTGCGGATCTGATGATCCACAACGGCTGAGCGATTTGGGGGAAAGCTTGGGTTGGGCCGCCTCTGCGCAAGCGCTGCTGGAGGGCGTCCGCTATGCGACGTTCGACCATTGGGGCCTGCTGGCGCTGCTGACCGCAGGCGCCTGGTTGGCGAGAGCCACAGACGACGCGCATTTGCGTCGATGGCTGCTGGTCCTGCCCGGGTTCTGGGCTTTGAGCCTGCTGTCGACGGCGTCGATCCAAGTCGTGCCCGAGGAGCACCACCGCCTGAGCATGTTCATACTACTGGCTGTGCCGCTCCTCGGGCTTGCGGCTCACGTGGTTTTGCTGATCCCGGACGGAGGGCGAAGACTGCCCCGCCTGCTCTGGGGCGCGCTCAACCTGACATTTGCCTGTCGGGCGGCGCTCTATCTCGGCTCCTTTGTCTGACGCCTTCCCTGGCGTGATCTCGCGCCCGCTCGCGAGCAGGTCTATACGAGGCGTATGATCGGAAGACTGAACCACATCGGGGTCGCCACCCCCTCCATCGCCGAGTCCGTGAAGCTTTATCGCGACGTGCTGGGCGCGACCAACATCACCGAGACCAGGGCGATGCCGGAACAGGGCGTCTATGTCTGTTTCGTCGACCTGCCCAACAGCCAGATCGAGCTGATCGAGCCGCTGGGCGAGGATTCGCCCCTGGTCGGCTTTCTCGCCAAGAACCCAGCCGGCGGCCAGCACCACGTCTGTTTCGAGGTCGCCGACATCATCGCCGCGCGCGACGAGATGCGGGCCAAGGGCGCGACGGTGCTGGGGACGGGCGAGCCGCGGATCGGCGCCCACGGCACGCCGGTGATCTTCGTCCATCCGAAGAACATGGGCGGGGTGCTGGTCGAACTGATGGAAAGCCCGAAGGCCGCGCATTAGACCGCCCGCGCGACCATCAGCGGCGTTGATATGGCCCGGCTCTTGGGGGTAGGGAGCGTCGGGCGCGCCAAGTCGGCGCCTGGATGCAGTCCTGACGAGGAATCCTGCTGATGAGCGTCTTCACCGGTATCGCCATCTATCTGACCCTCTGGTGGACCGTGCTGTTCTCCGTCCTGCCGCTGGGCGTGGTGAGCCACGCCGAAGCCGGGATCGACAAGGGCGATGGCGGCGATCCGGGCGCGCCGGTCGACCCCAAGCTCAAGAAGAAGTTCGTGACCACCACGATCATCACCACGATCCTGTGGGTGATCCTGTTCCTGGTGCTGCACTTCAAGCTGATCCAGTTGCCGCAGGTTCCGGCGAGCTGGCGATAGCCGCCGGAGGCGCGACGGACGGCCTTCTTTTCGCTCGGCTTTCATTGCAAAGCCGGCGAACCGGGCTATCACGGTCGCACATCAGCGGGACGCTTTTCCAAGGCATGCCTCTTCGCTTCCTCTCCTTCGCGGCCGGAGCCGTCCGAGCTTGAGCGCACAATCGGCCAATGGCGGCCTGAACGGCCGCGCTCCGCCTTTCGGACAATGGGAACGGTCGGTCGCCGCCCGCTACCTGCGCGCCAAGCGCAGCCAGGGCGGGGTGGCGCTGATCTCGGTCATCTCCTTCATCGGCATCATGCTGGCGGTCGCGGTGCTGATCATCGTGATGAGCGTGATGAACGGCTTTCGCGCCGAACTGCTCGGCCGCATCCTCGGCTTCAGCGGCCACCTCTATGTGACCGGCGGCGTGCTGACCGATCCGAACCGCGACGCCGTGGTCAAGCGGCTCTCCGACCTGCCCGGCGTGATCCAGGTGACGCCGGTCGTGGAGGCTCAGGCCATGGCGCTGGGCGCCGGCCAGATCAGCGGGGCGATCGTGCGGGGCGTCACCCCGGCCGACCTGAAGGCGACCCGGATCGTTTCCGGCAACATCACCCGCGGGACCATGGCCGGCTTCGGCGAGGGGGAATATGGCGGCGACATGATCCTGGTCGGCGACCGTCTGGCCCAGACCCTGGGCCTGGGGCCCGGCGACGAGCTCAGCCTGGTCTCGCCGACCGGGGGAGCGACAGCGTTCGGGGCCACGCCCCTGCGCAAGACCTACACCATCGCCGGCACATTCACGGTCGGCATGAGTGAATACGACCAAGCCTTTATCTACATGCCCCTCGCCCAGGCCCAACTGTTTTTCGGCCGTGAAAGCGGCGTCGACTACCTGGAAATGAAGATCGCCGATCCGGACAAGGCCAGCGCCATGAAGGGCGAGGTCGCGCGCGCGGCCGGCGCCTCGGCCCTGGTCACCGACTGGACCGAAAAGAACGCCGCCTATTGGGGCGCGCTGAAGGTCGAGCGCAACGTGATGCGGTTGATCCTGATGATGCTGGTGGCCATCGCGGCCATGAACATCATTTCGGGCCTGGTCATGCTGGTGAAGAACAAGGGCCGCGACATCGCCATCCTGCGCACCATGGGGGCGGGGCAGGGCTCGATCCTGCGCATCTTCTTCATGGCCGGGGCTTCGGTGGGCGTGCTGGGCACCTTGGCGGGCCTGGCGATCGGCTCGCTGTTCTGCATCTATATCGGCGAGATTCAGCAGTTCGTCGAATGGGTCACCGGGGCGCAGGTGTTCAATTCCGACGTCTATTTCCTGACCCGCATCCCAGCCAAGATCGACTGGCGCGAGGTGGGGATCATCACCTTCTGGGCGCTGGCCATGTCGTTCCTGGCCACCCTGCCGCCGGCCTGGCGCGCCTCGCGCCTCGATCCGGTGGAGGCGCTTCGCTATGAGTGATCCGGTCCTCTCGATCCGGGGACTGCGCCGGACCTATCGAAGCGGCGACAAGACCCTGACCGTGCTGAACGGTGTCGATCTGGACGTGCGCCCGGGCGAGATCGTCGGGCTGATCGGGCCTTCCGGCTCGGGCAAGTCCTCATTGCTGCATGCGGCGGGCCTGCTGGAGCACCCGGACGCCGGCCAGATCATCGTCGAAGGGCGAGACTGCTCGAACCTCAGCGACCGGCAACGCACCCGGGTCCGTCTGGCGACCGTCGGCTTCGTCTACCAGGCGCACCATCTGCTGGCCGAGTTCACTGCTCTGGACAATGTGGCCCTGCCGCAGATGATCGCCGGGCGCTCGCGCAAGGCGGCCCGGGCCCGCGCGAGCGAACTCCTGTCCAGCCTGGGCCTCGCCGAACGGGTCGACCATCAGCCGGCCCAGATGTCGGGCGGCGAGCAGCAGCGGGTGGCCATCGCCCGCGCCCTGGCCAATGCGCCGAGGCTGCTGCTGGCCGACGAGCCGACCGGCAATCTCGATCCGCACACCTCCAGCGCCGTGTTCGAAAGCCTCTATGCCCTGGCGCGTCAGGAGGGCGTGGCGGCCCTGGTCGCCACCCATAATCTGGACCTCGCCCGTCACATGGACCGCGTCGTGGCCTTGAAGGACGGACATCTGGAAGAGCAGCGGCTCTAGCTCTCGTCGAAGGTGGTTGAGCCGTCCTCGTGGATGGTCGAGCCGGGATTGTAGGCGATCTCCCAGGTGTGGCCGTCCAGGTCGGCGAAATAGCCGGAATAGCCGCCCCAGAAGACGTCCTCCGGCGCCTTGAGCGATGTCGCGCCCGCCGCCAGCGCCTGGGCGAAGGTGGCGTCGACCGCCTCGCGCGACCGCTCGTTCACCGCCAGGGTGACGCCCGAGAACCGCCCGTCGACCGGGCGCCTGGCGTCGTCCGCCAGATCGGCGCGCCCGAAGAGAGCCAGGCCCAGGCCGGGCAACTGATAGAAGCAGACGCCGTCCTGCGCGGAACTTGGGTTCCAGCCCAAGCCCTCCTCGAAGAACGCGCGCGACCGGGCGAGATCGTCGACGCCCAGGGTGATCAGCGAGATTCTCTGGTCCATTGGAGGCTCCTTGCCGGGCCACCTTAAACCAGCTTGACGGTGAGAACAAAACGGGAAATAAGAACAAGAACGGAACATTCACAGCAAGGACGCCGCAGATGGTTCGCTTGGCTCGGGAATCGCTGGCCTTTGTGTCGGTCGCAGGTTTTGTCTGGATGATGTGCGCGGTGGCTCAGTTGGCCGCCTGACATGCGGAGGTGAGCGGGTGAACGAGGCGGGGAGCGAAGGGTTCGTCCACCTGCGGGTCCGCTCGGCCTATTCGTTGCTGGAAGGCGCGATCAAGGCCGAGAAGATCAGCGGCCTGGCCAAGGCCGCCGAGATGCCGGCCGTGGCCCTGGCCGATCGGGCCAATCTCTACGGCGCGCTGGAGTTCTCGGTCACCGCCAAGGATGCGGGCGTTCAACCCATCGTCGGTTGCGCCTTGCCGGTGACGGGGATCGGCGGCGGCCGGAGCGAACGCTGGGCCAAGACCCCCACCATCGTACTGTTGGCTCAGAGCGAGACGGGATACCTGAATCTCAGCGAGCTCTCCTCGCTCTGCTATCTGGAGTCCGACGGCTCGGAGGACGTGTCGGTCCACTGGGACAAGGTGGCCGAACGCGCCGAGGGCCTGATCCTGCTGTCGGGCGGCGGCGACGGGCCGGTCGATCCGCTGTTCGCGGCCGGCAAGACCGCCGAGGCCGAGGCGGCGCTGGCCGAGATGGCGCGGGCGTTCGGCGACCGTTTCTATATCGAGCTGCAACGGCATGGCCTGCCCGCCGAGGCGGCGGCGGAGGGCGGTCTGGTCGCCTACGCCTATGCGCACGACATTCCGCTGGTCGCCACCAACGACGTCTATTTCGCAAAGCCTTCGATGTACGAGGCGCACGAGGCGCTGCTCTGCATCGCCGACGGCGCCTTCATCAGCCAGGACGAGCGCCGGCGGGTGACGGCCGAACACTGGTTCAAGCCGGCCGCCGAGATGCGGACCCTGTTCGCCGACCTGCCTGAGGCCTGCGACAACACCCTGGATATCGCTCGGCGCTGCGCCTTCATGGTCAAGAAGCGCGATCCGATCCTGCCACGCTTCGACACCGGGGCGGGGCGCTCCGAAGCCGACGAACTGGCGCATCAGGCGCGCGAGGGCCTGAAGATGCGCATCGCCAGCGGCCAGGCCGGCGCCGTGCCGATCGAGGAGTACGAGGCGCGGTTGGATCGGGAGATCGGGATCATCGTCCAGATGGGGTTCCCGGGCTACTTCCTGATCGTTTCGGACTTCATCAAGTGGGCCAAGGCCCACGACATCCCGGTCGGGCCAGGCCGGGGATCGGGCGCGGGCTCGCTGGTGGCCTATGCGCTGACCATCACCGACCTCGACCCGTTGCGCTATGGGCTGCTGTTCGAGCGCTTCCTGAACCCGGAGCGGGTGTCGATGCCCGACTTCGACATCGACTTCTGCCAGGAGCGCCGCGAAGAGGTCATCAGCTACGTCCAGCAGCATTATGGCCGCGACCGGGTCGCCCAGATCATCACCTTCGGCACCCTGCAGGCGCGCGCTGTGCTGCGCGACGTCGGCCGGGTGTTGCAGCTGCCCTTGGGCCTGGTCGATCGCCTGGCCAAGATGGTGCCGGCCAACCCGGCCAATCCGGTGACCCTGGCCAAGGCCATCGAGATCGAGCCGCGCCTGCAACAGGCCAAGCAGGACGACGAGGCGGTCAAGCAGTTGCTGGAGACGGCGCTGCAGCTCGAAGGCCTCTATCGCAACGCCTCGACCCACGCCGCTGGCGTGGTGATCGGCGACCGACCGCTGACCGAACTGACCCCGCTTTATCGCGATCCGCGCTCGGAGTTGCCGGCGACCCAGTTCAACATGAAGTGGGTGGAGAGCGCGGGCCTGGTGAAGTTCGACTTCCTGGGCCTGAAGACCCTCACCGTCATCGACCGGGCGCTGAAGTTCCTGCGCAAGCGCGGCCAGGAGATCGACTTCTCGACCCTGGGGGTCGATGACGTCCCAGCTTACGAGCTCTTGTCCAGCGGCGGCACCGTCGGGGTGTTCCAGTTCGAAGGGCAGGGGATGCGCGACACCCTGCGCCAACTTCGCCCCAACTGTATCGAGGACGTGACCGCTATCGGCGCCCTCTACCGCCCGGGCCCGATGGACAACATCCCGGCCTTCATCGACTGCAAGTTCGGCCGGCGCGAGATCGACTATCTGCACCCGAGCCTGGAGCCGGTGCTGAAGGAGACCTACGGCATCATCGTCTACCAGGAGCAGGTGATGCAGATCGCCCAGATCCTGGCCGGTTACAGCCTCGGCGACGCCGACCTGCTGCGTCGGGCGATGGGCAAGAAGAAGAAGGAGGAGATGGAGCAGCAGCGCGCGCGCTTCGTCTCCGGCGCCGAGGCCAAAGGGGTGCCCGGTCAGCAGGCCGGCGCAATCTTCGATCTGGTGGACAAGTTCGCGGGCTATGGCTTCAACAAGAGCCATGCGGCCGCCTACGCCTATGTCTCCTATCAGACCGCCTGGCTGAAGGCGAACGCGCCGGTCGAGTTCTTCGCCGCCTCGATGAGCCTCGATATCTCCAATACCGACAAGCTTGCGGTCTTCTACCAGGACGCCAAGCGTTTCGGGGTGAAGGTGCGCAGCCCGGACGTGAACCTCTGCGCCGCCGACTTCGAGGTCGAGAACGGCGAGGTGCTTTACGCCTTGGGCGGCATCCGCAATGTCGGCCTGCAGGCGATGGAGCATGTGGTCGAGGTCCGCAAGGAAGGCGGGCCGTTCCGCGACATCTTCGATTTCGTCGAGCGCGTCGATCCCAAGCAGGTCAACAAGCGGGCGTTCGAGACCCTGGCCAGGGCCGGCGCGTTCGACAGCCTGGGCATGGACCGCGCCCAACTGGCGGCCGCGGCCGACGTGCTGGTCGGCTACGGCCAGGCCGTCGCCGCCGATCGGGCCTCTTCGCAGGGGTCGCTGTTCGGGGGCGACCAGGCCGAGGCCCAGCGGCCGCGCCTGCCCAAGGCCGAACCCTGGACGCCGGTCCAGCGGCTGGACGAGGAACTGGCGGCGGTCGGCTTCTATCTCTCCGGCCACCCGCTGGACGACATGGTCGCAGCCCTGCGCCGCCGGCGCACCGACCTGTTGGCCGACGTGATCCCCAAGGCCGAGGCCGGGGCCGAAGCTTTCCGCATGGCCGGGGTGGTGCGGCGCAAGCAGGAGCGCGCCTCGCAGTCGAGCGGGGAGAAGTTCGCTTTCGTCACCCTGTCTGACCCGACCGGCGAGTACGAGGTGCTGTTCCCGCCGGAGTCGCTGCGCAAGTGCCGCGACCTGCTGGAACCTGGCAAGGCGGTGGCGATCAAGGTCAGGGCCAAGGCCCGCGACGGCGAGGTGAGGTTCTTCGGCGACGACGCCGAGCCTGTGGACAAGGCTGTGGAAAACGCCGTGGCGGGTTTGCGGGTGCATGTCGCCCCGCGCAGCGCCGAGATCGAAGCCTTGAAGCGGCGGCTGGAGAACGTCGGCAATCCCCGCGGCGGCGAGATCATCTTGGTCGCCAATATCGATCGCGGACGCGAAGTGGAGATGAAGCTGCCCGGCCGCTTCACCTTGGATGCTTCGGTGCGCGGGGCGCTGAAGACAGCGCCCGGCGTGGTGTTCGTCGAGGATATCTGAGGCCGGCGGAGAGGCCCTCAGCCGTCGCCGGGCAGATTCAGGGCTTGTAGAAGTCTACGTAGCCCGGAGGCTTGGCCGGATCGGAATAGACGCTCGTTCCCTGATAGGGGCGGTAGGGCTTGAAGGGGGCTGGGTCCGCCGTCCGCGGCGGCTCGGGCGCCTTTGGCCGTGGCGCAGGTTGTTGTGGCGGCGGGCTATAGAAGGGGCGGGGCGCAGGCGTCGGTCCGAAGGTTCCCGTCGATGGACGCAGCGTTCCGCCAGAGGGATGCAGCGTGCCGCCAGCCAAGACAGCCAACCCGATCGCTATGATGGGTGTCATGATCCCCTCCGCGTGATCTCAAGCCTATTGCATATGCCGCCGAGAGCTCCGCCATACCCTGCGGGATCGTCATCCGACCGTGCCAGCTTGCCGAGGATCGATGAAGATAGAACTTATCCGATGATGGATGGCCGGGACGCCGAGGCTCCGGCCGTTGGCGCAGGGGCGCGGCGGGGCTTGCTTTTGGGCGCGTAAGTCCCTATTTGGCGCGACATTCCACACGCAGGTGTTTGGCGATGTGCGGGGAGACATCCCGCCATATCCATTCCGGTCCCCAGGCTTGGGGGTTTGCCTGCGGCGGTTAACCGGAAAAAGGACGAAAAGCCGATGGCGCTTCCTGAATTCTCCATGCGTCAGCTCCTGGAAGCTGGCGCCCACTTCGGCCACCAGACCCACCGCTGGAACCCGAAGATGGACCGCTACATCTTCGGTTCGCGGTCGAACATCCACATCATCGACCTGTCGCAGTCCATCCCGCTGCTGCACCAGGCCCTGGTGAAGGTGCGCGAAGTCGCAGCTTCCGGCGGCCGCGTGCTGTTCGTCGGCACCAAGCGCCAGGCCGCCGAGCCGGTCGCCATCGCCGCCAAGCGCAGCGCCCAATACTATGTGAACCACCGTTGGCTGGGCGGCACGCTCACTAACTGGCGCACCGTTTCGGGCTCGATCGCCCGCCTGCGCGAGCTGGAAGGCCTGCTGGAAGGCGAGGGCCAGGGCCGCGGCAAGAAGGAACTGCTGCAGATGACGCGCGAGCGCGACAAGCTCGAGCTGTCGCTGGGCGGCATCAAGGACATGGGCGGCATTCCGGACCTGATGTTCGTGATCGACACCAACAAGGAAGCGATCGCGATCCAGGAAGCCCGCAAGCTGAACATCCCGGTGATCGCGATCCTCGACACCAACTGCGATCCGGACGGCATCACCTATCCGATCCCGGGCAACGATGACGCCGCGCGCGCCATCCAGCTCTATTGCGACCTGATGGCCGACGCCGTCCTCGACGGCCTGGCCGCGGGCCAATCGGCCGCCGGCGTCGACCTGGGCGCCTCGGTCGCGCCGATCGAGCCGACCCTCGCCCGAGAGCTTTCGCCGGAGCCGCAAGCGGCGCCGGTCGCCGAGGCTCCGGCCGAGGAACAACCGCAAGCCTGAGGACGCGTTCCTCGGCTTGACGTCAAACGATCATGACCGGGCCCTATCCAGGGTCCGGTCAAACCCATTGCGACTGATAAGGAGCTGACCATGGCGGAAATCACCGCTGCGCTGGTCAAGGATCTGCGCGAAAAGTCCGGCGCCGGCATGATGGACTGCAAGAAGGCCTTGCAGGAAAACAACGGCGACATGGAAGCGGCCATCGATTGGCTGCGCACCAAGGGCCTCTCGAAGGCCGCCAAGAAGTCCGACCGCGCCGCGGCCGAAGGCCTGGTGGCCGGCAAGCTCAGCGACGACGGCAAGACCGGCGTGCTGGTGGAGTTCAACGCCGAGACCGACTTCGTCTCGAAGAACGAGATGTTCCAGAACGCGGCTCGCGAGTTCGCGACCGTCGGCCTGACCGTCGAAGGCGTGGACGCGATCACCGCGGCCAAGACCGCCTCGGGCGAAGTCGTCAGCGACGTGATCACCAACCTGATCGCGACCATCGGCGAGAACATGCGCCTGCGCCGCTCGGCCCGCCTTTCGGTGAACGAAGGCGCGGTGGCCCTCTACCTGCACAATGCGCAGGGTGACGGCGTCGGCCGACTGGGCGTGCTGGTGGCTCTGGAAGGCGCCGGCGACCAGGCGGTGCTGAAGGACGTGGGCCGCAAGATCGCGCTGCACGTCGCCGGCACCCCGACCCCGCCGCTGGCCCTGACCGAGGGCGACCTCGACCAGGCCGTCGTCGAGAAGGAAAAGAAGTTCCTGACCGACCAGGCGCTGGAATCGGGCAAGCCTCTGGCCGTCGTCGAGAAGATGATCGAAGGCCGGATCCGCAAGTGGCAGGAAGAAGTGGTTCTGCTGAAGCAGCCCTTCGTCATGAACCCGGATCAGACCATCGAGCAGCTCATCGCCGACACCGCCAAGGAAACCGGCTCGCCGGTGGCGGTGAAGGGCTTCGTACGCTTCGCCCTGGGCGAAGGCGTCGAAAAGAAGCAGGATGACTTCGCAGCCGAAGTGGCTTCGATGACCGGCCAGGCCTGATCGACCTGGATTGAGCCTTAAAGGGGCGCCGCACGTTCGACGCGTGCGGCGCCCTTGGTTTATGTAGTACCAGCCAGATTCTCGACGGAAGCCGCGATGCCCGACGCCCAGCCCAGCTACAAGAAGATCCTCTTGAAGATGTCGGGCGAGGTCCTGATGGGCGACTCGCTGTTCGGCATCGACACCAAGACGATCGAGGCGGTCGCCGAAGACATCAAGGAAGTGGTCGATCACGGCATAGAGTTGTGCCTGGTGATCGGCGGCGGCAACATCTTCCGCGGGGTCTCCCTGGCCGGAAAGGGCATGGACCGCGCCAACGCCGACTATATGGGCATGCTGGCGACGGTGATGAACGCCCTGGCCCTGCAAGGGGCGCTGGAGAAGATCGGCGTCTATACCCGCGTGCAGTCGGCGATTCCGATGGACGCGGTGTGCGAGCCCTATATCCGCCGCCGCGCGCTGCGGCACCTCGAGAAGGGGCGGGTGGTCATCTTCGCCGCGGGCCTCGGCGCGCCGTTCTTCACCACCGACACTCCGGCCGCGCTGCGGACCGCGGAGATGGGTTGCGACGCGCTCTTCAAGGGCACTAGCGTCGACGGCGTCTACACCGCCGATCCCAAGAAGGACCCGAGCGCCCAGCGCTACGATACGCTCAGCTACCAGGAGGTCCTGGCCAAGGACCTGCGGGTGATGGACGCCTCGGCCATCGCGCTCATGCGTGACAACAAGATTCCGATCGTGGTCTTCTCGATCCGCGAACGGGGCAACTTCCTCAAGGTTCTGAAGGGGCAGGGCGTCTTCACGACGATCGCCTGACGCCTCACGGACAGTACAAGAGAAATCCAGGAGAAGATCCTATGGCTGCTGGGGAAAAGCCGGTTCTGTCGAAGTACCGGGACCGCATGGACAAGGCGTTCGCCGCCCTGAAGGAAGAGTTCGCCAGCCTGCGGACGGGCCGCGCCTCCGCCAGTCTGCTCGACCAGGTGATGGTCGAGGCCTACGGGTCGACCGTACCGATCAACCAAGTCGGCGCCGTCAGCGTGCCCGAGCCGCGCTCGATCAGCGTCAACATCTGGGACCGCGGCCTGGTGGTCTCGGTCGAGAAGGCGATCCGCAATTCGGGCCTGGGGCTGAACCCGGTCGTGGATGGCCAGAGCCTGCGTATCCCGATCCCGCCGCTGACCGAGGAACGCCGCAAGGAGATCGCCAAGCTCGCCGGCAAGTACGCCGAGCAGCAGAAGGTGGCCATCCGCAACGTCCGCCGCGACGCTAACGACGACCTGAAGAAGGCCGAGAAGGACAGCGTCATCACCCAGGACGAGCTGCACCGCATGGAAGGCGAGATACAGAAGTTCACCGACGAGACGATCAAGCGGGTCGACGAAGCCTTGAAAACCAAGGAACAAGAGATCATGCAGATTTAGTCTGCGGATCTCGGGTGAGGACGCATAGGAACCCAATGGCCCCGGTCGACCAAAAGCAGCCTGCGCCGGACGCGCCACTGCACGTGGCGATCGTGATGGACGGCAATGGCCGCTGGGCCAAGCGCCGAGGCCTGCCGCGCCAGGTGGGCCATCCCAAGGGCGTGGATGCGATCCGCCGCGTGGTCGAGGCTGCGCCAGACCAAGGCGTGCGCTGGCTCACGCTCTATGCGTTCTCCACCGAGAACTGGCGCCGCCCGGCCGGCGAGGTCGCCGAGGTCATGCGGCTGCTGAAGCTCTATGTGAACTCCGACCTCGACAAGCTGGCGCGCGAGGGCGTGCGGGTGCGTATTCTCGGCCGCCGGGACGGACTGCCGCCCGATATCGCCGAGATCGTCGAGCGGGCCGAGCGTCAGACTGCTCATAACGACCGCTTCTTCCTGCAGGTGGCCTTCAACTATGGCGGCCGCGCCGATCTCGTCGATGCGGCCCGCGCCCTGGCCAAGGAGGCGGCCGAGGGCCGCCTCGACCCCGAGACCATCGACGAGGACGCGGTCTCGCGCCGTCTGTCGACCGGCGGGACGCCGGACCCGGACCTGGTGATTCGCACCAGCGGCGAACAGCGGCTCTCCAATTTCCTGCTGTGGGAAACGGCCTATTCGGAGTTCGTCTTCCAGGACGTGCTGTGGCCCGACTACAACGCCGCGTACCTGCATGCGGCCATCGAAGAATTCCAGAAGCGCGAGCGGCGCTACGGCGGCGCCGTGGCCGATGACGTCCTTGCCGCCGGCTAGACGCTTCGACTGGTCCAATCTGGGCGTCAGAGTGGCCTCCGCCGTCGTCCTCGTGCCGGCGGTGCTGGGCGCGGTGTGGTTCGCCGACCTGCCGGGCCTGCGCTGGATGTTCCTGGTGCTGGTGGCCGTCGCCGTCGCCCTGCTGGCGATCGAATGGGGGGCGATGACCGCGCCCTACGCCCCGGTCCGCGTCTCCACGGCCCTGACTGTCGCGGTGCTGGCTGGAGCGTTCCTGGCCTTCCAGCATCACATGGTCCTGGCCTGGGCGGCCGTGGCGCTTGGCGCGGCGGCGGCGGCCCTGGTGGCGCGGGGCGTGGCCGAGCGGCCGGCCAATGCGGCGTTCGGAGTCATCTATCTGGCTATTCCGGTCGTCTGCCTGGTCTGGCTGCGGGGCATGCCCGAGGGGCGTCAGTGGACGGTGCTGCTGTTCGTCGTCGCCTGGGCGGCCGACATCGCGGCCTTCGCCGTGGGCAGCGCGCTGAAGGGTCCCAAGCTCTGGCCGCGGTTCTCGCCCAACAAGACCTGGTCGGGCTTCTTCGGCGGACTGGCTGCGGCGGCGGGAGCGGGGGCGGCGATGGCTGCGTTCAGCGCCATCGTCCTCAGCGTACAGGCCGGCGCGCTGATCGGGCTGATCGCAGGCCTTGCGACCATGGCCGGCGACCTCTGGGAATCGATGCTGAAGCGCCGCTTTGGCGTAAAGGATTCAGGCGACCTGATCCCCGGGCATGGCGGGTTGCTGGACCGGGTCGACGGGCTGATGTTCGCCGTCGTCGTGTTGGCGCTCGCCCGGCTGATCAATCATTGGGGATGGGCCCATTGACCCTGCCACGCCGCGTCAGCGTTCTGGGATCGACCGGCTCGGTCGGGGTCTCCACCCTCGACCTGCTGGACAAGGCCAAGGCCGAGGTCGAGGTCTCGGCGCTCACGGCCGGCAGGAATGTCGAGCGACTTGCGGAACAGGCGCTGCGCTGGCGTCCGAAACTGGCGGTCATCGAGGATGAAACCAAGCTCGGCGAACTGCGCGACCGGCTTCGGGGATCGGGCGTAGCGACCGCCGCCGGCGCCGGCGCGGTGGCCGAGGCGGCTGCGGCCGAGGCCCAGTGGGTGATGTCGGCCATCGTCGGCTTCGCCGGCCTGGCGCCGACCATGGCCGCCGCCAAGGCCGGCGCCATCGTGGCCCTGGCCAACAAGGAAAGCCTGGTCTGCGCGGGCCCTTCGCTGCTTCGGACGGCGAAGTTCGCCGGCGGGGCCGTGATCCCGGTCGATTCCGAACATTCGGCGATCTTCCAGGTGCTGGACCCGATGAACGCCCAGCATGTGGCGCGGTTGATCCTGACCGCTTCCGGCGGGCCGTTCCGCACCTGGACGCAGGAACAGATGGCCCAGGCGACGCCCGAACAGGCGGTCGCGCACCCCAAGTGGGACATGGGCGTGAAGATCTCGATCGATTCGGCGACCATGATGAACAAGGGCCTGGAGATGATCGAGGCCGCCTATCTGTTCGCCATGCCGGCCGAGCGGGTCGACGTGCTGGTTCATCCGCAGTCGATCATTCACAGCCTGGTCGAGTACGCCGATGGCTCGACCCTGGCCCAGCTCGGCCCGCCGGACATGCGCACACCGATCGCCTGCGCCTTCGCCTGGCCCGACCGCCTGCCATGGCCGGCGCCGAAGCTCGATCTGGCCGCCGCCGGGCAATTGACCTTCGAAGAACCGGACCTGCGCCGTTTTCCCGCCTTGAAGATCGCCAAAGAAGCATTGGCGGCCGGTGGGGCCGCGCCTGCGGTGATGAACGCCGCCAACGAGGTCGCCGTGGCCGCCTTCCTTG
>NZ_JAYRST010000027.1:0-38470 GCF_041920015.1 Phenylobacterium sp.
ACTGTATTTTGATGGGAAGTTATTTGTGAGGTTTCTGGTTGGTCCAAAAATCTACGTCAAACAACGACACTTCGTAGCCCGCAGTCGGCTTGAACGCGATTTCCGAGAACGTCGACCCGTCGCCGCCCCAAACGACTCCGTGCAGGTCCCCATAATTGTCGTCCCAATATTGCAGGTAGCTTGAATGGAGCGCACCGGAGGTCGCATTGACCGCGCGGTACGAGACGTCGACCTGAGCGGTGTCGCCATAGGACTGGCCAATCGCCGCGTAACCGCTGCACGCCGCATCCCCCGTCGACCCGCAGATATTTCCCGAAAAGTCGAGCGTGTTGATGGCGGCCTGGGCGGACGGCGCACCCGCCGCCATGGCCAGGACGAAGGCGGCGCCGGCCAGGCGGCCGGCCGTAATCTTGGATCGTGCGCTCATGGTGAACCCCCATTACGAGCTGTGGCTATCAAAGGGGGATGCGCAAAACGGCCGGAAAGGGGGCCATGAGGGCGATGAAAATCTTAATGCCCCCCTTGCTGGGGGAAGGCTATCGCATATGGCTCGGATAAGCGGCGTAGCCCACATCGCATGTCGTCCCGGAAAGCGCGCAGCGCTTGTCCGGGATCCATGAACGCCTGAGCTTTCAGGGTCTGGCGCCGCCGAGACCGATCCTAAACGCATGTGTTCATGGGTCCCGGTCTTGCTTCGCAAACCGGGATGACACCTCAATCGGCGATCAACCTCCCCCAGCGGGGGAGCAATTGTGCTTTCTACGGCTTCCTACTCGCCGGCCATCTTGAGGATCGCGGCCCATTGGGCGTCGGTGACGGGGGAGACCGAGAGGCGGCCCTGCCGGAGCATGGCCATGTCGGCGAGGGCGGGATTGGCCTTCATGTCGGCCAGGGCGACGGGGCTCTTGAGTCTGCGGACAGGGGTCAGTTCGACGGCGACGAACTTGCCGGTCGGGTCGGAGGCGTCGGGAAAGGCCTCCTTGGCGACCTGGGCGATCGCCACCACGTCCTTGCCCTGCTGGGAGTGGTAGAAGAACACCTGATCGCCGGTCTTCATGGCCTTCAGATGGCCGGCGGCAGCGTGGTTGCGCACCCCGTCCCAGACCGTGCGGCCGTCACGTTCCAGGTCGGCATAGGCGTAGGTGTCGGGTTCGGACTTCACGAGCCACTTGGACGCCATCGGGGGTTCCTTTCGATCCGGCGGGCGGCGAGGTCGCCCAGGATGAGCATGCCGTCATAGGGCGTGGAAAAGAACTCCTTGCCGACATAGGCCGCCCAGCGGCCGCGCCCGAGGTGCGGGCGGTCGAGCGGCATGGGCGGACGACGGATGCGGTGACCGAGCAGGGAGAGCAGCATGGCGCAGCGGAGCTGGTGGAAACGGCTGGTGCAGACCACCACTTCCTCGGCGTCGCCGCGAGCCGAAAGGATGGCGTGGCACAGGCGAACCGACTGCAGGGTGTCGCGGGCCTGGCCCTCGACCAGGATGCGGCCGGCGGGCGCGCCGCCGGCCCGCAGATGGTCGGCCATCACCTCCCCCTCGACATGGCCTTCGCGGCCCAGGCCGCCGGTGGCGAGGAACCATGGATCGTCCATCCCCTGCGCCGCGGCGAGCGCGCCCTCGATCGGCGGCGCAGGACGCCGCTGGGGCGGCCGTCGGGCCGGACCGCCGCGCCGAAGATGAGCAGATAGGTCGCCAAGCAGCGCGGCTCAGCCGCCGACCAGGGCCAGCCACTCGTCCTCGGTCATGACCTGGACGCCGAGCTCGGCGGCGGTCTTGAGCTTGGAGCCAGCGCCGGGGCCTGCGACCACGAGGTCGGTCTTCCTGGAGACCGAGCCGGAGACCTTGGCGCCCAACGCCTCGGCCTGGGCCTTGGCCTCGTCGCGGGTCATCCTTTCCAGGGCGCCGGTGAAGACGATGGTCTTGCCGGCGACGGCGGTGTCGGTCTTTGGCCGCTCGGCGGGGATGACCTCGTCGAGCTGGGCCAGCAGGGCGTCGACCTTGGCGTGGTTGTGCGGCTCGGCGAAGAACTCGGCGATCATGCGCGCGGCGACCGGGCCGACCGCATCGACGCCCGAGAGCTCGCGGAACTCCTCGCCCGGCGCCTGGGCGGCGGCCTCGCGAGCGACGGCGGCGATCGCGTCCCAGTCGCCGAACCGCTCGACAAGGGCGGCGCGGGCGCGGGAGTTGAGCTTGGGGATCGCCAGTTGCAGGCGCTTGTCCAGCGACAGGTCGTCCGGGACCAGGCCGAGATCATGGCCGCCGAAGTCGAGGATGGCGCGCACGGCGGTGGGGCCCAGGCCCTCGAGCTCCACCAGGGCGAGATAGCTCTCCCCTGCCCGCTGGGCCGCGGCGGCGTTGGCGACGGCGATGAAGCGCTCCACCGTCTCGAAATGGCGGGCCAGGGCCAGGGAGGTGGTCTCGCCCACATGGCGCACGCCCAGGCCGAAGATGAAGCGGTCGAGGGGGATGCGCCGCTTGGTGTCGATGGCGGCGACCAGGTTGGCGATCGAGGTTTCGCCATAACCGTCGGTGGCGCGCAGTTCGGCCAGCTTTTCCTCGTCGCGGGCCAGGCGGAAGATGTCGGCCGGTTCGGACACCCAGCCCTTTTCGAAGAAGAAGATGAGTTGCTTCTCGCCCAGGCCCTCGATGTCGTAGGCGCGGCGGGAGACGAAGTGGCGCAGGTGCTCGATCCGCTGGAACGGACAGGCGAACTCGCCCGAGCAGCGGCGCACCACGGTCTCGGCGCCCGAGGCGGTGGTCTCCTTGACGATCGGCGTCTTCAGATCGCAGGGACAGACGGTCGGGAACTGGTAGGGAACCGCGTCCGCCGGCCGCTCCTCGGGCACGTGGCCGAGGATCTGCGGGATCACGTCGCCGGCCCGTTGCAGGATCACGGTGTCGCCGATGCGGACGTCCTTGCGGGCGATCTCGTCGGCGTTGTGCAAGGTGGCGTTGACCACGACCACCCCGCCGACCGTGACCGGATGCAGGCGCGCGACCGGGGTGATCGCCCCGGTGCGGCCGACCTGGATGTCGATGGCCTCCAGGATGGTGCGGGCCTGCTCGGCGGGGAACTTGCGGGCGATGGCCCAGCGCGGGGTGCGGGTGATGAAGCCCAGGCGCTGCTGCCAGTCGAGGCGGTCGACCTTGTAGACCACGCCGTCGATATCGTAGCCGAGGTGCGGGCGCACCGCCTCCATGGCGTCGTAGGCGTCCAGCAGGCCCTGGCCGGAGATCACGCGGCGGCTTTCGGGCGTGGTCTTGAAGCCCCAGTCCTTCAGCCTGGCCAGGGCCTCCCACTGGGTCTGGGCGAAGGGGGCGCTGAGCAGGCCCCAGGCGTAGGCGAAGAACTTCAGCGGCCGGGTCGCGGTGATCTTCGGGTCGATCTGGCGCAGGGAGCCGGCGGCCGAATTGCGCGGATTGGCGTAGGTCTTCAGGCCCGCCGCGGCGTTGGCGGCGTTGAGGGCGGAAAATTCCTCGTGCCCCAGATAGACCTCGCCGCGGATCTCGACGACCTCGGGCCAACCCGAGCCAGCGAGGCGTTTCGGGATATCGGCGATGGTGCGCAGGTTCTCGGTGACGTCCTCGCCCACCCGGCCGTCGCCACGGGTCGCGCCCTGGACGAAGACGCCGTTTTCATAGCGCAGCGAGGCCGAGAGGCCGTCGATCTTCGGCTCGGCGGTATAGGCGAGCGGCTCGTCGCCGGAGAGCCGCAGGAAGCGGCGGATGCGGGCGTCGAACTCCAGGGCGTCGCCGTTGGAGAAGGCGTTGTCGAGGCTGAGCATGGGCACGCCATGCTCCACCGGCGCGAACTGTTCGGAGCGCGCCGCGCCGACCCGCAAGGAGGGGGAATTGTCGCGGACCAGGTGCGGAAAGGCTGCTTCCAACTCGGCGTTGCGGCGCTTGAGGGCGTCGTACTGCGCATCGGAAATGACCGGCGAATCCTCGCGGTGATAGGCGATGTCGTGGCGCGCGAGTTCGTCGGCCAGGAAGGTGAGTTCCTGGACGGCTTCGGATTCGGTGAGGGCGGCGGCGGGGGTGTCGGTCATCTAGGCCCTCCCCTCTCTGGGGGAGGTTATCGGCATAGCAAGAACGGAGCCCAGGCGCCCCTGGCGGCGGGGCGGGCGCCGCGAAGCGGCTATTTTGACTGGCGAGCGCGGTGAAAGCCGTGAGTCAGATGTTTTGACACCAAGACCACTAAGGGCACGAAGACCACAAAGATCAGGAAGGTCGGCGAAGGGCGCGGTTGGAACAAACCCTTGGTGGTCTTTGTGCTCTTGGTGGTCTTGGTGTTGAAATACTGACGTCGCTGACGCGCCGTCGTGGGAAAGGTTCGCCCCCTCAGTCGGCCATACGGCCGACAGCTCCCCCAAAGGGGGAGCATCTTTGTCTTCCGCCGCTTCACGCATCCATCAGGGCCCTGGCGGCGGCGCGGGCGGCGTCGGTGATGTGGGCGCCGGCGAGCATGCGGGCGATCTCTTCCTCGCGGTCGGCGGGCGAGAGGGTTTCGACCACGGTGCGGGCGACCTCGCCGCTCTTGGAGATGCGCCAGTGGGCCTCGCCGCGGGCGGCGACCTGGGGCGAGTGGGTGACGACCAGCACCTGGGCGTCGGCGGCCAGGCGCTTGAGGCGCAGGCCGACCGCGTCGGCCACCGCCCCGCCGACGCCCTGGTCGACCTCGTCGAAGATCATCAGCGGCTGCGGCCCCTCGGCGCGGCCGGCGAGCGAGGCCTTCAGCGCCAGGGCGAAGCGGGCGAGCTCGCCGCCCGAGGCGATGGCGCCCAGGTCGCCGAACGGCGCGCCGGGATTGGTGGCGACCTCGAAGGCGACGCGGTCGAGGCCGGCCGGGCCGGCGCGGTCCTCGGCCAGCGGCTCGACGGCGACTCGGAAACGGGCCTTGTCGAGTTTCAACGGGCCAAGCTCGGCCATCACGGCGGCGGCCAGCCGCTCGCCGGCGGCGCGGCGGCCTTCGGTCAGCTCGCCGGCCGCGGAAAGATAGGCGGCGCGGGCGGCGGCGACGGCGGCCTCGGCGGCCTTCAGCTCGTCTTCGGAGCTTTCCATGGCGCGCAGGCGCTCGGCGAAGCGCACGCGCAGGAGCGGCAGCTCCTCGACGCTGACCTGGAGCTTGCGGGCCATGCCGCGCAGTTCGAACAGGCGCTCCTCGGTCCTTTCGAGCTGGTCGGGGCGGAAATCGAAGGCGCCGGCGGCGGCGTCGACGGCGGCCTCGGCTTCCTGGGCCTCGCTGAACACCCGGTCGATGGCGGCGCTGGCGGCGGCCAGGCGGGCGACGGCGGGGCTCTCCTCCCCTGCCCCGGCGGCGAGCGCGCGGCTGCGGGCGTGCTCGACGGCACGGACCGCCTGAGCCAGGCGGCTGGAGAGGCCGTCGAACGCCTGGGCGGCCTCGGCGATGTCGGCCAGGGCCTTTTCGGAGGCGCCGAGGATGGCGCGCTGCTCGGCCAGGGCCGGCTCCTCGCCCGCCTGGGGATCGAGGCGGTCGAGTTCGGAAAGGCGCAGGGCCAGCTCCTCGGACTCGGCGGCGGCGCGGGCGACGATGTCGGCCAGCTCACCCGCGCGGGCGCGGGCGGCGCGCCAGTCGGCCCAGGCCGCGGCGACCGCCTGGGCCTGGCCGCGCAAGGCGCCGTAGGCGTCGAGCAAGGGGCGATGGGTGCGCGCGTCCAGCAGGCCGACGGTTTCGTGCTGGCCGTGGACCTCGAGCAGCAACTCGCCGATCTCGCGCAGCACCGTGGCGCTGGTCGCCTGGTCGTTGACGAAGGCGCGGCTGCGGCCATCGGCGGTGAGGGTGCGGCGCAGGACCAGGTCCTCGTCGCGGGCGTAGGAAAGGCCCTTCTCCTCCAGCACGTCCCAGGCGGGATGGCCGGGCGCCAGGGCGAAGACCGCCGAGACCGCCGCCTGGGCCGCGCCGCGGCGCACGAGGCCGGCGTCCGCCCGCGCGCCGACCGCCAGGCCCAGGCTGTCGAGGATGATCGACTTGCCTGCCCCGGTCTCGCCGGTGAGCGCGGTCAGGCCCGGGCCGATGGACAGGTCCAGGGCCTCGATGAGCACGACGTCGCGGATCCAAAGTCCGATCAGCATGGCCGGGAAGATCGCCTGGAATCAGCCGGTTCGGAAGACGCTTAAGTTCGCCTTAGGTTCCTATTTGTCGCCGCCGAGGCCCGGAATGCGCGACAGCAGGCCGCGCTTCTTCTTCGGGGCGGGCTGGGGCGCGGCCTCCGGTTCAGCGGCGGCGGGCGCGGCGGCGGCCTGGGCCGGGGTCTGCGCCTCGGCCGTCGGAGCCTCGTCGGCCGCCGGCGGCTTGATGGTCGCGTCCTTGTCCTTCACGAACGGCAGGTGCGAGACGAGGCTGCGGCGCTCGGAGCGCTGGGGCTCCACCGCCGGGCGCAGGCCCTTGTCGGTCAGCAGCTTGTAGGCGTCGCGATACCAGGCGTCGCCGGGATAGTTGTAGCCGAGCACGGCGCCGTTGCGCTTGGCTTCCTCCGCCAGGCCCAGGGTCAGATAGGCCTCGACCAGGCGGTAGAGCGCCTCGGGCGTGTGGCTGGTGGTCTGGTAGCGCTCGATGACGGTCTTGAAGCGGCCGATGGCGGCCAGGGTGTCGCCCTGGCGCAGATAGTAGCGGCCGATGGTCATTTCCTTGCCGGCGAGCTGGTCGTTGACCATGTCGATCTTCAGCCGGGCGTCGGCGGCGTATTCGGTGCGCGGATAGCGCTGGACGATCTCGGTCAGGTTGGCCAGCGCCTGGCCGGTAGCGGCCTGGTCGCGGCCCACGTCGACGATCTGCTCGAAATAGCAGATGGCCTTCAGATAGTGGGCGTAGGCGGCGGCGGGGTTGCCCGGATAGAGCGAGATGAAGCGGTCGGCGTCGCCGATGGCCTCGGCGTAGTCGTTGCCCTGGTAGTGGGCGTAGGCGGTCATCAGGATCGCGCGGCGCGACCATTCCGAATAGGGATGCTGGCGCTCCACCTCGCCGAAATACTGCACGGCCTGGTTCCAGAGGCCGCGGTCGAGGCGGTCGGCGCCGGTGGCGTAGAGCAGCTCCACGGGGCGCTCTTCATAGGCCAGGCGGGGCTTTTTCTGCTTGCCCGCGCATGCGGTCAGGGCCAGCGCGGCGCAGCCGACGACGAGAGCCGTGCGAGTCCGGGAATTGCGAAGCAAGGACACCTTCACCTCAAAAGGATCGACGCGCGCCCCCGCGCCGCGAGTCCCCGCTTCTACAGCATGGAATGCAGGGCGCAAATGCGGCGGAGCATGATGATCGATCTTGCGCTCCGCCTTCGCTCTCAACTCAAGTCCAAATCTCCGCCATGGCGTAGGGCGCGGTGAAAACCGCGCCAGCCTGGAAGGCTGTCGGGAACTCTGACAGGCCAGGGCTATCACACATCGAGCCTCAACCCTTCCAGATGCTCCCCTTCTGGGGGAGCTGTCGGCGAATGCCGACTGAGGGGGACTTTTGACGCCGAGCGTCTCCTGAGCGGACTGCGCGACGGCGCTTTGAACTCCAAGGGATTTCGGTGACTTAGCGCTGGTGAGTCAAAGTCCCCCTCACCCGGCCATGCGGCCGGGAGCTCCCCCAGAGGGGGAGCATACGTGCTTGCCGCTCAAGCCTTTAGACCGCCTGGGCGAGTTCCGGCGCGAGGGTGCGGTAGCGCCAGGCGTGCGGGGTGGCCAGGAGGGCGCGGACGAGCTGGTTGTTCAGGCTGTGGCCGGCCAGGACGCCTTCGAAGCGGCCGAGGATCGGAGCGCCCAGCACATAGAGGTCGCCGATGGCGTCGAGCGCCTTGTGGCGCACGAATTCGTCCGGGCGGCGCAGGCCTTCCGGATTGAGGATGCGGTCGCCCTCGATGACGACGGCGTTCTCCATCGAGCCGCCGCGGGCCAGGCCGATGGAGCGGAGGTACTCGACCTCGTGCAGGAAGCCGAAGGTGCGGCAGTTCGCCAGTTCGTCGCGGAACGCCTGCTCGTCCATGACCAGGTCGACGGTCTGGCGGCCGATGGCGGCGGACGGGAAGCGGATCTCGAAGGCGACCTCGAACTGGTCGGCCGGCAGCAGGGCCGCGCGCTTGTCGCCCTCGACGAATTCGATCGGCTCGAGGATCTCGATATAGCCGCGCAGGGCGTCCTGCTGGCGGCGGCCGGCGCGGTCGAGGATCTGGACGAACGGCAGGGAAGAGCCGTCCATGATCGGCATTTCCGGGCCGTCGAGCTCGACCACGGCGTTGTCGATCCCCAGCATGACCAGGGCGGCCATCAGGTGTTCGATGGTCGAGACCGAGACGCCGGCGGCGTTCTCGATGACGGTGCCGAGCTGGGTCTTGGTCACGGCCTCGCCGGTGGCGGGCACACGGTTGTCGCGGTCAGCCACATCGGTCCGCACGAAGACGATCCCGGTGTTGGCCAGGGCGGGGCGAACGGCGACGCGGGTGTAGGCGCCGGTATGGACGCCGACGCCGGCGAAGATGGCCGGGCCTTGCAGGGTGTGCTGAAACTCTTGTGCGCGCAAAACTCGCCGCCTTCCTCGTTCGGGCCCGCGACCGGATGGCCGCATAACGCCCCAACTGTCAGGTAAGGGCTATGCCGCGCCGCAGCAAAACACTTCCTGTTTCGCAATGTTTCGATTTGGGACGGTTAAGAATCCCTTAGGATTCAAGGGCTCCCGCGCGAAAAGCAAAACGGCCGGGCAAGGCCCGGCCGTCCGCTGAATATGGGCTTTGGACGCCTAGTTCGCCAGGCGGCGCAGGAAGGACGGGATTTCCAGATCGTCCTGATTGTCGACCTGGGCCTCCTCGACCGGCTGCTCGACCGGCGCGGCGCCCGTGCGGCTGATCGCCTGGCGGGTCGGCTGGGGCGCGGGCTGCTGGTCGTAGCGCGGACGGCTGCCGAACAGGCTGAGGAAACCGCCGCGCGGGCGGCGCTCCTCGTAGGCCGGCTGGGCGAACAGCGGCTCCTCCTCCATCTCCTCGACCGCCGGGTCGACGATCCGGGTGATGGGGCGGGCGATCTGCGGCTCGGGCGCGGCGGCGGTCACGCTCGCCGGGGCGGGCGCGGGCTCGGCGTAGAGGTCGGCCTGCTCCTCCTCGAACACCACCTTCGGCTCGGGCGGCGGAGCCGCGGCGGCCACGGCCGGCGCCGGGGTCGGCGGGACATAGGCGGCCGGTTCCGGATAGCGCGGCGCCGGCGGGGCGACGGGGCGCTGCTCGGCATAGGTCGGGACCGGCGCGGGGGCCGGACGCTCGTAGGCGGCGGCGGCCGGACGGATCACCGGCTCGGTCACCGGGGCCGGACGGGCCGTCTCGGCGCGCAGCGGCGGGGCGGACAGCGGCTTGCGCTCGACCTTCGGCTCGATGGCGGCGATCGAGGCGCCGTCCATGCCGGTGGCGACCACCGACACGCGGATCATGCCGTCCAGCGACGGGTCGAAGGCCGCGCCGAAGATGATGTTGGCTTCCGCATCGACCTGTTCGGAGATGGCGTTGGCCGCCTCGTCGACTTCCAGCAGGGTCATGTCCAGGCCGCCGGTGACGTTGACCAGCACCGCCTTGGCGCCCTTCAGCGAGACTTCGTCCAGCAGCGGGTTGGCGATGGCGTTCTGCGCGGCCATCAGGGCGCGGTCTTCGCCGGTCGCCTCGCCGGTGCCCATCATCGCCTTGCCCATCTCGGTCATGACGGTGCGGACGTCGGCGAAGTCGAGATTGATGAGGCCCGGCAGCACCATCAGGTCGGTGATCGAGCGCACGCCCGAGTGCAGGACCTGATCGGCCATGCCGAAGGCTTCGGCGAAGGTGGTCCGCTCGTTGGCGACGCGGAACAGGTTCTGGTTCGGAATGACGATCAGGGTGTCGACATAGCGCTGCAGCTCGCCGATGCCGGCGTCGGCCAGGCGCATGCGGTGGCGGCCCTCGAAATGGAAGGGCTTGGTCACCACGCCGACCGTCAGGATGCCGCGTTCACGCGCGCACTTGGCGATGATGGGGGCGGCCCCGGTGCCGGTGCCGCCGCCCATGCCGGCGGTGATGAAGATCATGTGGGCGCCGTCGAGGTGCTCGCCGATCTCGGGGATCGACTCCTCGGCCGCGCTCATGCCGACCTCGGGATGCGCCCCGGCCCCCAGGCCCTGGGTCACCTGGACGCCGAGCTGGATGCGGCGGTCGGTCTTGGCGAAGGCGAGCTGCTGGGCGTCGGTGTTCGCGACGACGAACTCGACGCCTTCGAGCCCGGCCTCGATCATGTTGTTGACCGCATTGCCCCCGGCGCCGCCGACGCCGAACACGACGATCCGCGGCTTGAGTTCGGTCGCGCGCGGCGCTGAAAGTGCGATAGCCATTGGGACCCCTGTGTCCTCCGTACCGTGGTCAAGGGAACACGAGGCGACCCGCCCGCCCCGCTCCCGCGACGGCTGGCGTTAAGGAAGCGCCCACCATCGTTAATTGGCGGTTAACTGCATAAGGCGAGTCGGAGGCGCGTGAAGACGCCGTCCCCAACAAAATTTCTTACTGTGCAAGGCTTGGCCGTTAACCACCCGAGGGCGGCTGCGGCGTCTTGACCGGGGATGGCGGCGCCTTGGCCTAAGCGGCTCAACGAACACGGTTTTGCGCGCCGGACTCAGGGGCGGGACGGCTCCATGCGATCGGTGTCGTCCCGGTTTGCGTAGCAAGACAGGATCCATGAACACCTGATGGCGGCGGGCTGGACCGAGCCTTGACCTGCAATATCAGGTGTCCATGGGTCCCGGTCTTCGGCTGCGCCGAAACCGGGAAGACATCCGCTTGAGACGCGCCCCGGCTCAGAGGTTCTCGCGCAGCCAGGCGGCGGCCTTGGCGACCGGGTTGGCGCGCGGATCGAGCGGCTCGCGGCGCAGCTTGGCGCTGGCCAGGGCCTTGGCCGAGACCGCCTCGCGCGGGCCGAAGGCGGCGCGTTGCAGCACCCCGGCGGCGGCGCAGAAGGCCGGGCCGGAAGCGGCGTCGGCCAGGTGCGGCACGCGGCGCGGACGGCCCAGGCGCACCGGGCGGTCGAAGACGCGCACGGCGACTTCGCGCACCCCGGCGAGCTGGCTGGCGCCGCCGGTGAGGACGAGGCCCGCGCCCGGCTCGACCGGTGCTCCCGAGGCCTTGAGCCGGTCGCGCAGCAGTTCTAGCGTCTCCTCGACGCGCGGGGCGATGATGCCCTTCAGCAGCGAGCGCGGGGCGATGACCGGGCCGGCGCCGGGATCGTCGCCCCGCGGCGGGGCCTCGATCATCTCGCGATCCTCGTTGGCCGAGGCGATGGCCGAGCCGTGCAGGGTCTTGATGCGCTCGGCGCCGGCGACCGAGGTCGAAAGGCCGCGGGCGATGTCGGCGGTGACGTGGCCGCCGCCGACCGGCAGGGTTTCGACATGGATCAGGCTGCCGCCGGAGAACACCGCGGCCGAGGTCGAGCCGCCGCCCATGTCGATGCACACCGCGCCGAGGTCCATCTCGTCCTCCTCCAGGGCGGCGAGCGCCGAGACGAAGGGCGCGGCGACCACGCCTTCGAACTGGAGGTGGGCGCGTTCGACGCAGGCGCCGAGGGTCTGGTAGACGGCCTCGCTGACCGTCACCACCAGCAGCTCGACGCCGAGGGCGCGGCCGAACATGGCGCGCGGATCGCGGATGGCGCCCTGGGCGTCGACGCTCCAGGCGACGGGCAGGATATGGGCGGCGCGGCGGCCGGGAATCTTGATCTGCGACAGGGCCTGGTGGATGGCGCGGACCAGGTCGCCGTCGGTGATCGGGCGGGCGCCGAGCGAGACGCGGCCCGAGACGCGGTGGCTGGCGAGCTGGCCGCCGGCGGTGGCGACGGTGACGCCCTGGACCTGGACGCCGGCGACGTTCTCCGCCCGCTCCACGGCCTGGGCGATGGCGTCGGACGCCTCGTCCAGATTGATGATCGCCCCGCCGCGCACGCCGCGCGACTGGACGTAGCCGACGCCGGCCGCGGTCAGGGTGCGGTCGCCCCGGCGCACGCCGTCGGGCTTCATGATGAAGCAGGTGACCTTGGACGCGCCCAGGTCCACGGCGGCCACCACCGGCTGGCGGCTCAGCGCGGCCTTCAGGCCTTCGCGGCTTTCCTTGCGTTCCTCAACCCGGGTCGACAAGTCCTTGGTCCTCTTCTCTTTCGTCTAGGCGCCGTTGGCGACCAGTTGGCCGGGCAGCACGCCGTCGCGCGGACGCACCGCCACCACCGAGGGATCGCGCAGGTCGATCCGCTCGAACCCCAGTTCGAGGATGCGCGAGCGCTGGTCGAGCTGTTCGAGCTGGATCAGGGCCGCGCCCTCGTCCACCGCCGGAAGCTGCACCAGCGAGCCGTCCTTCATCCGCAGGTCCCAGCGGCGGCCGTCGACGCGGATCAGCGCCTCGGTCCGTTCGGCCAGGCGCGGCCGGGCGGCCACCTCGGGCAGGATGGCGGCGGCGGCCTCGTTGGCCCCAGCCCCCACGATCAGCGGCAGGCGCGCGAAGCGGCCGGGGTCGGCCTCGGGGATCACGCGGCCGGTCTCGTCGATGACGTAGCTGCGGCCGTTGTGCTGCCACACGGCGAGTTGGCGCCGTTCCGTCACGGCCAGGACCAGGGTGTCGGGCAGTAGGCGCACCACGCGCGCCTCCTTGACCCAGCCCACGGCCTCGACCCGCTGGCGGATCTGCTCCAGGTCCAGGCGCAGCATGGGATCGTCGCGATAGACCCCGGCGGCGCGCAGGATGTCGGGCGTGGCCATGGCCGAAGCGCCTTCGACATGGACGGTCTTCAGCCGGAAGCCGACGCCGGCGAGTTGGCCGCCGACCGCGGCCCCCGCCCCGCCGGCCAGCTTCTCGGCGCGATGGCCGGTCGAGAGGGTGACGACCAGCGCCACGCCGACCACGCCTACCGCGGCCAGCAATGCGCCCCAGGGCGACAGGCCCGCGCCACGCACGGCGCCCAGCTTGCCGGGCGCATACGAGGCCCCCGGCTTGCGAGCGCGGGGGCGCGATTTGGAGCTAGCGGGCGCTTTGGCCCGGGGCTTCGCGGCGCCGCGCGACTCCCCCCGCATCGCCGCGGGCATACGCATCCTCCGTGATCCAAAGCACCAGACGATCGAAATCCACCCCCATCTGCGCCGCCTGCTCGGGAACGAGCGAAGTCGGCGTCATGCCGGGCTGGGTGTTGACCTCCAGAAGGACCAGAATGTCGTTAATGTCGTCATAACGAAGATCGGACCGGGTAACGCCTCGGCAACCAAGCGCGGCGTGGGCGGTCTCCGACAGTTTCAGCGCCTTTTCAAAGACATGGGGTGGAATTTCGGCGGGCAGGACGTGGACGGAGCCGCCCTCGGCGTACTTGGCTTCGTAATCGTAAAATTCTGTCTGCGGGATAATGTCGGTGACGGTGATCGCCTTGCCGTCCATCACCGCGACGGCCAGCTCCTTGCCGCGGATATAGGGCTCGATCATCACCTCCTCGCCATGGGTCCAGGCCGGGGCGACAAGCTCCTGCGGCGGGCGATTCGCTCCCTCGCGGACGATGAAGACGCCGACGGAGGAGCCCTCGGCGTTCGGCTTGATCACATAGGGCGGCGGCATGACGTGGTCGGCGGCCGCCACATGGCGGCTATAGAGCCCCCCGCCCGGCACGGCGACGCCGGCCGCGGCCATCACCGCCTTGGCCTTGGCCTTGTCCATGGCCAGGGCCGAGGCCAGCACGCCCGAGTGGGTATAGGGAATCCGCAGCGTCTCGAGGACGCCCTGGACGCAGCCGTCCTCGCCCCATTCGCCGTGCAGGGCGTTGAAGCAGACGTCCGGCTTCAGGGCGCTCAGCACCTGGGCCAGGTCGCGGCCGGCGTCGACATAGGTGACCTTGGCCCCCAGCCGCTCGAGCGCCGCGCCGCATTCGCGGCCCGAGGACAGGCTGACCTCGCGTTCGGCCGAGAGGCCCCCGTACAACAGGGCGACGTGGTGTCCGGAAAGGGGAAGGCTCGCAGAAGAGGAGGTCACTGGGCGGAGCTCGCAAGCTGGGAGGAACGGGCCTTGAAAAGAGCATGGCGCATGGTCGGCGCGTGCCCGCGCGCGGGAGTCCTGTCAAGCGGCCCGACGCCGCACGGGGGCGCTGCTGACAGCACGCTGGCGCCAATGGGCGGCTAACCCAAGGCGAAAGAGGAGGCCCCATGACTGTCGGCCTTGAGGAGGCGCGGCTGACGGGCAAGGACGGCCCATGTCCGACCAAGGCCTCGGCAAGCGTTCGCTTGATTCCGAGCGGCCGGCTCCAGGACCTCGCAGGACCAGAACCCGCCACAATTCGAGGAAGAGTTGGACTGTCTTGAGCAGGTTTTTCGCCTGTCAGGCGAATTCCTAACCCTGGCGTAACGCTGACCGGTTGAATTAGGCCTTAATTAAGAAAAAATGCTTGCGAAACGTAAAATAGCTTCGTTATCGCTACGCTCAAGTTCGCCCATATGGGGGGCGATGGAGGCTCGGAACATGCAATTCAACGTCAAATCTCATTCGATAGCGCTGGCCGCCGCGGCGGCTCTGTCCGCCGGTGCGTTCGCCGCTCCGGCCGCGGCCGCAACGGTTGAGTTCAGCAACATCACAGGCACCTGGTCGAACGCCACGCCGTCTTATGCGGTCAACTATTCCGGAAACGGCACGGCTAATGCAAAGGCGACCTGGGGCGGCGGCAACAAGCCGAGCGGCTATACGTTCCAAGGGATTTCGCCGACCAGCGTGAACATCAACGGCCCTGGCAGCTACGGTCCGGTCGACCTCGGCAACTTCACGCACAACAACTGGCCGATCAGCGGCTCCTCCATCACTTCGCTCAAGTTGGCGATTAAGATGAACGTGAAGATCGGCGCCCAAGACTTGGGTCAGCGTACGTTCAATTTCGCTTTCAACCACTGGGAAACGGACAACGATCCCTTCTGGCCGCGGACCCCTTGCGCCAACGGGCAATCTCAGAGCTCTTCGATCAACAGCAACGGTTGCGCCGACCGCGTCACCGTCACCAGCCTCAATGACTCCCAGACCTTTGAGGTCGACGGAGCTCTATATACGCTGGACTTCGCTGGCTTCCTAAGCAACGGGCAGCAGGTTTCGGAATTCTGGACCAAGGAAAAAGCCAACAATACGGCCATGTTCCAGGCGTCGATCAAGATGGTTCAGTCGGCCGTGCCGGAACCCTCGACCTGGGCGATGATGATCGTCGGCTTCGGCGCCGCCGGGGCGATGGTCCGCAGCAGCCGCCGTCGTGGCGCGCTCGCCGCCTAAGACCCAAGCTTCTCCAAAGCTGTGTCAGCGCCGCCGGTCCCAAGGGCCGGCGGCGTTTTCATTGGAGGACGTTCGGGAGCGCCGAGCCTGAGCTAACGCATATGAGTGTCATCCCGGTTTGCGAAGCAAGACCGGGACCTATGAACACAGGCGGTTCAGAATCCATCTCGGCGGTGCAAGACCTTGGAAAATCAGGTGTTCATGGATCCTGGACAAGCGCTGGGCGCTTTCCGGGACGACATACAATGGGTTACGGCTGCTTATCCGCGCCACGTGTGATCGCCCTCCCCCTGGGGCTGGGGGAGGCAATTTACTCACTGGAGGCGCTTAGCCCCCAAAGGCTTCACCAGGCGGGGCTGAAGATCAGGCCGGGCTGAAGATCAGGCCGGGCGGCCGAGGCGCTTGATTTCCCATTGCAGGTCGATCCCGGTCCTGGCCTTCACGTCGGCGCGGACGGCTTCACCCAGGCCTTCGAGGTCGGCGGCGGTGGCTTCGCCGGTGTTGATCATGAAGTTCGCGTGCAGGGGCGAGAACATCGCCCCGCCGTGCGGCTTGCCGCGCCAGCCGGCGGCGTCGACCAGCTTCCAGGAGGAATGGCCCTCCGGGTTCTTGAAGGTCGAGCCGCCGGTCTTCTCGCGGATCGGCTGGGTGGTCTCGCGGCGGGCGGTGATCTCGGCGATGCGGGCGGCGACGGCGTCAGGTTCGTCGGGCGTTCCGCGATAGGTCGCCTCGACCCAGATGATGTCGGCAGGCGCCTGACTGTGGCGATAGGTATAGCCGAAGTCGGCGAGGTCGTAGTCGACGCGGCGGCCGCGGCGGTCGTAGCCCCAGGCGCGAACCAGGATGTCCTTGGTCTCGCCGCCGTAGCAGCCGGCGTTCATGGTCAGGGCGCCGCCGACCGTGCCGGGGATGCCGGCGTAGAACTCCAGGCCCGCCAGTCCCGCCTTGGCCGCAGCCTTGGCCACGGCGGCGTCGAGCGCCCCGGCGCCGGCGACGATGAGGTCGCCTTCGACCGAGATCGCGCCGAACGGGCGGCCGGCCAGACGGACGACCACGCCCTCCACCCCGCCGTCGCGGACGATGACGTTGGACCCGACGCCGAGCACCGTGACCGGCACGTTTTGCGGCAAGGCCTGCAGGAAGGCGCCGAGATCCTGGGGATCGGCCGGCAGGAACAGGACGTCGGCCGCGCCGCCGACCCGGAACCAGGTGAAGGAGCCCAGCGGCTCGTCCCGCAGCAGGCGGCCGCGGACGGCGGGCAGCGCCTCGCGCCAGCTCATTCGGCCGGCGCCTCGAGCTGGGCCGGCAGGGCGCCCGCCCAGGCGGTGATGTCCCCTGCCCCCAGGCAGACCACGAGATCGCCGGGCGCCGCCTCCTGGCGGACCAATGCGGCGAGGGCCGCGGGGCTTTCCAGCGGCAGGGCGCGGCGATGGCCGAAGCGGCGCAGGCCGTCGACCAGGCCGTCGCGGTCGGCGCCGGGGATCGGACTCTCGCCGGCGGCGTAGACATCGGCGACGATCACGGTGTCGGCGTCGTTGAAGCAGCCGCAGAACTCGTCGAACAGGTCGTGCAGGCGGCTGTAGCGGTGGGGCTGGACCACGGCGATCACCTTGCCTTCGGTCACCGCGCGGGCGGCCTTCAGCACCGAGGCGATCTCGACCGGGTGATGGCCGTAGTCGTCGATGATGCGCACGCCATTCGCCACGCCCGTGGTGGTGAAGCGCCGCTTGACCCCGCCGAAGCCGGCCAGGCCCTTGCGGATATCCTCGTCGGAGACCCCCAGTTCGCGGGCGATGACGATGGCGGCGGTGGCGTTGAGGACATTGTGCTGGCCGGCCATGGGCAGGTGCAGGCTCTCCAGCCGGCTGACCGGGCCGTCCTGGGGCGCGAAGATCACGTCGAAACGCGAGCCGTCGGGGCCCATGGTGATCTTGTCGGCCCGGACCTCGGCCTGGGGATTGGTCCCATAGGGGATCAGGCGGCGGTTCTGCACCCGCGCGGCCATGGCCTGGACCTCGGGATGGTCGGTGCAGACGGCGGCGAAGCCGTAGAAGGGCATGTTCTCGACAAAGGTCTGGAACGCCTTCTTCACCGCGTCGAAGTCGCCGTAGTGGTCGAGGTGCTCGGGGTCGATATTGGTGACGATGGCGCAGGTCGACTTGACGCGCAGGAAGGTGCCGTCGCTCTCGTCGGCCTCGACCACCATCCAGTCGCCGGCCCCGACCTTGGCGTTGGTGCCGTAGGCGTTGATGATGCCGCCATTGATGACCGTCGGGTCCATGCCGCCCGCGTCGAGCAGGGCCGCGACCATCGAGGTGGTGGTGGTCTTGCCATGGGTGCCGCCGATGGCGACCGTGTATTGCAGGCGGGTCAGCTCGGCCAGCATCTCGCCGCGATGGACCAGCGGCAGGCGCTTCTCGCGCGCGGCGACCATCTCGGGATTGTCGGCCTTCACCGCGGTCGAATAGACGACGGCGTAGGCGCCTTCGACATGGGCCGGGTCGTGGCCGATGAAGACCTTGGCGCCCAGCTTCTCCAACCGTTCGGTGTTGGCGCTGGCCTTGGCGTCGGAGCCCTGCACCGTATAGCCGATGCGCAGCATGATCTCGGCTATGCCACTCATGCCGATGCCGCCGATGCCGATGAAGTGGACCGGACCGCGGGCGAAGAAGGGGACGGGGCGCTGGTTCATCTTTGGGCGGCGGTTCTTTCGACCAGGTCGGCCAGGCGTTCGGCCGCGTCGGGCTTGGCGATGGAGCGGGCGCCGGCGGCCATGCGGGCCAGGCGCTCGGGATTGGTCAGCAACTTTTGCAGGGCGCCGGCCATGGCGTCGACGGTGAGCTGGCTTTCACGAGCGACCTCGGCGCCGCCGGCCTCGGCCATGACGCGGGCGTTCTGGCCCTGGTCGTCGTCCAGGGCGATGGCGAGCGGCACCAAGATGGCGGGTTTGCCGGCGACGGCGAACTCGCAGACCGAGCCGGCGCCGGAGCGGCCGACGACGAGGTGGGCGTCGCGCAGGCGGCCGGCCATGTCGCGGAAGAAGGGGGCGATCTCGGCCTCGACCATGGCATTGGCGTAGATGCGGCGCGCGCCGTCCATCGACTCCTTGCGGGTCTGCTGCTGGACCTTCAGCCGTACGCGCAAGCCTTCGGGCAGCTTGGCGATGGCCTCGGGCATCAGCTCGGAGAGCAGGCGCGCGCCCTGGCTGCCGCCGGTGACGAGGATGCGGATCGGCCCGCCCTCGACCGGCGGGACATAGGGCAGGTCGGCCAGGGCGCGGATGTCGGGACGAACCGGGTTGCCGACCACGACGGCGTTCTCGGCCACGCGGCCGGGCGCCTTCTGCAGCACCGGAAAGGCGCAGGCCACGGCGTTGACGTGGCTGGCCAGGCGCCGGTTGGCGCGGCCCATCACCGCGTTCTGCTCGTGCAGCAGGGTCGGGCGGCGCTGGGTGATGGCGGCCAGCAGGCCCGGCGCGGACGGGTAGCCGCCGAAGCCGACCACCACGGCCGGGTCGAGACGGGTGAAGGCCGCGCGCGCCTGCATCACCCCGCGAACGATGGCGATCCCGGCCTGGGCCATGCTGATGACGTCGCCGCGGCGGAAGGTGCGGGCCGACAGGCCGATGCGCTCCTCGGCCGGGAAGCTCTCGGCGAAGGCGGCGGCGCGCTCGTCGGAGGCCAGCACGATGCGCCAGCCGCGCGCGATCAGCGCCTCGGCGAGCGCCTGGGCCGGAAACAGGTGGCCGCCGGTTCCCCCGGCGGCGACGACAGCGATCTTACGCATCCGACGGCTTTAGGCGAAGGCGCCGGCGTTGGCGAGGCCGGCCCCTTGCGAATAGGCGCCGGGCCGGCGGCGGGTAAGCGCGAGCGCCATGCCGAAGGTCAGGCAGATGGCCCACATCGACGAGCCGCCATAGGAAATGAACGGCAGGGTCATGCCCTTGGTCGGGATCATGTTGAGGTTCACCGCCACATTGATGAAGGCCTGCTGGCCGACCAGGACGAACAGTCCGGCGGCGGCCACCTGCTCGAAGGGATCGGTCAGCTTCATGGCGCGATAAAGGCCGCGCACGACGATGAAGCCCAGCAGGGCGATGAGCAGCAGGGAGAAGATGAGGCCGTATTCCTCAGCCCCCACCGAATAGATGAAGTCGGTGTGCAGGTCGGGCACGTGGCGCTTCATCACCCCCTCGCCCGGACCGCGGCCGAAGAAGCCGCCGGCGGCGATGGCCTCGGCCGCGCGGTCGACCTGATGGGTGTCGGCCTTGTCGGGGCTCAGGAAGCGGTCGACGCGGCTGGCCACGTGGGGAAACAGGAAATAGGTCGAGGACAACCCCGTCACCGCCACCCCGCCCAGCAACATGACCCAGGAGAGCGGCACGCCGGCCATCCAGAAGGCCGCGCCGAAGGCGATGGTGATGAGCACGGTCTGGCCCACGTCCGGCTGGATCAGCAGCAGGCCGACCGAAAGGAAATAGAGGGCGAAGGCGATGGAGACGCCGGGCACCCCCTGCCCTTTCTGCCCCTCGGAGAACATCCAGGAGACCAGCACGATCAGGGCCGGCTTCATGAATTCCGACGGCTGCAGGGTGAAGCCGCCGATCTGGACCCAGCGCGTCGCGCCCTTGGCCGTGTGGCCGAGGAACGGCAGGGCGATCATGATCGCGATGGCGGCCAGGTAGATGAAGAACGCCGCGCGCCGGATGCCGCGGGCGTCGAGCATGGAGACCCCGACGAGGATCGCCGCGCCGCTGGCCGCGAAGATGCATTGGCGGACCGCGAAGTGGAACGGATCGCCGACATTCATCCGCGCCGCGGCGGCCGGGCTGGCCGCGAAGGACATCATCACCCCGATGGCGATCAGGGCGGCCACGGCCCCCAGCATCCAGCGATCGGTCGTCCACCACCAGATTCCCAGCGCCGAGCGATCGCTGCGGGCGAAGGCGTGCGCCTGCTGGTGGCGTTGGGCGTAGCTCATGGACCTCTCCGCGGGCGCATCGGCCCGTCTGCCAGAGATGCCTGCGTCATGCTTAAGATATCTTAACCAAGCGGCCCTTCGGGGTCCTGCACGACTTGAAATCCCGCCCCGCCCGGCAGACATCGGTAGGGCCATCTGGAAAGGACCTGCGATGACCGCCTCCCCGACCGCCCAAACCTATCAAGCCGCCTACTGGAACGAGGCCGGCGGCCAGGCCTGGGTGGAGCTGCAAGGACTGATGGACGGCCTCAACAAGTCCGTCGAGGAGGCGGTGGTCGAGACGGCCTTTCCCGGGGCGGGCAAGGCGGTGGTCGACATCGGCTGCGGCGCGGGCGCCACGACCCTGGCCATGGCCCGGCGGCTGGGCGCGGGCGGCGAGGCCCTGGGGGTGGACGTCTCCCAGCCGCTGCTGGAGCTGGCGCGCGGCCGCGCCGAGCGCGAAGGCCTGGCCAATGCGCGCTTTGCGCTGGGCGACGCCCAGACCCTGGACATCGGAGAGGGCCGGTTCGACGCGGCGATGTCGCGCTATGGGGTGATGTTCTTCTCCGACTTCGACGCGGCCTTCGCCAATATCCGGCGCGGCGTGAAGGCGGGCGGCAAGCTGGCCTTCGCCTGCTGGCGCAGCCCAGCGGACAATCCGCTGGCGGCGGTTCCGACCAAGGCGGCCGCTCACCTGCTGCCGCCCTTGCCCAAGCCCGACCCGACGGCGCCGGGACGTTTCGCCTTCGCCGACCCGGCGCGGGTGCAGGGGATTCTCGAGCGCAGCGGCTGGAGCCAGATCGCGATCGACCGGCTGGACGCGCCGACGCCTATCAGCCTGGAGGACCTGACCACCCTCAGCCTGCGCATGGGGCCGATCGCGGCGGCCCTGCGCGACGCCGATGCGACGACGGCGGCGAAGGTGCGCGAGGCGGTGGTGAAGGCGCTGGAGCCCCATGTGGAGAACGGGATCATCCCGATGGTCGCCGGGTGCTGGATGGTGACGGCGCGGGCCTGAGCCCTCAAGTTCCTCCGCCGCTGGGCGGGTGGATCGCAGCGGAGCCGCGAGACAGAGGGAGCCGTTAAACTCGAAGGCCCCCTCAGTCGGCCATGCGGCCGACAGCTCCCTCAGAGAGCAGGGCTATCGCATATGAGTGTCCTCCCGGTTTGCGAAGCAAGACCGGGATCCATGGACACATGCGGTTCAGGATCGGTCTCGGCGGCGCCAGAGCCTGAAAGCTCAGGTGTTCATGGATCCCGGACAAGCGCTGCGCGCTTTCCGGGACGACATGCGAAGTGGGCCGCCGCCGCTTATCCGCGCCATATGCGATAGCGCTCCCCCAGACGGGGCGCAATTGCTTTGCCGCTACGCCCGCGCACCCTTGGCGGCGGGGCGGGCGAGGCTTTGGACGGCGGCGCGGAAGGCTTCGCCGCGGGCTTCGAAGTCGGGGAACTGGTCGAAGGAGGCGCAGGCGGGCGAGAGCAGGACGATGGCGTCCTGGCCGCCAGCCGCGGCGTCGGCATAGGCCGCGGCGACCGCGCCGGCGAGGGTTCCGCATTCGGCGAGCTTGGCCTTGCCCTTCAGGGTCTGGGCGAAGGCGGGGGCCGCCTCGCCGACCAGATAGGCCTTTTCGATGCGCGGAAAGAGGTCGGTCAAGCTGTCGATGCCGCCGGCCTTGGGCACGCCGCCGGCGATCCAGTAGAACTTCGGATAGCTGGACATGGCCTGGCGCGCGGCGTCGGCGTTGGTGGCCTTGCTGTCGTTGACGAAGCGCACCTTGCCGACCGTGCCGACCGTCTCCATGCGATGGGCGAGGCCGGGAAAGCTGAGCAGGCCGTCGGCGGCCTCCTGGGCGGTGAGGCCAAGGCCCCGGACGGCCGAATAGGCGGCGGCGGCGTTCTGCCAGTTGTGGCGGCCAGGCAGCGAACGGGCGCGCAGGAGGTCGGTCACCTCGACCGCCCGCTCGCCGGTGGCGTCGTAGAGCAGGCCCTGGAGGACGTAGACCCCGCGGCCCATGGCCTTCGACGCCGAGATCGGCACGATGGTCCGGCGGTTGGCGGCGGTGATCTCGGTGCAGATACGCTGGCCCCAGGGATCGTCGACGCCGATGACGGCGGTGTCGCCCTTGCCCTGGTTCAGCAGGATGCGGCGCTTGGCGGCGACATAGCCCTCCATGCCGCCGTGGCGGTCGAGATGGTCTGGAGAGACGTTGAGCAGCACCGCCACGTCGGGCTTGAGGCTGGAGGTCAGGTCGAGCTGGTAGGACGACAGCTCCAGCACGTAGACGGCCCCGCCATGCATGTCCTCCAGGCCCAGGACGCCCTGGCCGATATTGCCGCCGACGCGCACGTCGCGGCCGGCGGCGGCGCAGACGTGGCCGATCAGGGCGGTGGTGGTCGACTTGCCGTTGGTGCCGGTGATGGCGACGACCTTCGGGCGCTTGTGCTCGGGCGCGGCGTTGACGGTGCGGGCGAAGAGTTCAATGTCGCCGACGATCTCGACCCCGGCGGCCTTGGCCTTCTCCACGGTCCAGTGCGGCTTGGGGTGAGTCAGCGGCACGCCGGGCGACAGCATCAGGGCGGCGAACTGCGACCAGTCGGCGCTCGAAAGGTCGAGCAGTTCGAAACCCTCGGCCCTGGCCGCCTCGCGGCTGGCGTCCTTCTCGTCCCAGACCACGACCTTGGCGCCGCCGAGCAGGAGGGCGCGCGCAGCCGTCAGGCCCGTACGGGCCAGGCCGAACACGGCGACCGTCCTGCCTTCGAAGCCGCGGACCGGGATCATGAGACGACCGCCCTCCCCTACCGCAGCTTCAAGGTCGCCAGGCCCAGCAGGGCGAGCATGACGGCGATGATCCAGAAGCGGATGACGACGGTCGATTCCGACCAGCCCAGCTTCTCGAAGTGGTGGTGGATGGGGGCCATGCGGAACACCCGCTTGCCCGTCAGCTTGAACGAGGCGACCTGGATCATCACCGAGAGGGTCTCCATGACGAAGAGGCCGCCGATGATGCCCAGCACGATCTCGTGCTTGGTGGCCACGGCCACGGCGCCGATGCCGCCGCCGAGGGCCAGGGAACCGGTGTCGCCCATGAAGATCTTGGCCGGCGGGGCGTTGTACCAGAGGAAGCCGAGGCCGGCGCCGATCATCGCCCCGCAATAGACCGCCACCTCGCCCACGCCGGGCACGAAATGCAGCTTCAGGTACTGGGCGAAGACGTAGTTGCCGACGAGATAGGCGATGAAGCCGAAGGCGGCGGCGGCGATCATCACCGGTACGGTGGCCAGGCCGTCGAGGCCGTCGGTGAAGTTCACCGCATTGGCCGCGCCGACGATGATGAAGGCGCCGAAGGCCAGGTAGAACCAGCCGAGCGGCAGCAGCAGTTGCTTGAAGACCGGGAAGGCGACCGAGGTCGAAAGGTCCGGCGTTTCCGGCGGGCTGGTGCCGAACACCACCATCAGGGCCACGGCGGCGATGGCGATCACCGCCTCCATGGCCAGGCGCAGCTTGCCCGAGACCCCGTCGGTCGATTGCTTGGTGACCTTGGCGTAGTCGTCGGTGAAGCCGAGGACGCCGTAGCCGGCGGTGACCAGGATCACCGCCCAGACATAGACGTTGGAAAGGTCCGACCACAGCAGCGTGCCGACCAGCAGGCCGGCCAGGATCATCACCCCGCCCATGGTGGGGGTGCCGGCCTTTTCGACCACGTGGCGCTCGATGCCGTCGGTGCGGATCGGCTGGCCCTTGCCCTGCTTGGCCTGCATCCAGCGGATGAAGCGCGAGCCCATGGCCACGACCACGAGCTGGGCCGTGAACAGGGCCATGCCGGTGCGGAAGGTCTGGTATTTCAACAGGTTCAGGAACGGCACATAGCCATCGGACGCGAGCTGCTGATACAGCCAGTAGAGCATCAGCCCGTCTCCCCCGAACGCGCGCCGAGGGCGGCCAGCGCAGCAGCGACCGCGCCAGCCCTCGAGCCGTTGGACCCCTTGACCATCACCAGGTCGCCCGGCTCTACGGCCGCGCTGACCAGCGGCGCCAGCTCCGCCGCGGTTCCGGCGTAGCCGCCTCGCCGAGTCGACGGAAGGGCGTCCCACAGGGATTTCATCAGCGGCCCGGCCGCGAAGACGAGATCGACATCGGCCGCGGCGAGCGGCGCGGCCAGGCCCGCGTGGAAGGCCGGGCCTTCGGGACCGAGCTCCAGCATGTCGGTCAGCGCGACGATGCGCCGCCCCTCGGCCTTGCGCGCGCCGAGGCTGGCGAAGGCGGCGGCCATGGAGACCGGATTGGCGTTGTAGCTCTCGTCGATCAGGGTGAAGGCGCCGCCCGGCAAACGCACCGTCGTCTCGGCGCCGCGGCCGGCCAGGGGCTCGAACGCGCCGAGGGCGGCGAGGCTGTCGTCCAGAGAGACGCCGAGCGCCTCCAGCATCAGCAAGACGGCCATGCTGTTGGGGCCCCAGTGGAACCCGGTCTGGAGGATGGGGAAGTCGAGCGCCTTGCCGTGCAGGCGGGCGCGGACGATGGCGCGGCCGGATTCCGGAACGAAATCGACCAGTTGAGCGTCACAACTCACGTCGCGTCCGAAGCTGTGGACCCCGGCGCCGGCCTTATGGGCCTCCTCGCTGAGGAAGTCGAACCACCGGTTGTCGGCGTTGAGGACGGCGAGGCCGCCCGGCTCGATCCCGGCGAAGATCTCGGCCTTGGCGCGGGCGACGCCGGCCTCGCCGTCTGGGAAGTTCTCGGTGTGGACCGGGCCGACGGTGGTGATGGCCACCGCATGCGGGCGCACGAAGCGCGACAGGGGCCTGATCTCGCCCGCATGGTTCATGCCGATCTCGAAGACCGCGCGCTCGGTGTCGCGGGGCATGCGGGCGAGCGTCAGCGGCACGCCGATGTGGTTGTTGTAGCTCTTGACCGACGAGTGGGCGCGGCCGGCGCGCTCCAGCCCGGCGCGGATCGCCTGGGTGACGCTGGTCTTGCCGACCGAGCCGGTGACGGCGCCGCGGCGGGTTTGGGGCGCACGCTCGCGCGCCGCTTCCCCCAGCTTTTCCAGGGCCTTGAAGGTGTCGGCGACGAGGATGCTCGAGCCTTCGACAGGCTTGGAGACCAGGCTGGCCGCCGCGCCGGCCGCGAGGGCCTGGGAGACGAACTCGTGACCGTCGCGCACGCCGGCCAGGGCGACGAAGAGGTCGCCGGCCTCGATGCTGCGGGTATCGATGGAGACGCCGTTCACGGAGAAGGCCTGGCCGTCCAACCGCCCGCCGGTCGCCGCGGCGATCTCCTCACTGGTCCAGAGGGGGTCAGACATGGGCGGCCTCCAGCGCGGCGGCCACCTCGGCGACGTCGTCGAAATGATGGACGGTGGAGCCGATGATCTGATGCTGCTCGTGCCCCTTGCCGGCGACGACCAGCACGTCGCCCGGGCCCAGCAGGGCGACGCCCGCGGCGATGGCCTGGCGACGGTCGCCGACCTCGCGCGCGCCGGGGGCGCCGGCCAGCACCTGGGCGCGGATGGCAGCCGGGTCCTCGCTGCGGGGATTGTCGTCGGTGACGATGGCGATATCGGCGAACTTGGCCGCGGCCAGGCCCATCAGCGGACGCTTGGTGTTGTCGCGGTCGCCGCCGGCGCCGAACACCACGATGAGCTTGCCCGAAACGTGCGGGCGCAGGGACTGCAACACGGTCTCCAGGCCGTCGGGGGTATGGGCGTAGTCTACATAGGCCTCGCCGCCACGCGGGCCTGAGCCGACGCGCTGGAGGCGGCCGGGCGCGCCCTGAAGCCCCTCCAGGGCGGCCATGACGCCGGCCGCCGGCTCGCCCGCGGCGATGCAGAGGCCGGCGGCGACCAGCACGTTGGAGGCCTGGAAGGCGCCGGCCAGCGGCAGGCGCACGGCGTAGGTCTTGCCCTTGACCTCGATCTTCAGGGCCTGGCCCTCGGGCGTGGGGACGCAGTCCAGCAGCTTGAGCCCCTGCCCGCTCTCGCCCACCGACAACACGCTCTTGCCGGTCGAGACCGCGGCCGCGGCGAAGGCGCCGTAGGCCTCGGAGTCCGCGTTCAGCACCGCCACCCCGCCACGCGGCAGCAGATCCTCGAACAGGCGCAGCTTGGCCTCGCGATAGGCTTCCATGGTGTGGTGGTAGTCGAGATGGTCCTGGGTGAGGTTCAGGAACCCGGCGGCCTTCAGCTCCACGCCGTCCAGGCGGCGCTGGTCGACGCCATGGGAGGACGCCTCCATGGCCATGTGGGTCACGCCCTTGGCGGCGAGGATCGCCATCAGCTCGGCGACGTCGGCGGCGTCGGGCGTGGTGAGGCCGGGCGGGGTCAGTTGCTCGTCCAGACCCAGTCCCGTGGCGCGCACGCCCAGGGTGCCCATGCTGGCGGCCTTGTGGCCGAGGGCGTTGAAGATCTGGCGGCAGAAGGCGGCGACCGAAGTCTTGCCGTTGGTGCCGGTGACGGCCACGACCACCGGCGGCTGCGCGCCCCAGAAGGCGCGGGCGGCCAGGGCGTACACGCGGCGCGGATCGGGGGTGACGATCACCGGAACGCCAAGGCCGGGGATATCCTGGCCGGCGATCACCGCCACGGCGCCGGCGGCCACGGCCTTGGCCGCGAACTCGCCGCCGTCGACCTTGGAGCCCGGCAGGGCGGCGAACAGGAAGCCCGGCTTCACCTTGCGGCTGTCGGCGGCGACGCCTTCGATCTGCGGATCGACGTCCAGGCGGCGCTGGACGAGCTCTGAAAGCAGCTTGCCCATCAGTGACCGTCGCCCAGCGGGGCCGCGGCGATCGAGCCCTCGCCGACCACCTTGATGAGATCGGGTTCGCGCTTGACGTGCAGGAACGGGGCGATGCGGTCGATGACGCGGCCCGCGGCCGGCGCGGCGACCCAGCCCCCGGTGGAATTGCCGTAGGTCTTGGCGGTGCCGTGCGGCTCGTCCAGCAGGATCAGCACGAAGTAGCGGTCGGCCTCGACCGGACCCGAGGTCGGGAAGACGGCGGCGAAGGAGGAGACCTGGCGCTTGGTCGAGTAGCCGCGGATGGCCGGATCGTATTTCTCGCCCGTGCCGGTCTTGCCGCCGACGCTGAGGCCAGGCGCATTGGCGGACTTGCCGCTGCCGCCGATGACGTTGGCGCGCATGATCTGCAGCATCTGCAGCGAGGTCTGCTCGGAGACCGCCCGCTGGCCCTGCGGCCGCTGGCCCGGCTCCAGCTTCTTGATGGTGAGCGGCACGAGATAGCCGCCGTTCAGCAGCGCGCCCATGGCGCTGGTCACCGCCAGGGGGCTGACATTCATGCCGTGGCCGAAGGAGGTGGAGGCGACGGCGTCCATGTCCCACTTGCGCGGGGTCAGGGGACGGGCCGACTCCATCAGCTCGACCTTGGCCGGGCGGGTGAGGCCCAGGTCGGCGAAATACTTGCTGAGGCGTTCGCCGCCGATGCTCTCGGCCAGCTTGGCGGTGCCGATGTTGGACGAGTGCTGGAACACCTCGACCAGGGTCAGGATCTTGCGGGCGGCGTGGTAGTCCTTGATGGTCCGGTAGCCGAGTTGGAAGGGCTGGCGCGCATCGAAGGTCGAGGACGGCGTGGCCACGCCCGTATCGAGGCCGATGGCGACGGTGAACGCCTTGAAGGTCGAGCCCATCTCATAGATCGAGGCGGCGGCGCGGTTCAGCTTCGCATCGTCGCTGGCCTTGGCCACCTGGTTCGGATCGTAGGTGGGATAGCTGGCCAGGCCGAGGATTTCGCCGGTGTGGACGTTGGTGACGACGCCGACGGCGCCACGCGGCTGGAACTCGGCGGCGGCCTTGTAGAGTTCGTCCTCCAGGGCGGCCTGGACGCGCAGGTCGATGGAGAGCGGCACGGCGGCCTTGCCCGGCGCGCCGGCGCGGATCGTGTCGTTGAGCGCGCGCTCGGCCCCGGCCAGGCCGACCCCGCCGGTGTCGGCGAACCCGATCAGGTGGGCGGCGGTGCGCCCGAGCGGATAGACGCGGCGTTCTTCCGGCTCGAAGCTCACGCCCGGCAGGCCGAGGGCGTGGACGCGGGCGCGCTGCTCGGGCGTCAGGCCGGCGATCACGAAACCGCGGCGCTCGCCGCGCAGCACCTTTTCCAGGCGCTGGCGGTTGATGTCCGGCAGGGCGGCGCGCAGGGCGCGGCGGACCTCGTCGGCGTCCCAGATCTCGCGCGGGTCGACATAGAGGCCGTAGTGCAGCAGGTCGGCGGCCAGCATGGCCCCGTTGCGGTCGACCAGATCTGCGCGCGCCGCGCCGACCGCGCCCACATAGCCGCCGCCGCGGCCGGCGTCGGAGAACAGGGCCGCGCGCGTCGCCCCCACCGCCAGCACCACGAAGGCGATGGTGAAGAGGGTCAGGACGAAGAAGATGCGGATACGCGTGTCGTCCTCGGCCTTGCCGGCGGCGCGGGCGCGCTCGAAGGCGTGCTCCAGCCCCCAGACCCTGGCCTTCAGCCAGCGCCAGCCGGGCGCTTCAAAGCTAGGATGGGCAAGGCTCACGGCGTCTTCTTCCCAAGGGCGACTTCGCCCAGATTGTCGAGGGTGGCCTCGTTGCGGGCCTGGACCGGGACCATGCCCAGGTGGGCGCTGGAGAGCGCTTCGATACGGGCCGGCTGCTCCAGGTGGGCGACCTCGGCCTGCAGGAGGCGGATGCGGGCCTTTTCGGCGTCGATCTGCTTTTCGACCGAGGCGATCTCGGCGCGCTCGCGGCCGGCGATGGTCTTGGCGAGGTAGACCCCGAGGATCACCGCGATCAGCACGCCGAGGGCGACGAGGTCGATGAGGCGGAAACCCCGAATCTTGCGGTCGATCAAGCTCATGCCGCTTCCTTCCACACCGGCGCGGCGGTGCGAACCCCCACGCGCAGCTTGGCCGAGCGCGCGCGCGGATTGACCGCGGTTTCCGCCTCGCCCGGAGCGTGGGCGCCGTTGAACAGCAGCGTGAAACTGGCCGGCGCGCCCGCCTCCACAGGCGGCGCGTGGCGCGAGCCGCCCGGAAGCCTGCCTGCGCGTTCGGCGAAGAACGCCTTGGCGATGCGGTCCTCCAGCGAGTGGAAGGTGACGACCGCCAGCCGCCCGCCGGGCTTGAGCACGGTCTCGGCGGCGACGAGGCCGGCTTCCAGCTCGCTCAGCTCTTCGTTGACGGCGATGCGCAGGCCCTGGAACGAGCGCGTGGCCGGATGGACCTTGGCGCCGCGGCGCCCGCCCAGGGCGCGCTCGATCACCTCGGCCAGGTCCAGGGTGCGGGTGAAGGGCTGTTCGGCGCGGCGGCGAGCGATGAAAGCGGCCACGCGGCGCGACTGCCGCTCCTCGCCATAGACGTAGAAGATGCGGGCCAGTTCCTGCGGCTCGGCGGTGTTGACGATGTCGGCGGCGGTCGGGCCGTCGGCGCCCATGCGCATGTCGAGCGGCCCGTCACGCATGAAGGAAAAGCCGCGCTCGGCCTGGTCGAGCTGCATGGACGAGACGCCGAGATCGAGCGCCACGCCGTCGGCCGCCCCCTCCCCCAGCTCCTCGGCCATCTGCGAAAATCGGCCGTCGACCAGGCGGAAGTCCTCCCCCAGCCCCTCGGCGAAGCGGCGGGCGCTGGGGTCACGGTCGAAGGCGACGACGCGGGCGCCGGCGGCGAGGAAGGCGCGGCTGTAGCCGCCGGCGCCGAAGGTGCCGTCGACGATCAGCTTGCCGGGGCCAGGCTCGAGGGCGGCGACCACTTCGGCCAGCAGGACGGAGGTGTGGGGCGCGCTCATTGGACGGCTCCCAGGCGGGCGGCGCGCTGCTGGGCGCGCAGTTCGGCCAGGCCGGCGCGCGCCATGTCGCGTTGAGCGGCGCGATGGACCTGGAAGGCCTCGCGGTTCCAGATCTGGAAGCGGTCGCCGAGCCCGACGAGGACGACCCAGTCGGCAAGGCCGAACTGCTCGCAAAGCTGCTCGGGCAGGGTGATCCGGCCGGCCGTGTCGAAGTTCATCCGCACCTGGCCGCCCAGGACCGAAAGCTCGATGGCCGAGCGGACGGGATCGCCGAACGGCAGTTCCTCGATCAGGCCCGTATAGCGGTCGAACAGAGCTTTGCCGCCGCCCTCGACGCAGTCGGCCTCGATGGAGGGGAAGACGACGACGCCGTCGAACGGCCCCGACAGGAGCGCGCGGAATTCCAGCGGCACGACGATGCGCCGCTTGGCGTCCACCTGTTTCTCGAAGGTCGAGAGAAACATCCCGCCGCGCCCCAGACAGCGACCCCGCGCGGGCCGCCAGACCAACCCCGTTTCGGACCGTGGAGACCGCCTCGCGCGGCCCCTCGCCCATCCTCAACGGATGCTGATTGGGTTAACATGGGATCAACTGGGATACAATGACTCCAAACGGCGATTTCGGGGGATTTCAAAGGTGTTCCGCAGCGCCGCAACTTTCACTCACAGACGATCAACAGAACATACGGAGAACTTGTTAAGTATAACCGCCGCCTCGCCAGGGGCCAGCCGGAGGGTTTGCGGAAACTGGGGACCAGACGGCCTGTAAGCCGGGTTCTGTGCCGCCCGCAAGCGGGCGCGACGATCATTCCTCTGGACCGCCCATTGCTGGACGGTTCTCGCGACCTACCCGGACGCCTCGGGCCTATGACGGCCCTGCCCCTTGCGGGGCGCGGAATCCCTATTCGGTCTTGCTCCTGGCGGGGCTTGCCATGCCGTCCCTGTCGCCAGGTCCGCGGTGGGCTCTTACCCCACCCTTTCACCCTTGCTCCGATCGAAACCGGAGCGGTCTGCTCTCTGTGGCGCTATCCCTGGGGTCGCCCCCGGCGGGCGTTACCCGCCGCCATGTCATAGTGGAGCCCGGACTTTCCTCGACCGCCCGAAGGCGGCCGCGATCGCCCGGCCGTCTGGTCCGCGCGGAAAGTGATGGCCCACGCGAACGGGGTCAAGAGCCCCTGGCGACCAGTTCCATCCCAATTGATCCCATTGGGCGGAGGGTCAGACGGGGCCTCATGCCGACCTCGCCCGGATTGAGCAGCTTCAGACGGTAACGGCGAGCGATTTCACAAAGCACGATCACCGCTTCCGTCACGGCCAGCGAGGCGCCGATGCAGACTCTCGGCCCCGCCCCGAAGGGCAGATAGGCGTATCGGGCCGGACGCTCGCCAGCGAAGCGATCAGGATCGAAGCGCTCTGGATCGGCCCAAAGTGTACGGTGGCGGTGGACGACCCAGGGCGCGACGCAAACCAACGCCCCCTTTGGGATGCGCACGCCGCAGATCACGTCATCTGCCTGCGCCTGCCGTAGCGGGATACGCGGGACCGGCGGCAAGAGCCGCATCGCCTCCTCGATCACTTGGCGTGCATAGGCTGGCGGCGCATCAGGAGAGGCGTCGAGTTCGGCATGCAATCGCGCCTCGATCTGCGGATGGACCGCCAGCAAGTACCAGGTCCAGACCAGGGCGACGGCGGTCGTCTCGTGTCCAGCGATGAAGATCGTCACGAACTGGTCGCGCACCTCGCGGTCGCCAAGGCCCCGCCCCGTCTCGGGATCACGGGCGGCGATCAGCCGATCGAGCAGGTCACTGCCGCCCGGCGATATCCGACGCTCGGCGATGAGACGGGCGATCCACTCATCGAAGACGGCGAACAGGACGGCGATTTCGCGTTCGCGACGCCGCGCGCGCAGTTCTCGCAGTCCTGGTACAAAACCATCCCACTCGGTCAATAAGATCACGCTGGAGCACGCACAAGCACGCTGAAACACTAGCAAACTCGGGCATTTTTGGCATTGCGTAGTGGGGACGGTTTTGGCAAACTGGGGGCGGTTTAAGGGGTAGAAAACGGCTCTCCGCTCCCAGCAAGCGACCCCTGTTTCTCCTGAACCGATCCCAGTTGCGGAACAGGAGAATCGCGATGCCCAGCCTGACCGACACCGCCATCCGGCATGCGCTCAAGCGCGTCGAGGTGAGCCAGAAGCAAGAAAATCTCGCCGACGGCGATGGACGCGGCACCGGCCGTCTCGTCCTTGTCCTCAAGCCAATGCCCAAGCGCGTGACCGCCGATTGGATGGCCCAGCAGTGGCGTGATGGCAAGCGCACCAAGAAGAAGATCGGTGCGTATCCCTCGATGTCCCTCGTTGACGCGCGCGCGGTCTTCAAGCGCGACTTCGCGGATGTGATCCAGAAGGGCCGAAGCATCAAGATCGCAACGGATACGCGTCCTGGCACGGTCGCGGACCTATTCGAGGGCTATGTCGCGTCGCTCAAGGCCGCCGGCAAGCCATCGTGGAAGGAGACGGAAAAAGGCCTGAACAAGATTGCCGATACGCTCGGACGAAACCGCCTCGCCCGCGAGATCGAGGCCGAGGAGATCATCGAGCTAATCCGTCCGATCTATGATCGTGGCGCGAAGTCGATGGCCGATCATGTGCGGTCGTATCTCCACGCGGCCTTTGGCTGGGGTATGAAATCCGACAACGACTATCGACAGCAATCGGCTCGCCGCTTCCGCATCCCTTTTAATCCGGCCACCGGCATCCCGACGGAGCCCAAGGTCCAGGGCACGCGCTGGCTGGATGAGGACGAGTTCCTGCAGCTCTATCGTTGGCTCGAATGCCCCGATGTGCCAGTCACTCCCTCCTACCTCCGCGCCGTGCAGCTTCTCATGCTGACCGGACAGCGCGTTGAGGAGATCGCTCGCTTCCATGTCGACCAGTGGGACGCCAAAGAGCGGATCATCGACTGGTCGAAGACCAAAAACCTCCAGCCGCACGCTGTCCCGGTCCCGTCGCTCGCGGCCGAACTGATCGAGTCCATCAAGCCCAACGAATATGGATGGTTCTTCCCCTCCGCCACGGACCAGTCAAAGCCGGTCAGCCATGGCACTCTATACTCGTTCATGTGGCGTCAGCGCGATCGCGGCGTGATCCCCTACGTCACGAACCGCGATCTCCGGCGCACTTTCAAGACGCTCGCCGGAAAAGCTGGTGTGCCGAAGGAAATCCGCGATCGGCTTCAGAACCACGCCCTTCAGGACGTCAGTTCGAAGCACTACGATCGCTGGAACTACATGGTCGAAAAGCGCGCCGGCATGGCCAAGTGGGATAAGTTCGTCCGGGCGCTGCTAGCGAAGAAGAAGGGCGGCAGCGCCTTGAAGAAGGCCGCGTGAGCGGTCGCTTCATCGCTGTCACCGGCGCATTCGTCACGGCCTGCTTTGCGGTCCCGGCCCATGCAGATCCATGCGAGGCGCCTGTCCCCTCGCAGGTTGGAGTCGAGTTCTCCGGCTTGGTCCGTTATGTCGGCGACGGCGACGGTCTTTGCGTCGGGCGTACATCGGACCCCAACGAGTGGATCGAGGTGCGCCTTGCCGACTTCGATGCCCCGGAGCTGCACACGCCAGGCGGTCCCGCGGCGAAAGCGGCGCTCGAACGCGTCGCCCTTCGGCGCGAGATCACCTGCACGGCCGAACGTGGGCGCGGCGGCCGCGGCCGCTCCTTTGACCGCGTCATTGCGCGATGTTGGATCGGTGGAAAGAGCCTTGGCGATCTGCTTCGCCAGGCTGGCGTGGCCGAGGGTGGCAACTAATGCCCCGCTCGCCATTGACTCAACATAGCTTGGAAGCTATATGACCTGGGATGTTAGATTGCATGACGCCTTCGAGGCGGAGTTCCTGGCTTTTGAGCGCGAGGTTCAGACCCAATTGCTGGCAGTTGCGAAACTGCTCGGCGAATTCGGTCCGCAGCTCGGTCGGCCATACGCCGACACGCTCAACGGCTCGAAGCACGCCAATATGAAGGAGATGCGTTTCTCTGCCGCCGACGGCGAATGGCGTGCTGCCTTCGCCTTCGATCCCGAACGGAAGGCCATCCTTCTCGTTGCAGGCGACAAATCCGGCGGCAGCCAGAAGCGCTTCTACAAGCAGCTTATCGCAAAGGCGGACAGTCGGTTTTCCGCACATCTGGAAAGCCTGAAATCCGCAAAGAAGGATTGATCGATGGGCCGGAGCCTTAACGACGTCATTGCTTCTCTGCCCCGCGATCAGCAGGAGCAGATCGAAGCCCGTTATGAGGAACTGAAGCAGGAGGTTGAGGGCCTGCGCGAGATGCGTCAGATCGCCGGGAAGGCGCAGGAGGACATCGCTGCGGCGCTGAAGATAAAGCAACCGTCGGTCTCGAAGATCGAAAAGCAGGCTGACATGTACCTATCGACACTGCGCAGCTACGTTGAGGCGATCGGCGGAAAACTTGAGCTGACGGTGAATCTGCCGGGGCGGCCGGCCATCCGGCTCCAGCGTCTCAGCGATGGAACCGTCTCCCACGACAGACCTATGCGCACCGTAGCACGCCGAAAGTCGGCGGCAGCGCGGTGACACCCGATGCTCCAGTTCGATGGCAGATGGCGTTTTGACAGTCCCGGCCCGATAGAAGCCGCCGTCCAAGAGGGCTTTCGCGATCTCATCAACCGCGTTTGCGGGCAAGGCCAGCGGAAGGCTATTTTGGAGCATTTCAAGGCTCGCTTCTGCGCCGCAGCCAACACAGAGTATTGGCCGAGCACCAACGAACGGTTCGCATCCGAAGATCTCGACCGAGATATGGCGCGTGCGGAGACGAACGCCCCCATATTCATCGAGGCATTCTGGGATGCATGCCAGGAACTTCGCGCCCGCAATCCTACCATGGTCGTGCCGGATGCCGGGCGGATAAACCGCATCCTCGCGGACGCAGACGCTGGCTATCAGCTCGACCCTCCCATGCTGGTCGCAACGCGGGTCCACATTCCGATCAACGTACCCGACGCTCCCCCATCTCTCGATGTGCAGGCGCAAGCGATCATCAACGAATCTCTTGATGCCTCCCAGCACTCGTTGAGCGAAGGCAACGGCCGTCAGGCCGTCCAAGAGGTCCTTTGGCTGCTGGAGACGATCTCGACGGCGTTTCGTGGTCCTGAGATCTTAGACGGCAGCATCCAGGGTCGGTACTTCAACGAAATCATCGGCGAACTACGCCAGCGCGGCCGCGGGCATCAAGAGCAAATCCTGCAATGGATGATGACGTTGCATGGCTATCTTTCCTCGCCGACGGGTGGTGGCGTCCGTCACGGGGTCGATCTCAGGGAGGGCCTTGCGCTCCAGATCGATGAGGCACGCCTCTACTGCAACCTCATACGAAGCTATCTGACTTTCCTCATCGCAGAGCATGAGCGCCTGGCTAGGCGGGTCGCGTGACGCTTCGAATAATCAAAACGTGGGGGCTCGGCGCACTTTGAAAGCGATGCTGTCTCGCAAGTACCTCTCGCCGGAGGTCTGATGCGCTTCATCCTACCTCTTGCTGAGCAACTCGACAGAGCGGCCGCGGAACTATCGGCGGCACGTCCGCTCAGCAGCCGGATGGCGCTGATCTTAATCGACAATGCTTTCGAGCTGATGTGCCATCAAAGATGCTTAGAACTGATCGAAGAAGATAGCAGATTAGCAAGCCCAAAATTGACCCTGAAAGATAAGCTCGCTGGACGTGGGCAAAATTTTGATGCGAAGACGTCCCTGTTAAAGCGGGCAGGCTATTTCGCGGACGTTGACGTCAGATCTGTTCAGATCCTTCACGGCTATCGCAATCAGCTCTACCATGTTGGTCTGCGCGACGACCCTGTCATCGGCCCCCTCGCCCGCCTATACCTCAAACTCGTACTGAGCTACGCGCCGCAATTGCTGAGGCCGGTGCGTTTCCTGCGTTGGGAGGAGTCACTCTCCCGGGGTGAGATCATCGAACATTTTCCCGAGCTTGCGGAGACGCGGCGGTATGCTTGCAAGGTCGACGTATCGGCGTTCTGCATGCGCGTCGCCGCGCGCGTCGATCCCGACCCTCTTCTGCTCGGCAATGCATTGGCGGAGCACTTAATCGGCCTCGCAGGGAAATCGGAAACCGATTTCGGAATAATCGCTAAGGGTCGCAGCGGTAAGGATGACCCCACTCAGACCCTACGTCGTGTTCAACTCGAGGCCGACACGATCGCGGAGGTAGTGCGCCGTCATCGTGAGCGTGAGCGCCAGTTAAAAGCGACCCAGACTCCCTTTGAACCGTTCGATCCGGATCGGCTTTCCATCGCCCGCGGAAGCAGCGTTCTGATCGAGGCGAACCAAAGGCTTCTTCCTGAATGGAAGCCCCGTCATAAGAAGTTGCCGTTTGCCAGTTGGCGTCGGCAAGCAGCCAAGCTGCGGCTCGGCATGGACGATCTCGCTGTCCTGGATTGCTATGCTCGGCTCCATCAGGAAATCGACGACCTCGATGAGGTCATGGCCGAGCCCATACAAGATATGTACGGCTGGCATCAGTATCAGGAGGATCTGGCCATGGATCGCCGATGAGGCAAGGCCCTCCATTCGGAACGGCTGCTGTCGATGTGCTGTTTCAACCGCCCCGCCGGGATTTTGGGGCATCGATCTGCGAGTGAAAGCCGCCGCGCTCGCAGGCTTGCCGCGCGCTTGCCGGTTAGCTGCCGGTTTGTTGCCGACTACTCGCAGGTCGACTGTTATACTGTGCCTAAATCGACAATTACAAACCGAGGCGACAGTGAAGAAAGTTACCCCCGATGGAAGCCAAATAAAGAGGCTCCGCACCAACGCCGAGCGTGTCTCGACACAGAAAGAATTGGCCTATGAGGTTCGGGTCAGCGAACGGACGCTTCGCGAGATCGAAAACAAAAATGCGCCTGTACCAGTAGACGTTCTTGACCGACTTGCGAAGGTTTTGAACGTCCGCCGGGAGCAAATCTCGTTTCCTTGTGATGCCACTCAATCAAAGACCGCGGGCGCCGGCGAGGTTTTCTCTGCTGTCATTGCTGAGATGCGCGAAGAGCGTTTGGTTTCCCGGTACGACTACGACCTCGCAAATGTGACGATGGATGAAGGTCTGCTGTTCAAGCAGGCAAACAGCTCGAACGACTTCGCTTGCGAAATTATGATCTCGCTGACGGATGAGGCGGCTGAGTACGCGGAAGAGCTGATCGGCATTTTGGACGGCCTAACGTGGTCCGTCCGGAGCATCCTAGAGAAGGTGGCCCCAAGCGAAGAAATCGCCGTTCGCCGCCGGATCAAGCAGCTCTTGGTCTTGCTCAGGGGCAATGACGTTTGGGTCTATCATACTCATCTTTTCCGCCGCTTGCCCGAACGACATACGCCCATGCCGGAAGGCGAATATGCCGACCTCTCGTCGCGCTTCATCATCGCGCTTGCAGCGCCCGCCGAGTGGGGGGAAACGTCAATTCGCGTTCCTATCGACCATGGCCAGCCGTTCATTCTCCCGGCCTGGGACTCCGACAAGAAAGGTGGCAAAGGCTGATGGCTGAGGCTCAATCTACCAACGAAGAAACGCTGACCGAAAACCTCGCTTTTGCCGAGGTGCTTGCTTGGTCTGCTACGCGTCCGGCTTGGCAACGAGATGCTTTGCGCCGACTTGTTCAGAGCGGCATCCTTGGCAGCGAGGAGATCGACGAACTTCTCGAAATTTGCCTTGATCCAGCGCTGCCTCACACGCCGTTGTCAGACGCAGATGTCTCGTCACAAAGTATCTTAGGTGCACCGGTCAGCGTGTTGCGTATCGAGAATCCAACCGGCGTCAATGCCCTGGCCTTCGATCAAAAACTCGAATTCGCGCAGGCGGGACTGTCGATCGTGTACGGCGACAATGGGTCAGGCAAATCTGGCTATGTCCGTATCCTGAAGCACGCCTGCCGGACACGCGACCGCAACAACAAGATCTTGCGTGACGTGGAAGATGCGGCAGCTACCCCGCAGACCGCCAACATTGTGTTCCTACGTGGTGCCACGGAGGATCAATTCGCATGGAGCCCGGAAGCGCCGAGCCACGCTGACCTTCCGTCGATAAGCATTTTCGACTCCAGAAGCGCCAACGTGCACGTCGAGAAGACGAACGCCGTGGCCTACATTCCCCAGCCAATGCGTGTCTTGGAAGCGTTGGCTACGGCCTGTGATCAGGTCAAGGCAAAGCTCGATGATCGGCTTGCCGCCATCAATGCGAAAACGCCGCTGGCAATTAAAGAGCCCCAACTTGGTGCCGATACCGCTGCCGGCGCTTTCGTGCGCAGCCTCTCCACAAAATCAAGCATCGCTCAGCTCGACCTGCTGGCGCAATTGGTCTGCGCCCCGCGAGGTGATCCATCCCTTAAGTTAGTCCGAGGACCATTTTGGATGGATGGAGAGATGGCAAAGAAGCGGCACAAGCCCGAGGAGATCGTCGCCAAGCTGCGGCAGGTTGATGT
>NZ_JAYRST010000028.1:0-35891 GCF_041920015.1 Phenylobacterium sp.
TCGGCCTTGCGCGAGCGTATAGCTACTTGATGACGCCGATTACAACTACCGCCGAACTCCAGGCGTTCTGCGACAAGATCAAAGGCCAGCCCTTCGTCGCCGTGGACACCGAGTTCATGCGCGAGACCACCTACTGGCCGAAACTCTGCCTCATCCAGGCCGCATCCCCCAACGCCGAGGCGGTGATCGACCCGCTGGCCGATGGGATCGACCTCGAGCCGTTCTTGGCGGTCCTGCGCGATCCTGCCATCGAAAAGGTGTTCCACGCCGCCCGGCAGGACGTGGAAATCTTCAATAACCTCAACGCCATGCCGACGCCGTTGTTCGACACCCAGGTGGCGGGCATGGCTGCGGGCTTTGGTGAGCAGATCGCCTATGACGCCCTGGTGCGCCAGATGCTGAAAGTGGAGATCGACAAGTCGTCGCGCTTCACCGACTGGGCGCGGCGGCCGCTGACCGAGGCCCAGCTTCACTACGCCGTGGGCGACGTGACGCACCTGGCCAAGCTCTATCCGATGCTGCGCGCGCGGCTGGAGAAGGAAGGCCGGCTGGCCTGGGTCGTGGACGAGATGCAGGGCCTGACCGATCCTGCGATGTACGACGTCAGCCCGGACAACGCCTGGAAACGGCTGAAGCCGCGGCGGCATACGGCCAAGTACCTGGCGATCTTCAAGGCGGTGGCGGCCTGGCGCGAGCGCACGGCCCAACTGCGCGACCAGCCGCGCGGCCGCATCCTGAAGGACGACGCCATCGACGAGATCGCCACCCAAGCCCCGACCGACGCCGACGCGCTGGATCGCCTGCGCTCGGTGCCCAAGGGTTTCTCGGGCTCGCGGTTCGGCCCCGACCTGCTGGCGGCGGTGCGCGAGGCGCTGAAGGACCCGGAGAGTTACGCCCCGGTGATCGAAAAGACCCGGCACCAGGCCTCGCCGGCCGCGGGCGCGGTGGTCGAGCTGTTGAAGGTGTTGCTGAAGGCGCGCTCGGAGGATGCGGGCGTCGCCTCCAAGCTGATCGCCACGGTCTCGGACCTGGAGCAGATCGCCAATGACGACAACGCCAAGACCCAGGCCCTGAGCGGCTGGCGGCGCGAGGCGTTCGGCGAGGACGCCCTGCGGCTGAAGCGCGGCGAACTGGCCCTGGTGCTGGACGGGACGCGCGTGCGGGTCGTCGAGGTGCGCCGGGCGCCGAAGGCCAGGACCGCCGAGGCGGCGGAGTAAGCCTCAAGGCAGCTGGCTACGAAACTGTGGATGGTTTCGCCGCCTTGTCCTGCTTGACCTGACGCGACTTCTCCACCGATCCGCCCACCGCCTTTCCACCGAACGCCGGTCGATGGAGCGTGCTGGACGCTTGCCAGGAGGCCGGATCGGCGCGAGCCTGAACCTGTCGAAAGGAGACGCGGCGCGGCGGACCGGGAGACCGGACCGAAAAGCGGGCGGAAGGCTCTGGAAGACGCTGGATCGGGGCGACCCGAAGCGGCGGCGAAGGACGCCACATCGAGAGGCAGGCCGGCCAGAGCGATCTCGCCAGGTTCTGAAACTCAGAAGACCTTGCGGCCTCAGGTCCCCCCGGGATCTGAAATGAAGGCGACGCTGCGGGGCGACCCCAGCGCCGCCTTCTTGCTGTTGGGCGTCTATTTCCCGAGTCCGAGCGCCTGGCGCATCGCCCGATGGACGCCGGGCTGGTCCATCAGCCCGCGGATCTGGCTGGCGCCTGGGCCGCGGGCGTAGGCGGCGACGTCTTCGCCGGTGTGGGCCGCGCTGGGCAGGGGGATGGCGGCGTAGGTCAGGCGATCGGGATCGGCCATGTCCGCTTCGGTCGGGACGGAGCGGGGCTCGTCGGGGCCCGGCGCGCCTGGGCCGGTGGCGTACATCAGGATCGGAACGGGCCGGCCGTCCAGGGCCACCGGAGGATCGTCGTCCGTCCCCTGGAGCACGCCGAGGATCGGGGTGTCGCGCTTGCCGCCGTTCAAGGTCAGGCCGTGGCTATGGTCGGCCGTCACGATGATCAGGGTGTCCTTCGGATCGGTCATGGCCGCGGCTGCGGCGACTGCCTCGGCGAATTCCACCGTCTCGTTCAGCGCATCCGCGGCGAGGCTGACATGGTGGGACTTGTCGATCAGCGCGCCCTCGACCATCAGGAAATAGCCTTGTTTGTTCCTGCGCAGGATCTCGATGGCCCGCGTGGTCATGTCGACCAGGCGCGGCGCGTCGGTGTCGGTCGAGCGGCGCACGCTTTCGCGCATCATGTTGTTGGGGGCGAAGAGGCCGAGCAGCCGGCTCGTCCCAGGGGGCAGGGCCTTCAGCTCCGAACCGGTGGCGACATAGGCCCCGCCGGTCTTACGCCACTCGGCGACGAGGTCGCGGCCGTCCATGCGCTTGCCGTCCTCGGAGACGAAATTGGCGCTCCCACCGCCCAGCATGACGTCGAACCGGGCGGCGTCCGGCCGGTCGAGCATCTGGCGGGCGATGTCGACGCAGCCGCCTTCGACGGCTTCGGGGGGCATATCGGCGTCCGACTGCCAACGGCGCGAGGGCGTGTGGGCGTAGAGCGAGGCGGGGGTGGCGTCGGTGATCGCTGCGGTCGTGACCACCCCGACCGCCAGGCCGGCCTGCTTGGCCTCCTCGGCCAGGGTCGGGACCTGCCGGCCCATGGCCGAAGCGCAGTCGGCCAAGGCGATCTCGTCGGTGACGCCGAGTGCGCCATTGAGGGTGCGGCGTCCGGTCAGCAGGGCCGAGGCGCTTGCTGCGGAATCGGTCACCAGGTTGTCTGCCGAATAGGTGCGCACCAAGGCCAGGTCCGGGAAACGCTCGAACGGCAGCAGGTTGGACGCGCCGTCGGCGCCCCGCCTCTGGCCCTCGTAGATTCGCGCGGCGGTCAGGGTCGAGACGCCCATGCCGTCGCCGATGAAGAGGATGACGTTGCGGGCCCGCTCCGCCGCATGAGCGGGCGCCGCGACGGCGCAGAGCATGCTGGCGGCGAGAAGGCCGCCGAACGCGCCCCGAAATGCAGACAAAGTCCTCTCGCCCATTGTCACCGGTCCCGTTCGCTCGCCTATGGAAGGCGTGTTCATCGGCGCGATTGGTCACGGGCGCATGACGGAGCCGTGTCGGATCGGTGTCAGCCCACCTGGAGCTTGAGGCGCAGGGCCTGGGCGAGGGTCTGGGCGCGCTTGGCGGTCTGCTCGCCCAGCAGCATGTCGCGCCAGTCGGGATCGGTGGTGAGGGTCAGGCGCTCGCCCTCGATCGCCAGCCGCGAATGCGGCAGCAGGCCGGGATTGCGGCCGGAAAGGTCGCAGCCCAGGCGGATGGCTGCGCCCAGGGCGCGCGCGCGCTGGCGCCGCTCGTTGGAGAGCACCTTGGCGACGGTGGTCTGGTCCGGGGTGTTGGGGGCCGACGAATGGCGCGCGAAGACGGCGCAGGCGAGGAAGGCCCGCTCGGCGTGGCTCATGCCCGCGATGGGCGCGCGCAACACCTGCTCGAAGGCCAGTTCGCCGCGATGGTCGGGGTGCAGCCGCGCGCCGAGGTCGGCGAGGCGGCAGGCCGCGGCGATCAGGATCGGCTCGCGGGCGCCGAACGCGGGCGACAGGCGCTCGAAGGCCGGCTGCAGCCAGTCCTGCAGGGCAAGGCCCAGATGGGTGGAAAGACCGCGCACTGCGGTCAGGGCCTCGCAACCCTCGATCAGTGGGTCGCGGGCGGCGTCTTCCGGCGTCATCGCCTCCAGCAGCAGGCCCTCGCGCAGGCCATAGGCGGAAATGACGATCCGCTCGACGCCCAGCCGATGGATCAGGGCGTCGAGGACCAGGGCCGAATAGGGCAGGGTGTCGAAGCGTTTTTTCGACAGGCCCTGCATCCGTTCCAGGCTGTTCTTCGACTGGCGGGCGACGAAGCGGGCGACGTCGACGGCGTCCGAGCGGCTCATCTCGTACTGATGGGCCACGCGCAGCGGATAGTCGGACATCTCCATGTGCAGCAGGGCGAGGTTGCGCCAGGCGCCGCCGACGGCATGGAACTCGCGGGTGCGGAAACTGAGCGCGGCCTTGTCGAGGCGGTTGTCGACGACCTTGCGGACCTTGTCGATGTCGAGGGTCTTGGGCGCGCCGAGGGCGAAGGGGCCGAGCGGCAGGGTGACGCCGCCGGAGGGGGCGTCGGGGTCCAGGTGGACCAGTTCGAGGCTGGAGCCGCCGAGGTCGCCGACGACCCCGGCGGCGTCAGGCTGGCCGGCGATCACCCCCAGGGCGGCGTAGCGGGCCTCCTCGGCGCCGGAGAGGACGCGCAGGCGAAAGCCGGTCTCGCTCTCGACGCGGGCCAGGAACTGCGGGCCGTCGGAGGCTTCGCGCACCGCGGCGGTGGCGACGGCGACGATGTCGGCGTGGTCCCAGCCGCTGAGCGCCACCCGGAAGCGGCGCAGGGCGGCGATGGCGGTCTCCACCCCTTCAGGCGAGAGCCGGCCGGTCGCGGGCAGGTTGCGGCCGAGGCCCGCCAGGGCCTTTTCATTGAAGATCGTCCAGATCGAGCGCCCCTCGATCCGGTAGATGACCAGGCGCACGGAGTTGGAGCCGACGTCGATGACGGCGGTCTGTCGGGAGCCTTGGTCCGAACGCCGGGCCAGGTCGTGATCGCCCAGCCGGCTATCCGCGCGGGGCCACATGATCGATTGCGCGCGGCATGTCCTTCACCTTCTGCCCCCGGCCGGAAAGGCTGGGATTGGTCATGAAGTACTCGTGCGCTGAGAAGGCGCCCGGGTGGTCCCATGACGGGTCCCGGGTATAGCGGCCGTCCGCATCGAGCGTCCAGCTTTGTGCTTCGTCCTTCAGGTTGGCGACCATGATCTGTTGCAGCACCTGCTGGTGCACGGTCGGGTTCTCGACCGGGGTCAGGCACTCGACGCGGCGGTCGAGATTGCGCGGCATCCAGTCGGCCGAGGAGATGAACACGCGGTTCTCTCCCGAGGGCATGGGCGCGCCGTTGGCGAAGGCGACGATCCGCGCATGCTCCAGGAAGCGCCCGACGATCGACTTGACGCGGATGTTCTCCGACAGGCCCGGCACGCCCGGCCGCAGGCAGCAGATGCCGCGGATCACCAGGTCGATCGGCACCCCGGCCTGGCTGGCTTCGTAGAGCGCGTCGATGACGACCGGGTCGACCAGCGAGTTGAGCTTGGCCCAGATGCCGGCGGGCTTGCCTTCGCGGGCGGCCTGGACCTCGCGCATGATGAAGGTCAGCAGGTCGGCCTTCATGGTCAGCGGCGAGGGCGACAGCTTTTCCAGGTGCTCGGGCCGGGCGTAGCCGGTGATGAAGTTGAACAGCCTGGCCGAGTCGCGGCCCAGCGCCGGATCGCAGGTGAACAGCGACAGGTCGGTATAGATGCGCGCCGTGACCGGGTGATAGTTGCCCGTCCCGAAGTGGCAGTAGGTACGGAGCTGGTCGCCCTCCTTGCGCACCACCATCGAGAGCTTGGCGTGGGTCTTGTACTCCACGAAGCCGAAGACGACGTGGACGCCGGCGCGTTCCAGGTCCCGCGCCCATTTCAGGTTCGCCTCCTCGTCGAAGCGGGCCTTGATCTCGACCAGGGCGGTGACGTTCTTGCCGTTCTCGGCCGCCTCGATGAGGGCCGCGACGATCGGGCTGTCCGACGAGGTGCGATAGAGCGTCTGCTTGATGGCCAGCACGTTGGGGTCGCGCGCGGCCTGGCGGATGAACTGCACCACCACGTCGAAGCTCTCGAACGGGTGGTGGACCAGGATGTCCTTGTCGCGGATGGCCGCGAAGCAGTCGCCGCCGTGGTCGCGGATACGCTCGGGGAAGCGGGCCTCGAACGGCTTGAACTTCAGGTCCGGGCGGTTGGAGGGAATGAGCTGGGAGAGTTCGTCCAGGCCCAGCAGGCCGTCGATGAGGATGATGTCCTCTTCCTTGGCGTGCAGGTTCTCGACGATGAAGGCGCGCAGATCCTGCGGCATGGCCGCCTCGATCTCCACCCGCACGACCGAACCCAGGCGGCGCTGCTTGAGGCGCACCTCGAACTCGCGCACCAGGTCCTCGGCCTCTTCCTCGATCTCGACGTCGCTGTCGCGGATCAGGCGGATGACCCCCAGGGCGTCGACCTCGCTGTCGGGGAACAGATGGTCGAGGAACATCGCCACCAGGCTTTCCAGGCTGATGAAGCGGCGTTCGGGCCGCTTGCGGCGGCTGGGAGCGGCGGGCAGCTCCCAGAACCGCGCCACCTGGGCCGGGATCGGCACCAGGGCGTAGAGCAACCGCCCGTCCGACACGCGCTTGAGCTTCAGTACGATGGAGAAGGCGAGGTTCGGGATGAACGGGAAGGGATGGGCCGGGTCGATGGCCAGCGGAGTCAGGACCGGGAAGATCCGCGACAGGAAGACCGCCTCCAGGGCCTGTTTCTCGGACGGCGTGACGTCTTCGGACATCACCACGGTCAGGCCTTCGTCGGCCAGCTCCCGGCGCAGGCCGCGCCATTGCGACTGCTGGTCGGCCATCAGGTTGGCGGCCTCGGCGTTGACGCGCACCAACTGCTCGGCAGGGGTCAGGCCGTCCTGCGAGACCACCCGCACGCCCTCGCGCGCCTGGGCCTTCAGACCGGCCACGCGCACCATGTAGAATTCGTCGAGATTGTTGGCCGAGATCGACAGGAACCGCAGGCGCTCAAGCAACGGATGGCGCGGGTTCTTGCTCTCGTCGAGCACGCGCTCGTTGAAGGCCAGCCACGAGATCTCGCGGTTGAAGAAGCGCTCGGGCGAGGCGAGGAGGTCGGCGTCGAGCGCCAGGGGCTGGGCCTCGCCGGCCTGCGGCGGGGGAGCGGCGTAGGTCATGGACTGCACATCGTTCGGCATGGGGCGGTTCTGGACCACCCAAGTAAGAGCCGCAAGTGTTCAGTCGAAAAGGTCAAGATTCTCCATATCATTGTCAAGAATCTGTCGCGCAAGTGTGCGCGAAATAGGGCGTTGTTCATCATCGGCGGCTTCATCCAGCCGCCTCACGATTTCGCGGGCGTATGGAATAGACCGCTCCATGCGCCGTAGAAGATATGGATAGACATCCTTCGGCGGACGAATGTTCCGTTCGCGGAAGAATTTGCGAAGTACGCCTTCCAGCACTTCGTCGTCGGGCGCCTCCATTTCGGCGACGAAGAGGGCGTTGAGGCGCGAGCGCAGGTCCGGCAGGCCCGCGCGCCAGGCGGCGGGGGCTTCGCGCGCGGTCATCAGCAGGCTGGCGCCCTCGCGCCCGGCCATGTTGATGAGGTGGAAGAGCGCCTCGTCGTCCATTCCCTGGTCGACGTCCTCCAGCAGCACGGCGCGGCCCGCGGCGGCCTCCGGGTCGGGCGTCTGGCGGTCGAGGGGCAGCGCCTGGCGCGCCTCCGCCCAGCCGTGCGCCAGGTGGGACTTGCCCACGCCTTCGGGCCCGAACAGCACCAGGGCTCCGCCAGGCCAGGCCGGCCAGGCGTCCAGGGCCGCGCGCGCCTGGGCGTTCGACGGGCCTTCGACGAAGTCGGCGCGGGCGTGGGACGGCGGGCGCTTGAGGCTCAGGCGAAGCTGCCGCGTCATGCGCGAGGTCCGGTCAACTGAAACACGGGGCGATGTTTACCAAGCGGGCCGTACGCGGTCGACGCAGCCAGGGCGGCGGTCCTGGGGATAGTTGCGCCAGCGTGGGGATAGCTGGGCGACGAGATCAGGGCGTGGCGGCGCGGTGGCGGTCGCGGGCCGACATCAGCGACCAGCCTTCGGGCCGCAGCAGTTCGATCGGAGAAAAGCGGATCTTGTAGTCCATCTTCTCAGAGCCCCGCACCCAGTAGCCGAGATAGACGTAGGGGATGCCGGTGATCCGCGCCTGGGTCACGTGGTCGAGGATCATGAAGGAGCCGAGGCTGCGCCGGGTCAGGGCCGGGTCGTAGAACGAATAGACCAGGCTGAGCCCGTCGTTCATCAGGTCGACCAGGGTGCAGGCGACGAGGTCGCCGGGGCCGCCGTCCTTCGAGCGCTCGCGGTACTCGATGATGTGGGTGCGGACGGCGGTGTCCTCGACCATGGCGACATAGTCGGGCCAGGTCATCTCGGCCATGCCGCCGTCGGCATGGCGCGTGGTGAGGTAGCGGCGGAGCAGGTCGAACTGCTCCATGGTCGCCTCGGCCTCGACCAGGTGGCGTTCGAGGTCGTCGTTGCGCGACAGCACGCGGCGCTCGGAGCGCGAAAAGATGTAGTCGCCCGCCGGAATCCGCGCCGAGACGCAGGCCGAGCAGCTTTCGCAGGCCGGGCGATAGGCGATGTTCTGGGAGCGCCGGAACCCGACCTGGGTCAGGCTGTCGTTGACGCTGGCGCCGTCGGACAGCGGCAGGTGCGCGAAGACCTTCCGTTCGTGACGGTCCGGCAGATACGGGCACGGACTGGGCGCGGTCAGGAAGAACCTGAGCTGTCGCGTCGGAAAGTGCTGCGTCACGGACGGCTCTCGATAACTGCGCCTGGAGGGATTAGGCGTCATGGGAGCGCCAGGCGCAAGCTCCCAGATGTCAGGGGCTCGAACGCCTCATTGCAGGCCGTGATCCGGCGGCAGCACCGGGGCTTCGCGCAGCAGCACGATGGCGATGCGGCGATTGCCGGCCAGGGTCGGGTCGTCGGGATATAGCGGTTCGGAATTGGCCTTGCCCGACACCTGATAGACGCGGTCGGGGTCCACCCCGGCCGATTGCAGCACCTTGCGCGAGGCGTCGGCGCGGGCGGCCGAGAGCTGCCAGTCGCCATCGGCGCGCTGGCCGTTGGCCGACATGCTGGTGTGGCCGGAGATGCTGACCCGGTTGGGCAGCTGGTTCACCACCCGGGCGACGGCGCGCAGCAGCAGTTTGGCGCGGTCGTTGGGCTCGGCTCGACCGGTGGCGAACATCGAGCGGCCTTCCTGGTCGACCAGTTGGATGCGCAGGCCTTCGGGCGTCACGTCGATCAGGATGTTCTTCGAGAGCTCGGCCAGTTCGGGCATGTCCTGCAGCGCCTGGCGCAGGGAGGCGGCGGCCGAGGCGAAGGCGGCGGCCTCGCGTTGCAGCACCGCCTCGCGCAGCGCCTCGGTCGAGGCTTCCGGAGCCATTTCCTTGGCGGCGTCGGTCTGGGAGCCGTCGTTGGGATTGCGCGATTCCGGCGCCATCTCCTCGATGATCGCCTGGGAGCCGGCCCCCTTGGCGCCGTCGTCGCCCAGCGCGGTGCCGCCGAGAATGCCGCCGGAGCCGGAGGTGGTTTCGGACACGCTGGCCGGCGCGAAATAGTCGGCGATGCCGCGCTTCTGCTCGGGACTGGTGGTGTTGATCAGCCACATCAGCAGGAAGAAGGCCATCATGGCGGTGACGAAGTCGGCATAAGCGACCTTCCAGGCGCCGCCGTGATGGGCGTGCCCGTGGCTCTTCTTGACCTTCTTGATCAGGATAGGCGCTTCGCCCATCGCCATGGTGTTCTACCTTGCAAGCCCTGATATCAGGGCCTGATACGGCCAAGGCCGTTAAGATGGCGTTGAGTGGAAAGGGAAGCTGCGATGCAGGTCGCGTTCGTGGGACTGGGCGTAATGGGCTTTCCGATGGCCGGGCACCTGGCCAGGGCCGGTCACGACGTCGCCGTCTTCAACCGCAGTCCCGCCAAGGCCGAACGGTGGGCTCAGGCCCATGACGGCCGTGCGGCTGCGAGCATCGCCGAGGCCGCCCGGGGCGCCGAAATCGTATTCCTGTGCGTCGGGAACGACGAGGACGTGCGCGGCGTGGTGCGGCAGGCCTTGCCGGGCATGGCGTCCAGCGGGGTGATCGTCGACCACACCACCACCTCGGCCAAGGTGGCGCGGGAGATGGCGGCCCTCGCCCAGGAGAGCGGCCGCAGCTTCGTGGACGCTCCGGTCTCCGGCGGCCAGGCCGGAGCGGAGGCCGGGCAACTCACCATCATGTGCGGGGCCGAACCTGCCGCCTACGAACGGGCCGAACCGGTGATGGCGGCCTACGCCAAGGCCAGCCGGCTGATGGGGCCGCCGGGCTCGGGCCAGCTCACCAAGATGGTCAACCAGATCTGCATCGCCGGCCTGGTGCAGGGCCTGGCCGAGGCGATGCATTTCGCCAAGCGGGCGGGGCTGGACCCGCTGGAGGTGGCCGCAGCGATCTCCAAGGGCGCGGCCCAGTCCTGGCAGATGGACAACCGCTGGACCACCATGGCCGAAAACCGCTTCGACTTCGGCTTCGCCGTCGACTGGATGCGCAAGGACCTCGGCCTGGTGCTGGACGAGGCCGCAGTCAACGGCGCCAGGCTCGACGTCACCGCCCTGGTCGACGGCTATTACGCCGAGGTCCAGGCCATGGGCGGCAATCGCTGGGACACCTCCAGCCTGGTCGCGCGGCTGGAGAAATAGAGGCCTTTCGCCGCCGTCGGGGCGATCTCAGGCCCCCAGCATCCGCGCGGCGCGCGGGGCGAAGTAGGTGATGATTCCGGCGGCGCCGGCGCGTTTGAAGCCGCCGAGGCTTTCAAGGATTGCGCGCTCCTCGTCGATCCAGCCGTTCTGGGCGGCGGCCATGATCATGGCGTACTCGCCCGAGACCTGGAACGCGAAGGTCGGCATATCGAAGGCCTCGACCACGCGGCTGACGATGTCGAGATAGGGCATGCCAGGCTTGACCATGACCATGTCGGCGCCTTCGGCGATGTCGAGGGCGACTTCGCGCAGGGCCTCTTCGGTGTTGGCCGGGTCCATCTGGTAGGTCTTCTTGTCGGCGGGGCCGGCCGTGCCGAGCTTTCCCGAGCCGATGGCGTCGCGATAGGGGCCGTAGAAGGCCGAGGCGTATTTCGCGGCGTAGGACATGATCATCGCGTTCTGCAGGCCCTCGGCCTCCAGCGCCGTGCGCAGCGCCGCGCAACGGCCGTCCATCATGTCGGACGGGGCGAGGATGTCGCAGCCGGCCCTGGCTTGGACCAGGGCCTGTTCGACCAGACGTTCGATGGTGGCGTCGTTGGCGATCTGGCCGTTCTCGATGATTCCGTCGTGGCCGTGGTCGGTGAAGGGGTCGAGGGCGACGTCGCACATGATCCCGACCTCGGGGGCGGCGTCCTTCATCGCCTTGACTGCCTGGGAGACGAGGCCGTTCGGATCGGCGGCCAGAGAACCGGCGGCGTCCTTCTTGGCGCCGTCGATGTGCGGGAAGATGGCGATGGCCGGGACGCCCAGCTTCCTGGCCTCGACCGCCGCGGCCGCGCATTGCTTGACCGACAGGCGCGAGAAGCCGGGCATGGAGGCGACGGGAACCTCGCCCTCGCCCTCGTGCACCACCATCGACCAGATCAGGTCGGCCGGGGTGAGGACGCTCTCGCGGACCAGGCGGCGGATCCAGTCGGCCTGACGCAGGCGGCGAAGACGCAGGGCGGGGTAGGGGGCGAGGGGGGGCAGGCTCATGAACCGGCGCTGTGACCCATACTCCGCCCGGACGCAAGCCTGATGAAGCCGACGGCGGGCGCGATCATCAGCCAGAGCCCCCCAAGCGCCGAGAACAGGCCCGTCCCGGCGATGAGCGCGACCAGGGTCTTGTCGAAGGCGATGTCGGCCAGGTTCACATGCACCTGCTCGCGGCTGCTCCAGGCGTCCAGGCTGGTGACCTGATAGACCTCGCCGACGATGTTGAGCATGGCGCCGAGGAAGCAGACGCCCGCCGCCAGGGCCAGGCCGAACGCCACCCAGAAGATGCGGATCTGGAAGTCGTGATGCGAGGCGAGCTGCGGCGTGGCTTCGTCGCGCTGGGAATAGGCGATCACCGCGGCGATCACCGCCGGCACCCCGGCGAAGAACACCGACGAGAACAGCAGGGCGTAGTTGATGACGGCGAGGCTGCGGGCTGAATCGCTGATGCGTCCGTCGACCGACTGAACAGCCATGCCACGACCTCGGCTTCGGCGCGCCCTCACCCAGTGGCGCCGTTGACACCTTGCGCCAGCCGCGCGACTTGCTCAAGTCGGCCCCTCGAAATCGGGAGCGAGCGATGGATTTCACCCTCTCCGACGATCAGCGGGCGATAGAGGAGGCGGCGAGGGTGTTCGCACAGGCCGAACTCGCCCCGAACTCGGCGGCCTGGGATGAAACCCGGCACTTTCCCGTCGAGGTCCTGCGCAAGGCCGCGGCGCTGGGATTCGCCGGCATCTATATCGGCGAGGACGTGGGCGGGTCGGCCCTGACGCGGCTGGACGCCTCGATCGTGTTCGAGGCGCTGAGCTATGGCGACGTGGCGAGCGCGGCCTACCTCACCATCCACAACATGGCCTCGTGGATGATCGACCGGTTCGGGTCCGACGAGTTGCGGCGCAGATATCTCCCACGGCTGACGACGATGGAGTTGGTCGCCAGCTACTGCCTGACCGAACCGGGCTCGGGATCGGATGCGGCGGCCCTGCGCACCACGGCGCGGCTCGAGGGCGACCATTACGTGCTGAACGGCTCCAAGGCCTTCATTTCCGGCGGCGGCGTCTCGGACCTCTATGTGGTGATGGCCCGCACCGGCGAGGCCGGGGCCAAGGGCGTCTCGGCGATCGTGGTGGAGGCGGGAACGCCTGGTCTGTCGTTCGGCGCGCAGGAGCGGAAGATGGGCTGGAACGCCCAGCCGACCGCCCAGGTCAATTTCGACAATGTCCGCGTGCCTGCGGAGAACCGGATCGGTCAGGAAGGCGAAGGCTTCCGCTTCGCCATGATGGGGCTGGACGGCGGGCGATTGAACATCGCCTCATGCTCTCTGGGCGGGGCGGCCTTCGCGCTCGACACCGCCCAGGCCTACATGACCGAGCGTCGGCAGTTCGGAAGGCCGCTGGCCGAGTTCCAGGCCCTGCAGTTCAAGATCGCCGACATGGCCACCGAGCTGGAGGCCGCGCGGCTGATGGTGCGGCGGGCGGCCGACGCGCTCGACCGGCGCGATCCCCAGGCGACCAGGCTGTGCGCCATGGCCAAGCGCTTCGCGACCGATGCGGGCTTCGAGATCGCCAACCAGGCGCTGCAACTGCACGGCGGCTATGGGTATCTGAAGGACTATCCGCTGGAGCGGGTCGTCCGCGACCTGCGGGTCCACCAGATTCTCGAAGGGACCAACGAGATCATGCGGGTGATCATCGCCCGCGAGATGTTCCGCCAATGACTGTAAGGCCACTATGACGCAAGACGTTCTGACCCGCATCGAGGGCCGTGTCGGCCGGATCACCCTGAACCGCCCCAAGGCCCTGCACGCGCTGGACCAGGCCATGTGCCAGGCGATGACCGATGCGCTGCTGGCCTGGCGCGACGACCCGACCGTGGAGCTGGTGCTGCTGGACCATGCGGGCGAGCGAGGGTTCTGCGCCGGCGGCGACATCCGCATGCTGGCCGAGAGCGGGGCGGGCGGCGGCAAGGCCGCGCGGGCGTTCTTCTTCGTCGAATACCGCCTGAACCATCTGCTGTTCGAATATCCCAAGCCGGTGGCGGTCGTCATGGACGGGGTGACCATGGGCGGCGGCGTCGGGCTGTCGATGCCCGCGCGCTATCGGGTGGCGACCGAGCGGACAACCTTCGCCATGCCCGAGACCGGGATCGGCCTTTTCCCCGATGTCGGCGGCGGCTGGTTCCTGCCGCGGATGCCTGGCGAGATCGGGACGTGGCTGGCCCTGACCGGTGGGCGGATCAAGGCGGCCGACTGCGAACTGGCTGGGGTGGCGACCCATCATGTGGCGAGTGCCGACGTCGAAGCGCTCAAGGCGGCGATCGTCGCCGCGCCTGCGCAGATCGAGGCGGCGCTGGCGCGGTTCGCGGCCGACGCCGGCCCTCCGCCGCTGGCGGCGCATCGGGACGAGATCGACCAGGCGTTCGGCCACGACCGGCTGGAGGACATCCTGGCGGCGCTGCGGGCCTCGGGGTCGGAGTGGGCGAGCGAGCAGCTTGCGGTCATGGCGACCAAGTCGCCGCAGACCATGAAGGTCGCCCTGCGCCAGCTCCGGATCGGCAGGAACCTGGGATCTTTCGCCGAAAACATGACGATGGAATACCGGATCGGCGCCCGGGTGGTGCAGCGGCACGACTTCATCGAGGGGGTGCGCGCGGTGATCGTCGACAAGGACCAGGCGCCCAGATGGGACCCGCTGACCCCGGACGGCGTGACCGAGGCCATGCTGGATGCGATTTTCGCACCGCTTCCTTCCCCCGAGGAGTGGTCGCCCCTAACTTGAAGCTGGAACGGCGCCATCAAGGTGCGCCGGGGAGGAGACGAGACATGACCCGCCACCTGCTGATGGCCGCCGCCGCGGCCCTGACCCTCTGCGCGACCGGCGTCCACGCCGCGCCTCCCGCCAACATCGCTGCGGCCGTGGCCGCGCCGGACCGTCCGGACGCCGACAAGACGCGCGACGCGGCGCGCAAGCCGGCCGAGGTGCTCGAATTCGCCGGGGTGAAGGCCGGGGAGAAGGTCGGCGAACTCCTGCCCGGCGGCGGCTATTTCACCCGCCTGCTGAGCGCCGCGGTCGGGCCGCAGGGCAAGGTCTATGCGGGCGTTTCGGCCAGCGCCGAGGAAAAGTCCAAGGCCGCGCTGGAAAAGGGCAATGTCCAGGTCGTGGTGATGAACCCTCCGGCCTTGAATTTCCCCGAGCCGGTGGACCTGATCTTCACCGCCCAGAACTATCACGACTTCCACCTGGCCAGCCGGAACCTGGACGTCGCCCAGGTGAACAAGCATCTCTACGATGCGCTCAATCCCGGCGGCGTGCTGCTGATCATCGACCATACGGCGGCCGCCGGCGCGCCGATCGAGGTGGCCGACACCCTGCACCGGATCGATCCGGCGGTGGTGAAGCGCGAGGTCGAGGCGGCGGGCTTCAAGTTCGTCGGCGAGAGCAACGCCATCCGCAACCCCGACGATCCGAAGACCGGCAAGGTGTTCGACCCGGAGATCCGCGGCAAGACCGACCAGTTCATCTACAAGTTCCAGAAGCCGAACTAGGGATCGAGCGTCATGCGCGTCGCTTTCATCGGCCTTGGAAACATGGGCGGCGGCATGGCCGTCAACCAGGCGAAGGCCGGCCGTCAGGTGGCCGCCTTCGACCTGTCGGCGCAGGCCCTGGAACGGGCGGGGGCGGGGGGCTGCATACCCGCCGCCACGGTCGCCGAGGCGGTGGCGGGCGCGGACGTCGTGATCACCATGCTCCCGGCCGGGCCGCACGTGCGCGCGGTCTACGTTGATGACGTGCTGCCGAATGCGCCGAAAAGCGCCCTCCTGATCGATTGTTCGACCATCGATGTCGAAAGCGCCCGCGCGGTGGCCGGGCAGGCGAGGGCCCAGGGCTTCTGCTTCGCCGACGCTCCGGTTTCCGGTGGGACGGCGGGCGCGGACGCCGGAACCCTCGCCTTCATGGTCGGTTGCGACGAAGCCGATTTCGCGGAAGTCGAGGCGGCGCTCCAGCCGATGGCGCGGGCGGTGATCCGGGCCGGCGACCATGGCGCGGGCCAGGCGGCCAAGATCTGCAACAACATGGTCCTGGGCGTCTCGATGATCGGGGTGTGCGAGGCCATCGCCCTGGCGGAGAAGCTCGGACTCGACCCGGAGCGGTTCTTCGAGATCGCCTCGAAGTCTTCTGGCCAGTGCTGGTCGATCACCAGCTATTACCCCTGGCCGGGGCCGGTGGAGGCCGCGCCGTCGAACCGCGGATATGAGGGCGGCTTCGCCACGGCCATGATGCTGAAAGACTTGAAATTGGCCCAGCAGGCCGCCGCCTCGGCGGGCGCGGCAGCGCCGATGGGAGCGCAGGCGGAGGGACTCTATGCCCTATTCGAACGCCTCGGATATGGAACTAAGGACTTTTCCGGAATTCTGCAGATGCTTCGCGGGCGCTTAGAAGACTTGGCAGGTGAGACGCGGAGCCGACCTTCCGCTTAACGAAATCTGATCGATTGCACGTGACGAATTCTAGACAATCGATCGAGGCGGCGCGATAAGCCCGCCAGATGCAAGGGGAACGTCCGACGTCAGCCGGACGGATTTCAAGTCGATGGATTACAAGGCCGCCTTCGCAACCGCCCTGGAGCAAATCCGTTCCGAAGGACGATATCGGGTCTTCGCCGACCTGAAGCGCCACCGCGGCCAGTTCCCGCACGCCACCTGGACGCAAGCCGATGGTTCGCAGTCGGATGTGGTGGTCTGGTGTTCCAACGACTATCTCGGCCAGGGGCAGAACCCGATCGTCACCGACGCCATGCACGAGGCGATCGACGAGGCGGGCGCAGGCTCGGGCGGCACCCGCAACATCTCGGGCACTACGCACTACCACGTCGAACTCGAGGAAGAGCTGGCCGACCTCCACGGCAAGGAAGCGGCCCTGCTGTTCACCTCGGGCTATGTGTCGAACGAGGCCTCGCTCTCGACGCTCTACAAAATTCTTCCCGGCCTGCTCATCTTCTCCGACGAGCTGAACCATAACTCGATGATCTCCGGCATCCGCGCTGGGGGCCGCGAGCGTCGCCGCGTGTTCCGCCACAACGATCTGGCGCACCTGGAGCAGCTTCTGGCCGAGGCCCCGGCCGACGCGCCCAAGTTGATCGCCTTCGAGAGCGTCTATTCGATGGACGGCGACATCGCCGACATGAAGGCGACCGTGGCGCTGGCCAAGAAGTATGGCGCCATGACCTATCTGGACGAAGTCCATGCGGTCGGCATGTACGGCCCGCGCGGCGCCGGCGTGGCCGAGCGCGACGGCGTGATGAGCGAGATCGACATCATTGAGGGCACGCTGGGCAAGGCGTTCGGCGTGATGGGCGGCTACATCGCCGCCGATGCGGTGATCGTCGATGCGATCCGCAGCTATGCCGACGGTTTCATCTTCACGACCTCGATCCCGCCGGCCCTGGCCGCCGGGGCGGTGGCCTCGATCCGTTACCTGAAGGCGCACAACGAGGTTCGCGAGGCCCATCAGGAACGCGCCGCGGCCCTGAAGGCCCGCCTGCGCAAGGCCGGCTTGCCGGTCATGCCGTCGGTCAGCCATATCGTGCCGGTGCTGGTCGGCGACCCCGTGCACTGCAAGATGATCTCCGACGTGCTGCTGACCGACTTCGGGATCTATGTGCAGCCGATCAACTATCCGACCGTGCCGCGCGGCACCGAGCGGCTGCGCTTCACGCCTTCGCCGGCCCATACCGACGAGATGATGGACGCCCTGGCCGAGGCGCTGGAAAAGCTCTGGGTCCACTGCAACATCGCCCGCGTGGGCGGTCAGGCGGCCTGACTACAGCATTTCATTCTGCATCATGCGCGACGGGCGCGCTCCGGTCCGGCCAGACGCCGGGCTCGGAGATCGCCTGTGCGTATTCTCAGATGCGGAAGCCTTTCGCCCCTCAGCCAAGGTGACGCAGGTTCGCTGATTTCCTGATTTTGGCCCGAGCGAAATCCAATCCGATTGAGTCGGATATCGCTCGGGAGTCCTTGAGTTTCGGGCGAGGCCTAGCTGCCCCGCCGCACGCCGCGCCCCAGGCCGATCTTCTTGGCGAAGTCGGAGCGGCGGGCCGCATAGGCCGGCGCGACCATCGGATAGTCGGGCGGCAGCCCCCAGCGGCGGCGATAGTCTTCCGGGCTCATGTCGTAGCGCGAGCGCAGGTAGCGCTTGAGCATCTTGAGTTTCTTGCCGTCCTCCAGGCACACGATGAAGTCGTGCTGGATCGAGCGGCTGATCGGCACCGCAGGCTTGGGTTTCTCTTCGGCGCTGGCGGCCGGCCCCTTGCTGAGGCCTTCGAGCGCGCCGTAGACGGAACGTATGATCTCGGGGACCGCCTCGGCGGTTACGGGATTGCGGCTGACATATGCGGCGACGATGTCGGCGCCCAGGCGCATCAATTCCTCGCCCGAACGACCTTCGGGCTCGGCTTCCATACTCATTCGGGACCCCTTGATAAGGCGATGACCAATGGACGCGTCGCCCGAGCGCGCTCGCCTCCGTGGGGTCTGCAACGCCGCAGGCAGAAGATCGTTCCCTGCCGTTGGATCGAAGGTCCGATGGCGCTAAAGAGCGCACGACGAAGCGCTCGCCCCGCATCCGCTTCCAGGATTTCCCGAAAGGCCCGCCCATGACCGTTCACGCCCAGACCCCCGCAGACGCCTTCTTCACGGCCGGCGTCGCCGAAACCGATGCGCAGATCGCCGCCGTCCTCGACGGCGAGCTGAAGCGCCAGCAGGACCAGATCGAACTGATCGCCTCCGAGAACATCGTCTCGCGCGCGGTGATGGAGGCCCAGGGCTCGGTCCTGACCAACAAGTACGCCGAGGGTTACCCCGGCAAGCGCTACTACGGCGGCTGCGAGGTCGTGGACGTGGCCGAGCAGATCGCCATCGACCGCGCCAAGCAGATCTTCGGCTGCGAGTTCGCCAATGTGCAGCCGCACTCGGGCAGCCAGGCGAACCAGGCGGTGTTCATGGCCACCATGACGCCGGGCGACACCTTCATGGGCATGGACCTGGCCGCGGGCGGCCACCTGACCCACGGCAAGAACGTCAACCAGTCGGGCAAGTGGTTCCGTCCGGTGGCCTATGGCGTGCGCCAGCAGGATCATCTGATCGACTACGACATGGCCGCCGAGGTCGCCCAGGCCGAAAAGCCCAAGGTGATCATCGCCGGCGGTTCGGCCTATAGCCGTCACATCGACTTCGTCCGGTTCCGCGAGATCGCCGACAGCGTGGGCGCCCTGCTGATGGTCGATATCGCCCACTATGCGGGCCTGGTCGCCGGCGGCATCTATCCGAACCCGTTCCCGCACGCCCACATCGTCACCACCACTACGCACAAGACCCTGCGCGGCCCGCGCGGCGGCATGATCCTGACCAACGACAAGAAGCTGGCCAAGAAGATCGATTCGGCGGTGTTCCCCGGCCTGCAGGGCGGGCCGCTGATGCACGTGATCGCCGCCAAGGCCGTGGCGTTCGGCGAGGCGCTGCAGCCGGAATTCCAGCAATACGCCCGCCAGATCGTCGCCAACGCCCGCGCGCTGTCCGACAGCCTCCAGGCCGCCGGCTTCAAGATCGTGTCCAACGGCACCGACAGCCACCTGATGCTGGTGGACCTGACGCCGAAGGGCGTGTCGGGATCGGACGCCGAAGTGGCGCTGGAGCGCGCCCACATCACCACCAACAAGAACGGCATCCCGTTCGACCCGCTGCCCCCGATGCAGACCTCGGGCCTGCGGGTGGGCACGCCGGCCGGCACGACCCGCGGCTTCGGCGAAGCGGAGTTCCGCCAGGTCGGGACCTGGATCGGCGAAGTGCTCGACGGCCTAGCCAAGGGCGGCGACAACAGCGCGGTGGAAGCCAAGGTGCGCGACGAAGTGCTGGCCTTGACGAAACGCTTCCCCATCTACAGCTAACCCCTGTATCTTGATGTGGGTTGGCCGGAAGGGGCTAGATCATGCGATGCCCGTTCTGCGGTCATGCTGAAAGTCAGGTGAAGGACAGCCGCCCGTCGGAAGACGGCGCGGCCATCCGCCGCCGCAGGTTCTGCCCCGAGTGCGAAGGCCGGTTCACGACCTTCGAGCGGGTGCAGCTTCGCGAGTTGGTCATCGTCAAGCGCTCGGGCCGCCGCGCGCCCTTCGATCGGGACAAGATGGCCCGCTCGGTCGGCTTGGCGACCCGCAAGCGTCCGATCGAGCCCGAGCGCATCGAGAAGATGATCTCGATGATCGTGCGCGAGCTGGAAAGCATGGGCGAGGCCGAACTGCCGTCGTCGGCCGTCGGCGAACTGATCATGACGCATCTGAAGCAGCTCGATGACGTGGCCTATGTCCGCTACGCCTCAGTCTATCGGGACTTCCGCGAAGCCGGCGAGTTCGCGACCTTCCTCGGCCAGGAGGGCCTTCACGACGGCGACGAGGATGGGCGGTAACCGGTTTTTCCCGCCCTGCGAGGGGAAGGGAGCGTGAGTGTCACCCTCAAGCTCGCGACCTCGCTGGATGGGCGGATCGCCACGGCGAGCGGCGAGAGCCGCTGGATCACCGGGCCACAGGCGCGTGAGGCGGTGCATCGGCTGCGGGCCGAGCACGATGCGGTGCTGGTCGGGGTGGAGACCGCCCTGGCGGACGATCCGGACCTGACGGTGCGGCTGGAGGGCTGGAACGGCCGCCAGCCGGCGCGGGTGGTGCTGGACAGCCGTCAGAGGCTGGCCGACGACTGCCGGCTGGTGCGGACCGCGCGCGAGGTCCCGACCTATGTGATCGCCACCGAGCCGCCGCAGCCGCGCCTGGTCGAGGCGGGGGTCAAGGTGCTGCAGGTCGAGGCGCTGGGCGGGGAGCGGCCGGACTTGCGTGACGTGGTGGAAACCCTGGCAGGACAAGGCCTGGCACGGCTGTTCGTCGAAGGCGGCGGCCAGGTGGCTGGAAGTTTCCTGCGCTGCGGGCTGGTCGACAGGTTGGAGTGGTTCCGCGCGCCGATCGTCATCGGTGGCGAGGGGCGGCCGGGGATCGGGGCGCTGGCGCTGACCGCGCTGGCCGACGCCCCCCGGCTGCGCCGCATTGAAGTTTCGCAGGTCGGCGACGACCTGTGGGAGCGTTACGAGAGGTTCTGAATGTTCACCGGCATCGTCACCGACGTGGGCCGCCTGCGGGCCGTCCGCGAGACCAACCGCGACCTGCGCTTCGAGGTCGAGACCAGTTTCGACCTGTCGACCATCGACATGGGCGCCTCGATCAGCCACGCCGGATGCTGCCTGACCATCGTTGAGAAGGGCGAAGGCTGGTTCGCGGTCGAGATCTCGGGCGAGACGCTCGGCCTGACCACCCTGGGAAGCTGGAAGGAAGGCGACCCGATCAATCTGGAGCGCGCCGCGCGGGTGGGCGACGAACTGGGCGGCCACATCGTCTCGGGCCATGTGGATGGGGTGGGCGAGGTGATCTTGGTCGAATCCGAAGGCGGATCGCATCGGGTCAAGATCCGCGTTCCTCGGCCCCTGCACCGCTTCATCGCCCCCAAGGGTTCGATCACGGTCGACGGCGTCAGCCTGACCGTCAACGAGGTCGAGGACGATGTTTTCGGCGTCAATCTGATCCCGCACACCTGGGATGTGACCACGCTGGGCCGGCTGAAGCCGGGCTCGAAGGTCAATCTGGAGATCGACATGCTCGCGCGGTATCTCGCCCGCTGGCGAGAAACGGCCTAAAGGGTCGGCTCAAGCAGAGACTGGAGCCCCATGCTCGAAGAAAAGATTCGCATCCTGATCGTCGAAGCCCGCTTCTACGACGACCTGGCCGACGAGATGCTGAAGGCCGCGGCGGACGTCATCACCGCCCATGACGCCGAATACGACGTCATCAGCGTGCCCGGCGCGCTGGAAATCCCTGGCGCGATCGCCATCGCCGAGGAGGGCGGCCATCGGCCGGCCGGCCGCAGTTATGACGGCTATGTCGCCCTGGGCACGGTGATCCGCGGCGAGACCTACCATTTCGAGATCGTCTCGAACGAGTCGGCGCGCGGTATCATGGACCTGACGGTCGGCAAGCGGCTGGCTATCGGCAACGGTATTCTCACGGTCGAGGACGGAGACCAGGCCTGGGCGCGCGCCAGGGCCAGCGAGGGCGACAAGGGCGGGGCGGCGGCCCGCGCGGCCCTGGAGATGATCGCCCTGAAGCGGCGGCTGCTGGGACAGACGCGATGAGCCGGGGGCAACGCTCCGTGGCCCGGTTGGCCGCGGTCCAGGCGCTCTATCAGATGGAGGTGTCCGGGGCCGGGGTCGAGGCGGTGATCCGCGAATTCTCCGACCATAGGTTCGACCGCAGCCCCGAGGGCGACGGCGAAGGCGCGCCGTTGGCCGCCGCCGACGAGGCCTTCTTCGCCGACCTGGTGCGCGGGGTGGTGGACCACCAGCGCGAGATCGACGCGGCGGTCGTCGGCCGGCTGGCGGCCAACTGGCGGCTGGAGCGGCTTGACGCCACCGTGCGGGCCATCCTGCGCGCGGGGGTCTTCGAGCTGTCGCATCGGCCCGACGTGCCGACCGAGGTGGCGATCGACGAATATGTCGAACTGACCAAGTCCTTCTTCGACGGGCCCGAAGGCGGCTTCGTCAACGGGGCGCTGGATGCGGTGGCCCGGGATGTCCGCACCTGATGAGGCCCCAGACGAGTTCGGCCAGATCGCGGAGCTCTATCGCCCGCTGACCCGGGGCGCGCCGGAGGCCCTGGCGCTGCTGGACGACGCCGCGGTCATTCCCTCGCGGCCCGGCTTCGACCTGGTGGTGACCAAGGACGCCATGGTCGAGGGCGTGCATTTCCTGCCTGGCGAAGCGCCCGACCTGGTCGCGCGCAAGCTGCTGCGGGTCAATCTCTCGGATCTGGCGGCCAAGGGGGCCGAACCCTACGGCTATTTCCTGGCGACGGCTTGGCCGAAGGCCTGGGGCTGGGCCGAGCGGCGGCGTTTCGCCGATGGCCTGGCGCAGGATGGGGAGGCTTTCGACCTGATCCTGTTGGGCGGCGACACGGTTTCGACGCCGGGGCCGCTGACGGTCTCCCTGACCCTGCTGGGCTGGACGCCGTCCGGCCGTATGGTGCGGCGCGGCGGCGGGCGGCCTGGCGACCTGCTGATGGTGTCTGGAACGATCGGCGACGGCTGGCTCGGCCTGCTCGCCGCCAAAGGCGAACTGGACGACCCCGCTGGCTGGCTGGCCGGGCGCTACCGGGCGCCGACGCCGCGGCTCGACCTTCGCGATGTGCTGAGGGATGGCGCCAGCGCGGCGGCGGACGTGTCGGACGGCCTGATCGCCGATGCGGGCCACATCGCGACCGCCAGCGGTTGCGGGCTGAAGCTCGACCTCGCCGCCCTGCCGCTGTCGGAGCCCGCCCGCGCGTGGCTCTCGCGCCAACCGGAGCGGGCCGTGGCGCTGAGCGCCCTGGCCTCGGGGGGCGACGACTATGAGGTAGTCTGCGCCGCGCCTGAGCGGCTGGACGGGTTCACGGTGATTGGAAACCTTACGGCGGAGCCTGGCCGCCGGATCGAGGTCGACGGCCTGGTCATCGAAGCCGGAGCCGGCGGCTGGCGGCACGGTTAGCCGACCAGCAACCCTCGAGGGGCTAAAGGATCGCGCCATGATCCGCCGCACCCTCGTCCTCGCGTCAATCGCCCTGATCGCAGCCCCCGCCCTGGCGGCGGAGCCTGACAAGTCCGGGGCGAGCAAGGATGGGCCGGCCGGGCAGTATGTGGACGTCTCGCCGGTAGCGATCCCGATCCTGGCGGACGGCCGGCTGGTCAACTACGTCTTCGTGACTTTCCGGGTGCAACTGACGGCGATGGCGGACGCATCGAAATGGCGCGCCAAGGAGCCCTATTTCCGCGACGCCCTGGCGCGGATCGGCAACCGCGGCTCCTTCGCCGACCCCAAGGACTATGCGGCGGTCGATGCGCCGAAACTCACCGCCGCCTTCCAGCGCGAGGCCGTCGCCATCGCCGGCCGGGACGTCAAGGCGGTGACTCTCACCGCCCAGATGCCCAAGCAGCGGCTGGGCCTGCCGCGGCCAGGCCGCGGCGGGCAGGGCGCCTCGCCGCGAAATGTCCTGCCCTGAAACCGTCCTCGGCGTCCCTGCCGCAGCGTAACCATGGTCAAGGGGACGTTGCGCGTCCCCGTTACAACTGGCAACGTCCTATCGATCAAAAAGGGGCTCCGGACGAACGGCGCTCCGCTTGAGGGAAAACGACAGGGGCCTGGAGCGTCGAGCGCCGCCCAATCGTGGGCGACGAACGGCGTCTTCGTGCAATCGATAGGGGCGCTTAGAAGATGAGTCTTACGCTTACGCTGGTGATCGCCGCCGGCTTGTTGGCGGTGCTCTACGGCATCGTACGAACCGCACAGTTGTTGCGGGCTTCTCCCGGCAATGCGCGAATGCAGGAGATCGCCGCGGCGATCCAGGAAGGCGCCCAGGCCTATCTGCGCCGCCAATACACCGCCATCGCCATCGTCGGCGTCGTGGTGCTGATCGCCGCGGCCGTGCTGATCGGCCCGCTGGCGGCGGTCGGCTTCCTGATTGGCGCGGTGCTGTCCGGCGCCGCCGGTTTCATCGGCATGCTGATCTCGGTCCGCGCCAATGTGCGCACGGCCCAGGCGGCCTCCGAGGGGCTGGCCCGCGGCCTGTCGCTGGCCTTCCAGTCCGGCGCCATCACCGGCATGCTGGTGGCGGGCTTCGCCCTGGTGGGCGTCGCCGGCTACTACGCGATCCTGATCGGGCCGCTCGGCCATGAAAGCACCAGCCGCGAAGTCGTCGACTCGCTGGTGGCGCTGGGCTTCGGGGCTTCGCTGATCTCGATCTTCGCCCGCCTTGGCGGCGGCATCTTCACCAAGGGCGCCGACGTCGGCGGCGACATGGTCGGCAAGGTTGAAGCCGGCATCCCGGAGGACGATCCCCGCAACGCGGCGACCATCGCCGACAACGTGGGCGACAATGTCGGCGACTGCGCCGGCATGGCCGCCGACCTGTTCGAAACCTATGCGGTGACCACGGTCGCCACCATGGTCCTAGCTGCGATCTTCTTCCGCGGCGCCGACGTGGTGGGGAACATGATGCTGCTGCCGCTGGCCATCTGCGGCGTCTGCATCGTGACTTCGATCATCGGCACCTTCGGCGTGCGGCTGGGCAAGTCCAACAACATCATGGGCGCGCTCTATCAGGGTCTGATCGTCACCGGCGTACTGTCGGTGGCGGCGATCTACTGGGTGGTGACCACCCTGGTCACCGGGCCGGTCACGGTCGGCGACAAGACCTTCGACGCCATGAGCCTGTTCTGGTGCGGAATCACCGGCCTGATCGTCACCGCCCTGATCGTGGTGATCACCGAATACTACACCGGCACCGGCTTCCGCCCGGTGAAGTCGGTGGCCAAGGCCTCGGTCTCCGGCCACGGCACCAACGTGATCCAGGGCCTGGCCATGTCGCTGGAATCGACTGCGGCTCCGGCCCTGGTCATCGTGGTCGGCATCATCGTCACCTATGGTCTGGCCGGCCTGTTCGGCATCGCCATCGCCACCACCGCCATGCTGTCGCTGGCGGGCTTCATCGTGGCGCTGGACGCCTTCGGCCCGGTCACCGACAACGCCGGCGGCATCGCCGAAATGGCTGGTCTGCCGCCGGAAGTTCGGGTCACCACCGACGCGCTCGACGCGGTCGGCAACACCACCAAGGCGGTGACCAAGGGCTACGCCATCGGCTCGGCGGGCCTCGGCGCCCTGGTGCTGTTCGCGGCCTATACCGAGGACCTGAAGTACTTCGCGGCCAACGCCGCGCCGAACTCGTTCTTCGATGGGCTGGGCGCAGTCGCCTTCGACCTCTCCAACCCTTATGTGGTGGTCGGCCTGCTGGTCGGCGGCCTGCTGCCGTTCCTGTTCGGCGGGCTTTCGATGACCGCCGTCGGCCGGGCGGCCGAATCGGTCGTCGCAGAGGTGCGCCGGCAGTTCAAGGAGAACCCGGGGATCATGACCGGCGAGGTGAAGCCGGAATACGGCCGCGCCGTCGACATCCTGACCCGGGCGGCGATCAAGGAAATGATCGTTCCCTCGCTGCTGCCGGTGTTCTCGCCGATCGTGCTGTTCTTCATCATCAACATCATCGCCGGCAAGGTGAACGCCTTCGCCAGCCTGGGTGCGATGCTGATGGGCGTGATCGTCACGGGCCTGTTCGTCGCGATCTCCATGACCTCCGGCGGCGGCGCCTGGGACAACGCCAAGAAGCTGATCGAGGAAGGCCACCACGGCGGCAAGGGCTCTGAAGCCCACAAGGCCGCGGTCACCGGCGACACCGTCGGCGACCCCTACAAGGACACCGCCGGTCCGGCTGTGAACCCGATGATCAAGATCACCAACATCGTGGCCCTGCTGCTGTTGGCGGTCCTCGCGCACGGCGCGGTCGGCTAGAGTATTTTCCCCCCCCTTGCGGGGAGGGAGAAACAAACGAGGAAGCCCCGGAGATCGCTCTCCGGGGCTTCTGATTCTGAATCCTGGATCGTGATCCGCTTAGCGGCGGTCGCCGGGACGTGAGCCGGGCACGCCCTCGTCGTCCGGGTTGGGCAGCATGGTGCCGCGGCCGACGTTGCCGAGAAGCTGTTCGAGGATGGTCAGTTCGCGGCCGCGGGTCGGGGTCTCGCGACCGTTGAAGGCGATGACCTTGCCGTCCTTCAGGGTCATGACGTCGACGGTCTTCACGACCTCGCTGTCCTTGTCGAAGGTCACGGCGACGACGTTGCGCGAGGTGACGACCGGGCGGCGAAAGGCCACACGCTCCTTCACCTGGTCGATATAGAACCAGACGTTGGGATCGAAGGTCGAGGTGGCCGAGGGCGAGCCGAGATTGGCGCGTACGGTCGACTTGGTGTCGGTCCCGACCTTCACGTCCTTGGGGTTGGCCTCGATGGCCTGGAAGCCGGAATAGGTCGTGATCGGCGCGCAACCGGCGGCGGAGGCCAGCAGGCCGGCGGCGAATGCGGCGTAGGCGACGCGTCGAAACATGTGCGAACCGGACCTGTTCAATTCTTCGAGGCTTTGACCTATCGCTCGCCGCCCCTTAGTTCAATGCCGCCTGTAGCCGCCCGTGACGGCGAAATCGAGGCCGAGATGTTCCTGGACCGCTTCTTCCGCCCGCGCGTGACGCTCGCCATGGGGCAGAAACTCTATGCCGGCGTGGTCGCGCAGGCCCGCTCGCCCGCGCTCTACGAAATCTATGGCGTGCCCGATACGGTCGAAGGCCGCTTCGAACTCTACACCGCCCACGTCTTCCTGCTGCTCGACCGGCTGCGGGGACAGGGTTCCCGGGCCAGCGAGACCTCCCAGGCGCTGTTCGACACCTATCTGAGCGCGCTGGACGACGCGCTGCGTGAAATGGGCGTCGGCGACCTGTCGGTCGGGAAGAAGATGCGCAAGCTGGGCGAGGCCTTCTACGGCCGGGTGAAGTCGTACGAAGCCGCCTTCGCCGCCTTGCCCCAGACCGACCACCTGCAGGCGCTGTTGACCCGGACGGTCTACGCCCAGGGCGGGGCGGAAAACGTCGGCAAGTTGTCGGACTATGTCCTGACGCAACGGGCGGCCCTGGCTGAGCAGAAGCTGGACGCCCTGCTGGACGGCCGGGCGGTCTGGAGCCAGGCATGAGCGACTGGCGCCAGGTGATCCGGCTTTCGGATCTCGCCCGCGGCCCGGTCAGCGTGACGCTGGCGCCCGATGCGGAAATTCGCGCGCAGATCGCCCGTCGCCTGGGCCTTGAAAGCCTGCCCGAGCTGACCGGCCGCCTGACCGTGCGGCCCTGGCTCGACGGCGCGGAGATCTCCGGGCGTTTCAAGGCGCGGGTCGAGCAGATCTGCGGCGTCACCCTCGATCCGTTCGAGTCCGAGATCGCGGGGGAGATCGCCGTCCAGGTCGTGCCCGCCGGCAGCCCCCATGCGCCGGCCGATTCGCCCGGCGAGATCGAACTGGACCTGGAAGCCCCTGACCCGCCGGACGTCCTGGAGGGCGAGGAGATCGACCTGGCCGCCTATTTAGTCGAGCACCTGGCGCTGGAGATCGATCCCTTTCCGCGCAAGCCGGGGGTGGCGTTCGATTACGAGCCTGAGGTGCGCGAGGAGTCGCCGTTCGCTGTCCTGAAGCGGTTGAAAGACGACGATGCGCGATAGGCTGGCCGTTTGCATCGGGACGACCTGGGCCATATCCTCCGACCGCTTGCGGCGCGCCGCTGTAAGGGATGAACCTGCGCCGTGACCGAGACCCTCACCATTTCCGTCGATGCGATGGGCGGCGACCACGGCCCGTCCGTGGTGGTTCCAGGAGTCGCCAAGGCGGCGGCCGAATCCTCGCACCTGAAATTCGTCCTCTATGGGGACGAGGCGGCGATCACCGCCGAGCTGGCCCGGCAGCCGACCCTGCAGGGCAGGGCCCTGGTGCGCCATACCGATCGCGTCGTGGCCATGGACGAAAAGCCGGCCCAGGCCCTGCGGCGCGGCAAGGGCACCTCCATGTGGTCGGCCATCGAGGCGGTGAAGGAGGGCCAGGCCCAGGCCGCGGTCTCCGCCGGCAACACCGGCGCGCTGATGGCGATGTCGCTGCTGATCCTGCGGATGAGCGTGCCGGTCGAACGGCCCTGCCTGGTGGTGAGCTGGCCTGGCGTGAAGGGCGTCAGCACGGTGCTGGACGTCGGCGCCAATGTCGATTGCGACGCCGAACGGCTGGTCGAATTCGCGATCATGGGCGAGGCGTTCCATCGCGCCGCCCACGGCGTCGAACGCCCGACCGTGGGCCTGCTGAACATCGGCTCCGAAGAGATGAAGGGCCATGAGGAGGTGCGCCAGGCGCACGCCATCCTGCGCTCGGGCAAGTTCGACCTGGACTATCGCGGCTTCGTCGAAGGCGATGAGCTTTCGCAGAACAAGACCGACGTGATCGTCACCGACGGCTTCACCGGGAACATCGCCCTGAAGACCGCCGAAGGCACGGCGAAGTATGTCGGTGGCGAACTGCGCGCGGCCCTGACCAGTTCGCTGGTCACCAAGCTGGGCGCGCTGCTGGCGCGCTCGGGCCTGTTGGCGTTCAGCGAAAAGTTGAGCCCTGACGCCGCGGCCCCGCTGCTGGGGCTCAACGGCGTGGTGGTGAAAAGCCATGGCGGCGCGTCCGAACGCGACATCGCCTCGGCGATAAGAATGGCGGCCAAGCTTGCACGAAGCGACTTCGCAGCCGAAATCGAACGGAATATGACGCGGCTGACCGCCGCGGTGGCCGACCAGCAGCCGCCGGCCGTGGATGGAGCCGCCTGAGTGACCCAAGTTCTGCGTAGTGTCGTGACCGGGGTCGGGGGATATCTCCCCGACGAGATCGTCACCAATGACGACCTGGCCAAGATCGTCGACACCTCCGACGAGTGGATCGTCGAGCGCACCGGCATCCGCCGTCGCCACCGCGTGGCCGCGGACCAGGCGGTCTCCGACCTGGCCGCCGAGGCGGCCCGCAAGGCGCTGGAAGCGGCCGGGCGCAAGCCTGAGGACGTCGACCTCATCATCGTGGCGACCACGACGCCGGACCTGACCTTCCCGGCCGCGGCGACGATCGTTCAGCGCAAGCTGGGCTGTCCGGTCGGGACGGCGTTCGACCTGCAGGCGGTCTGCTCCGGATTCGTCTACGCCCTGTCGGTCGCCGACGGCTTCGTGGCGCGCGGGCGCGCCAAGTGCGCCCTGGTCATCGGCGCGGAGACCATGACCCGGCTGATGGATTGGACCGACCGCGGCACCTGCGTGCTGTTCGGCGATGGAGCCGGAGCCGTGGTGCTGGAGCCGCAGACGGGCGAGGGGACGACAACCGACCGCGGCCTGCTCGGCTTTGCGCTGCGGGCCGACGGGACCAAGCAGGATCTGCTCTTCGTCGACGGCGGGGTGTCCACCGGCCAGATCGGCCACCTGCGGATGCAGGGCAACCAGGTTTTCCGCCATGCGGTCGTCAACATCTCCGAGGCGATCTTCGCCGCGGCCAAGGACGCCGGCGTGGAGGTGGGCGAGGTGGACTGGTTCATTCCGCACCAGGCCAATCAGCGTATCCTGGAAGGGGTCGCCCGCCGGGTCGGCATCGACGAATCGAAGGTGGTGACCACGGTGTCGGAACACGCGAACACCTCCGCCGCCTCGATCCCGCTGGCCTGGTATCAGGCGGTGCAGGACGGACGCATCAAGCCTGGCCAGTTGCTGCTGCTGGAGGCCATGGGCGGCGGGCTCACCTGGGGCGCCTGCGTCGTTCGCTTCTGATCGCGTTGCGAAGTCCTTGCATCTGAGCGGTTCAGGGGCGAGGGTGGGCGCGATTGAGAAATCTTAGAAGTCTTTGACCTGATGCGATAATCAGGACATGACGACGTGTCGATACAATCAGTAACGGTGTTTTCCGGGGTAGGGGCGTTCATGAAAGGCGCTACGGTTACGCGGGCCGACCTGTGCGAGGCGGTCCATGAGGAAGTGGGGCTGACCAGGCAGGACTGTTCGGAACTGGTCGAGCGGACGCTGGAGCTGATGGTCCAGGCGCTGGAGAAGGGCGAGCAGGTCAAGCTGTCCGGCTTCGGCGTGTTCCAGGTGCGCTCCAAGAACGCGCGGATGGGCCGCAATCCCAAGACCGGTGAGCCGGCGGCCATTGAGCCGCGTCGCGTGATCGGGTTCCGCGCCTCGCAGGTCATGAAGGCGCGAGTCGACCGCGCCTTGGCCGACAAGTGAGCGGCTCGTGGCCAAGGGCCCGGACGCTTTCAGGACGATCTCGGAAGCAGCCGACGAGCTGAATGTTCCGCAGCATGTGCTGCGGTTCTGGGAGACCAAGTTCTCCTTCATTCGACCGATGAAGCGGGCCGGCGGGCGGCGCTTCTATCGCCCGCAGGACATCGCGGTCCTGCGCGGAGTGCGCGTGCTGCTGCACGACGCCGGATACACGATCAAGGGTGTGCAGAAGTTGCACAAGGAGCAGGGGCTCAAGCGCTTGCTCGCCGCAGCCGATGGCGATGTCGGCCCGCGCCCGGAGGCCCTGGCCGCCGACCTGGCCAACCGCGAGCTGACCGAAGAGGGCCGCGAGCGCCTGCTGATGGCCCTGGACGACCTGCAGAGCGCCAAGCGACGGTTGGACTCCTTGCTGAGCAAGGAAGACGACCGCTGAGCGGGCGACGATCGCGTCAATAGATCGAAATTCAGCTTGCCCGCCGTGCGCAAGCGGTTAGAAGGGCCGCTCGCCGATGTCGGAGCGTGGCGCAGCCTGGTAGCGCACTTGACTGGGGGTCAAGGGGTCGCAGGTTCGAATCCTGTCGCTCCGACCATCGGCGTCTAGCCCGTCCAGGGCCTTCCCGCACATTCCCGTTGCTCGACCGGCAAGGCGCTGTCGCAGGAAGCGCACGGCTGTACCTGAAATTGTACAGTCCGTGGGTGATCCCGTTAAAATTGAGACTCGATTAACCATCGCCGCCGATGGTCGCCCACACTCATCGGGAGAAGAAAACATGAAGTCTCAACTGTGTGTCGCGGTCGTCGGGTTGGCGGTTGTGGCGGCGTCCGGCGCGTCGGCGCAATCGGCTCCGGTCGGTCCGTATTTCCAGATCAATCTCGGCTCGGGCCTCGCCGGCAAGACCGACGTCAGCGCCTCAAGCGCCGGCGTCTCGGGCTCGGAAGACGCCGACCTTGACGCGGGCCTCTTCGCCAGCGCCGCCTTCGGCATGAACTTCGACAACAACTTCACCCTCGAGGGCGAGGTGCTTCATGCGAAGAACGACATCGACACCGCCGATATCGATCGCGCCCTGGGCGCCAATCTGGACGCGTCCGTGAAGACCACGGCGCTCATGGCCAACGCCTACTACAACCTCGGCGCGGTCGGGCCGATCAATGCGCGCATCGGCGCCGGCGTCGGCTACGGCCAGGCGGAATACGAGATACTGGGCGGCAGCGACAAGGAGGGCGGCCTCGCCTGGCAGGTGATGGTGGCCGGCGCCTATCCGGTCAGCGAGAAGGTCAGCCTGGACGTCGGCTATCGCTATCTGCGTTCGCCCGACTTCGACGTGTCGGATGCGGGCGTGAAGGTCAGCGCCGAAACCGGCGCGCATGTCGTCACCGTCGGCGCGCGCCTCGGCTTCTGAGCCCAAGTCGTGTGAGAAGAGAGGGCCGCTCCGTCGCCGGAGCGGCTCTTGTCGTATCTATTGCCGGCCGCGGTTCATCCACGAAATCAGCGGCAGGATCGGCACGCCCCAGGCGAGGCCGCCGATCCCATAGAAGGCGAGTTCCGCAGCCCAGTGATCGGGCAGGCGTTCGCCGATCGACACCAGAGCCCAGGCGTAGAACGCCAGGAAGACGACGATGCCTATTCCACCGATGAATTTTCGGACGCGCGCGCTCATGCCCCGGCTATAGGCGCGCCGGGGCGCGACGTCACTAGGTCGGCCTTAGCCCCGCTTCTTCATCAGGCCGAGCAGGAACAGCAGAAGGATCGCGCCGATCGAGGCGACGATGAAGCTGCCGATCCAGCCGGCGAAGTTGAGATGCAGCAGATTGTTCGCGATGAAGCCGCCGAGCAGCGCCCCGACCACCCCGACGAGCAGGTTGGTCAACAGACCATGGTCACGTTTCATGACCTTCTCGGCGACGAAGCCGGCCGCGATCCCGATCACGATCCAGCCGATAATGCCAACGCCTTGCATGAACTAGCCCTCCGATTGAATTGCCCCTGACCAAATGCGGTCAAGCTTCCGTGGTTCCACCCTCGCGCCATGGACCTCTGCGTCAATCTTCGATAGCGGATCGCCGTAAGAACGCCCCGAAGAGTCCGCATTTCCGAGTCATGACCTCATTCCTTCGTTCCGACCGCTCTCGACCCGTCGCGATCTGGCTGTTCGCCGTGGCCGCCCTGGTGCTGGCGATGGTGGTCGTGGGCGGTGCGACCCGGCTGACCGATTCGGGGCTCTCGATCACCGAATGGAAGCCTGTGGCCGGGGCGCTGCCGCCGATGTCAGCGGAAGATTGGGCCCAGGAGTTCGCGCGGTACAAGGAGATTCCTCAGTACCAGCAGGTCAACAAGGGCATGACCCTGGAGGCTTTCAAGGCGATCTACTGGTGGGAATGGAGCCACCGGCTTCTGGGGCGGCTGGTCGGGGCCGCCTTTGCGATCCCGTTCGTCTACTTCCTGGTTCGCCGTGAACTTCCCCGGCGGCTGATCGTCCGGTGCGCTGGGCTCTTCCTGCTGGGTGGGCTTCAGGGCGCGATCGGCTGGTGGATGGTGGCCAGCGGACTGTCGGACCGCGTCACGGTGGCGCCCGAGCGGCTCGCGGTGCATCTGGGCCTGGCCTTCGCCCTGCTCGGCGCCCTGGTATGGACGGCGCTGGACGCCTGGGCCGGCGCGCCCCGCCAGACGGTGCCCAATCCCTGGAACCGCGGCGCCTGGGCGCTGATCGGGCTGATCTTCTTCCAGATCCTGCTGGGCGCCCTGGTGGCCGGCAACGACGCCGGCTTCGTCTATAACGACTGGCCGCTGATGAACGGTGCGGTGTTCCCCAAGGACTATGCGGGCCAGGGCTTGTGGGGCACGCTGGCGCACAGTCAGGCCGCGGTGCAGTTCAATCACCGGATCGTGGCCTATCTGCTGACCGCCGTCGGCGTGGTGATGAGCTGGGTTGCCTGGCGCTCGCCCTTGCCGGATGGCGCCAAGGCGCTGGCCCTGGCGACGGGTCTGGCCATCGTTCTGCAGGCGCTGCTGGGCGTGCTCACCCTGGTCTTCGCCGTGCCCATCGGCCTTGGCATGGCGCACCAGATCATGGCCGCCATCGTGCTGTCGCTGGCGGTGGCCTTCGCCTGGCGGGTGCGCCGGCCCTAAGCCTTGAACGCGCCCCAGGGCCCGGTGATCGCCAGGGTGCAGCCGGGCGTGTAGATGTTGACGAACAGCGTCGAGCCGTCCGGCGAGAAGCAGACGCCGGCCAGTTCCGACGTGCCGCGCACCTTGGCGCCGGCCATCTGCTGGGCGTTGCGGCCCAGGGTGTAGACCTTGCCCTCCGGCGTCACGCCGCGCAGGTAGTTGGTGCCGCCGATCTTGTCCTCGCAGATCACGATATGACCCCAGGGTGCGATGGCCAGGTTGTCGGCCATCTCCATCATGCGCACGTCCGAAGGCTCGACGAAGAGCTGCAGCCGCCCCGGCGCGTCCGCTTCCCCAGGGCCGCCCTCATGAGCGCTCGGGACATAGCGGAGGATCTGGCCGTGGAATTTCGGCCCGCCGCTGGTGCAGGCGAAATAGAGCTCGCCCTTGCCGAAGAAGACGCCTTCGCCCCGGGCGAACCAGGAGGCTCCGGCGCCATGGCCGCGCTGGCGCAGGTCGGTGTTGGGATTGTCCACGCCGTCGAGGTCGATCCAGCGGACCGATTTCCAGTCGCCCTGCCGCCAGGCCGTCTCGTCCCAATTGCGGGGATCGCCCTCGATCGCCATGGCCTGCAACCGCCCGCCGGCATGCAGCTTGCGGCGGTCGTTGGGAAGGTAGCGATAGAAGAGGCCGCGGCCGTCCACCTCGTCCTCGGTCATGTAGACGACGCCCGTGCGCGGATCGACCGCGCAGGCCTCGTGCTTGAAGCGCCCCATGCCGACGATCGGGATCGGCTCGGCCAGCCCGCGCAGCCGGGAAGGGACCTCGAACACCCAGCCGTGGTCCTTCTTCACGCCCTGGCCGGCCTTCACGACCGTCTCCTCGCAGGTCAGCCACGAGCCCCAGGGTGTGACGCCGCCGGCGCAGTTGACCGCCGTGCCCGCCAGGCTGAGATGCTGGGCCTTCACCTCCCGGCTCTTCAGGTCGTAGATCAAGGTGCTGGTCCCGCCGCCCAGGGGCAGGCCGTCCGCATCGGTGTCGTAGAGGCTGGACGCCGCGACGCCGGAGGCGAGGGCGCGGTCCTGGCCGAAGGCGGTGATCTGGAGGTCGCGCGGCGGCGGGCTGATCTCGTGGTTGCGCACCAGGGCCACGCGGCCGCGTCCGGCCGGGAAGCAGCCCATGCCGTCCATCTTGCCGGCCGCCAGCAAGCCGTCGTCCATGCGGTCTCCGGCCTTGGACAGCACTCGGTACGAGAACCCCTCGGGAAGGTCGAAGATCTCGGCCGGGTCGTGACGCAGCGGTCCATATCCGGCCACCTCGCTGGCGTATCCCGGATTGGAATAGCCGTCCTCTCCGGCGGTGACCTGGGCCCCGGCGTAGCGGGCCAGACCCGCAAAGGCCGCGCTTGCGGCGGCGGCGTGCAGAAAACGGCGGCGGGACTGGAGCATGCGGGACCTTCGGCTTGACCTTGATCGACCATAGGGCGAGGCGTGTCAAAACGCGTGGTATTATGATACCTCATCCGCGAAAGCCTTATGAGATAACGATTTGCGGGCTATTGCGTGCTTTCGTTGTTGACAGGCGCGCGGGAGGCCCGTACTAGCCGCGCCTTCGCCGGGACCCTTTTCGTCCCGCCAACCTAACGGACCCGTTCCCATGATGAAGACGACGGCTTCCCTGAAGCCCGCCGACGTCGAGAAGAAGTGGATCGTGATCGATGCAGAGAACGCCGTGGTCGGCCGTCTCGCTTCGTTCATCGCCATGCGTCTTCGCGGCAAGCACCGCCCCGACTACACCCCGCACGTCGATTGCGGCGACTATGTCGTCGTGGTCAACGCCGACAAGGTGAAGTTCACTGGCGCCAAGCTGACCAACAAGACCTACTACTGGCACACCGGCTATCCGGGCGGCATCAAGGAACGCACCGCGGACAAGATCCTCGGTGGCAAGTATCCGGAGCGCATCCTGGAAAAGGCCGTCGAACGCATGCTGCCGAAGGAAAGCCCGCTGGCCCGCAAGCAGATGACGCACCTGCGCATCTACAACAGCGCTGAGCATCCGCACGAGGCGCAGAACCCCGAGACCATCGCGTTCGCCTCGCTGAACGCCAAGAACGTGCGGAGCCTGTAAGACAGATGTCCGAGACCCAAGGTTTCGAGGCCCTGCAAAGCCTCTCCTCCAACCCGCAAGCCGCGCCGGCCGAGCCGAAGATCGACGCTCAGGGCCGCGCCTACGCCACCGGCAAGCGCAAGAACGCGATCGCCAAGGTCTGGATCAAGCCGGGCAAGGGTTCGATCACCATCAACGGCCGCGACCAGGAAGTGTACTTCGCCCGTCCGGTGCTGCGCATGATGATCGCCCAGCCGCTGCAGGTCACCGACCGCCTCGGCCAGTTCGACGTCATCGTCTCGGTCGAAGGCTCGGGCCTCTCGGGCCAGGCTGGCGCGATCCGTCACGGCCTGTCGAAGGCGCTCACTTACTACGAACCGGCCCTGCGCCCGGTCCTGAAGCCGCACGGCTTCCTGACCCGCGACAGCCGCGTCGTCGAGCGTAAGAAGTACGGCAAGGCCAAGGCCCGCCGCAGCTTCCAGTTCTC
>NZ_JAYRST010000029.1:0-35876 GCF_041920015.1 Phenylobacterium sp.
GCCGTCGAAGGACGCATTGTTGGCGATCGTGTTGATCTGATCGCGCAGCGACTGATATTCATCGCTGAGGGCCTGCTTGGAGGCGGTCGAGAGACCGGCTTCCGTCGCCGCCAGGACCTTTTCCTTCATCTGGACGAGAATGTCCGAGATGGCGGTGCCGGCCGACATCGCCACGTCAGCCACCGACTGGCCGCGTTGCAGCGACGAGATGACCGAATTGAGCGAGCTGGACTCTGCGCGCTGGTTCTGGGCGATGGCCCAGATGGCGCCGTTGTCCTTGGCGGAGGCGACCTTCAGGCCGGTGTTCACCCGGTTCTGGACAGTGCCCAGGTCCTTGTTGGTGGAGTTCAGGTTTTGGAGCGCGATCATCGCGCCCTGGTTCGTGTTAACCGAATTCATGGCCATAGCACATGGTTCCTTTTCTCAGGGACCGGCGTCGTTTTGACTGCCGGAGGCGTTTTGCCCGCCCCTTTCCAAGCAATCGCAAGGCCAAGTCAGAACCCTGACAACCATCTGTTTTTGCTGGCATTTTTTCGTTTACCCCGGGTCAACCAAGCGGATAACGCCGATTCCCAAAATGGGTCGGCAATTTTTGCCGATTCACGCGGCAATTTTTGCCGATGGGCAAAAACCGCACCACGCACAAAGGCGGCGCGCAAAACAAAAGCGCCGGCTGTCAGCCGGCGCTCCGATCGGGTTCAAAATTAACGGTTGCGGCCGCTGTCAGGCCGCCGCCGGCGCGTCCGACTTCTGCGACAGGGCCTGCATGATGATCTTGTTGATTTCGATGAGGGTCTCGAAATCGTCGTCGCCACGCATCACTTCACTCGAATGACGTCCGACGAACAGGCTGAGCGATATGATGCCGGCACGGACCTCCTGCGGCAGCCTGTTGCCAGGCTCGGCGCAGTCGCGCGCCAGCGTCGACCACAGGCGCCGGTTCCAGTCGATCGCATCGATACGCCTGGCGATTTCCGCCTCAGGCGCCTCCGATGCGGCGATCAGCGCGCGAGTCACCTGTCCGAACAGGCGATACTCGGCGTCCCTCGGCGCTTCCGTCCGACTAGCCGCCTGTTGGTAGGCTCGAAGCGACATTCCCCAACCTCTCGTCTTCGTAGTCGATCAACTTCCGGCACAACATCAGCGCCTTGTAGTATTCGCGCGCCATGGCGTGTTTGGAGATGGCCACGCAATCGGCGAGCACGTCGGGATTGCGGATCACGCCCATGAACTCCGTCAGGCGCTGGACGAACTCGTCGTAGTACCGATTGGCCCCCGCATCATCGAGGTACATCATCATCATCGGGAAATAGATTCGGCGCGCAGGCGTCGCCGCATCCTCCGGCTGCATGATGTCCTTTTCGCGCAGCACCGAAGCCTTGTTCTGAAGCACCAGCGTCGTGCGGCGATCGCCGTTCTGGACGACGGCGCCATTGAGCACGAACTTCTCGCCCGGCTTCAGGGACAGCTTCAGCGGCATTCCTCAGTCTCCAAAGAGGCGCCTCACCCAGGTCTCTGCGGTCGGCAGTCCGATTGAGGCAGGCTAGATCGGAGGGGTTAACCGCTTCTTGCGACCACCCGCCCGGAGCCCATTAGCAGACCGTTAAGCATAATTTTTCAAGGTCGCGCCATGCAGGATCACAGGATCGCGTAATGGCCGAGGCTTCGGATTCCGGGGGCGCGCAACGCCGTCTCGCAAAATCCCTCGGAGGGCCAGCGGGCGACTCCGCCTCGGGGGATGCGGTAAAACGTCTCAGGACCGAGCTCGGCGCGTTGAAGGCCGCCGCCTTGCCCCACCTGAAGCGCGCGCTCTCATTGATCAGCGCCAAGGACTACGACGGCGCCAGGATCGCCGCCGAAAAGGCTGTCGAGCGCGATCCGTCTCTCATCCACGCCTGGCACCTGCTGGCCATCGCACGCGAACACCTGAACGATTGGCCCGGCGCGCTGGAAGCCTACGAGCGCGGTCTCTCGCTGGACCCGACCAATCCGCCCATCGCCAACGATCTTGGCCGCCTGGCCTCGAAGATGGAGATGTATCCGCAGGCCGAGGCGCTGTTCCGCCACTATCTCTCCTTCCGTCCCTTCGCGCCGGAGAGTAGCAACAACCTGGCTGGCGTCCTGCGCGAGCAGATGCGCTACGATGAGGCCATCGAGGTTCTGAAACCGGCCATCGGCGCCCATCCCGACAAGGTCATGCTCTGGAACACCCTCGGCACCGTGCTCGAGGACATGGGCGACGTCGAGCAGGCCTCGGTCTTCTACGCCGAAGCCCTGCGCCTGAACCCCGATGAAGCCAAGGCGCGCTACAACCTCTCCAACACCTTGTTCGCCCTGGGACGCCGGGAGGAGGCCATCGCCGAATGCCGCCAGGCCATCGCTGGCAGCAAAACCCCGGAAGACAGCACCACCATGCGCTTCGCCCTCGCCGCCATGCTGCTGGCGCAGGGTGAGCTGGGCGAAGGCTGGGACAGCTACACTGCCCGGCTCGAACCGACCTATTGCGATCCGCTCCACTTCCTGACCACCCGCCCGCGCTGGGAGCCGGGCATGGACATCGAGGGCCGCCACCTGCTGCTGATCGGGGAACAGGGGCTGGGCGACGAGATCCTGTTCGCCAACCCGCTGGACGACGTGATCGCAGCCCTGGGCCCAGGCGGGCGGCTCAGCCTGGCGGTCACCGACCGCCTGGTCCCGCTGTTCGAGCGCAGCTATCCGCGCGCCGTCGTCGGCGCCCACGCCTCGATGCGGACCGGCGGCAAGAGCGTACGTGGCGCGCCGTTCATCGAGGACTGGGCCACGGTGGACCTCTGGGCGCCGCTCGGCGAAGCCACGCGCCAGTTCCGACGGCAGGTCGCGGCGTACCCACATCGGCCCGAAGGTTTCATGCAGGCCGATCCGGCCCGCATCGCCCATTGGCGCAAGGCGCTCGCGGATCTGCCAGGCAAGCGTGTCGGTTTGCTGTGGACCAGCATGCTCATCAATTCCACGCGCTACCGCTATTTCGCGCCGTTCGACGCGTGGGAGCCCATTCTGCGCACGCCGGGCGTGACCTTCGTGAACCTGCAATACGGTGATTGCCGCGAGGCCATCGCCAAGGCGAAATCCGAGTTCGGGGTCGAGATCGTGCAGCCGGAAGGCATCGACCTGAAGAACGACCTCGACGACGTCGCCGCCCTGGCCTGCGCTCTGGACCTGACGGTGGGCTTCTCCAACGCCAGCTTCAACCTCGCCGCCGCGACGGGGGCCCCCGCCTGGCTGCTCACCCTGCCCGACGCCTGGGCGCGCCTGGGTGAGGATGCCTATCCCTGGTACAGTCAGGTCCGCGCCTTCTGGCCGGCGGTCTCCGGCGACTGGCCACCCCTGATGCAGGAGGTGGCGCAAGCCCTGGCGGACTTCGCCGCCCCCGCGGCCAGGCTGCAGGCATGAGCGAGGAAACCTCCCAGCCGATCCGTCGCGCGCCGATGGACGGCGGCCCGGTCGGCGACGCCGCCGCGCCGGCGAAACTGGCCCGCCTGGGCGCGGAGATCGCCTCCTTCAAGGCCACGCGCGCGGCCTTGAGGCAGTTGCAGGATGCGCTGGCGCTGGCCAACGCCGACCGTTTCAGCGAAGCCGCCAGCCTGGCCGAGGCGGCGCTGAAGCTGGACGGGAACATCGTCTATGGCTGGCATCTGCTGGGCATCGCGCGCGACAAGATCGACGACCGCGCCGGCGCCCTCGACGCCTACGAGCGGGCCTTCGCGCTCTCCCCGGCCGATCCGGACATCGCCCACGACCTCGGCCGCCTCGCCTTCCGCATGGAGATGTACCCGCAGGCCGAAGCGCTGTTCCGCCATTGCCTGAGCAGTCAGCCGGGCGCGCGCGAAGCCTCCAACAATCTCGGCGCCCTGCTCCGCCGCCTGATGCGCTTCGACGAGGCGGTCGATGTGCTGCGGACCGCGATCATCGCCGAGCCGGAGGCGGCGATGCTGTGGCTGACGCTCGGCACGGTGATCGGCGACCAGGGCGACATCGAGCAAGCCGAAATCTTCTACCGCGAGGCGCTGCGGCTCGATCCCAACTACGCCAAGGCCCTCTACAACCTCTCCAACATGCTCTTCGCCCAGGGCGAGACGGCCGAGGCGCTCGACCATTGCCGGCGCGCCATCACCTTGGCCGATACGCCGGAAGACCTCGCCATGATGCGGTTCTCCATGGCGACCATGCTGCTGGGTCTGGGCGACCTGGAACAGGGGTGGGCCTATTACGACGCCCGGCTGGACAAGGCGTTCGCCGAGCCCATCCACTTCATGACCGACCGGCCGCGCTGGACGGCCGGCGCCGACCTGAGCGCGCGCCACCTGATGCTGTTCGGCGAACAGGGCCTGGGCGACGAGATCCTGTTCGCCAACGCCCTGGACGACGCCCTGGACGCGGTCGGCCCCGAGGGCCGCGTGACTCTTGCCGTGACCGACCGGCTCCTGCCGCTGTTCCGCCGCAGCTTTCCAGGCGTCGCCTTCGACAAGCACCTGACGCTCAAGCGCGAAGGGCGCGCCTTCCGCGCCGCGGCCGGTGTCAAGGATTGGAGCGACGTGGACCTCTGGGCGCCGATGGGCGAGTTGCTCAAGGCCTATCGGCCATCCATCGAAGCCTTCCCTGAACGCCCCGGCGGATTCATGGCTCCCGACGCGGCGCGTGTCGCCCACTGGCGGGAGGCGCTGTCGGACCTGCCGGGCCTGAAGGTCGGCATCCTCTGGACCAGCCTGGTGCTCAACGCCAGCCGCTACCAGCTCTTTGCGCCGTTCGAGCATTGGGAGCCGGTGCTGCGCACGCCGGGCGTCAGCTTCATCAATCTCCAGTACGGCGACCAGTCGGCGGCCCTCGCCCACGCCCGCAACCAGTTCGGCGCCGAGGTGTGGACCCCGCCCGGTATCGATCTGAAGAACGACCTCGACGATGTCGCCGCGCTCTGTTGCGCGACCGATCTGGTCCTCGGCTTTTCGAACGCCACCTTCAACATCGCCGCAGCCTGCGGCGCGCCGGCCTGGCTGGTCGGCGCCAAGGCCGCCTGGACCCGCCTCGGGACCGACCGCTATCCCTGGTACAGCCAGGTCCGGGCCTTTGCCCCGGAAAGCCACGGCGCGTGGGAAGCCGTCATGGGCGACATCGCCCAGGCCCTGGCTCTGGAAGCGACCCAGGGAACGGCGGCGTGCGCGGCGGGTTGATTTCCTATCCGGCGCCTTGCGCGCCCTCCCGATAGGGATTCCGCCATGCCCGATATCCGCGAGAACGACGGCTACGACGACCAGGACGGCGCCGAAGCCTTCGACGAAGCCAATCTCGACGAGCACGAGGAACTCAACGAGATGCGGACCTTCGAGGAGTTGCCCGATCTCTTCGACGCCACCCGCGCCGATGGCGATCGCGACGAGAGTGAAGCGGCCGCCCTCGACGCCGACGAATTCGACGAGGACGCCTTCGACGACGGCGACCTGGAGGAGGATCACGAGCTCGATTATCGCGCCGCCGCCTACGAGGATGAAGATCAGGGCTTCGACGAGGATCAGGTCGCCCCCGATTCGCTCGAGGGCCTGGACCAGGTGGCCGATGCGGGCGAGGTCAGCGGCGGCGAGGACGACTTCACCAACTTCCAGGCCAAGGGCCTCAGCGACCAGGACCTGCTGCGCATGGGTTATGCGGGCCGAACCGATCCTGCCGCCGAAGAAGCGCTGGAAATCGGCCTGGAAGATAGCTTTCCCGCCTCCGATCCGGTTTCGGTGACCCGCCCCCGACGCTAGGGAAACCTTGCGGTCCTTGTGACAAAGGCCCGCTGACCACGCTCAATCAGCTTGAATGTCCCGCCCGGGTCTTTAGTTTGGCCTCAGGTTGAAACATTTGTTCGAAACGGGAGCCATACTGCCCCGTCCTCTGAGGAGCGCGAATGAACCAGCGTTTTGAAGGCACCGACAATTACGTCGCCACAGAAGACCTCAAGGTCGCCGTCAACGCGGCGGTTGCGCTGGAGCGGCCCCTGCTGATCAAGGGCGAGCCGGGCACCGGCAAGACCGTCCTGGCCTATGAGATCGCCAAGGCGCTCGACGCCGAGCTGATCACCTGGCACATCAAGTCGACGACCAAGGCCCAGCAAGGCCTCTACGAATACGACGCCGTCACCCGCCTGCGCGACAGCCAGCTCGGCGACGAGCGGGTCAAGGACGTCCGCAACTACATCAAGAAGGGCAAGCTCTGGGAGGCGTTCACCGCCGAGAAGCGCCCGATCCTGCTGATCGACGAGATCGACAAGGCCGACATCGAGTTCCCGAACGACCTCCTGCAGGAGCTCGATCGCATGGAATTCTACGTCTACGAGACCAACGAGACCATCAAGGCGGCAGTTCGCCCGATCGTCATCATCACCTCGAACAACGAGAAGGAACTGCCGGACGCGTTCCTGCGCCGCTGCTTCTTCCACTACATCCGCTTCCCCGACACCGAGACGATGAACGAGATCGTCGAGGTTCACTATCCGGGCATCAAGCAGAAGCTCGTCGCCGAGGCGCTGCGCATCTTCTACGACATGCGCAAGGTTCCGGGCCTGAAGAAGAAGCCGTCGACCTCCGAACTGCTCGACTGGCTGAAGCTGCTGATGGTCGAGGACATCGACGAGAACGCGCTGAAGGAAAAGGATCCGACCAAGCTGATCCCGCCCCTGCACGGCGCTCTGTTGAAGAACGAGCAGGACGTGCACCTGTTCGAGCGCCTGGCCTTCCTCGCCCGCCGCGAAGGCGCCGGCGCGCGGCCCGGCCAGCAGTAAGACTTACGGGGAATTCACTCGACGTTTCAAAGCGCTCCGATCACGCTCCTCTGGAGATTGATTGGAGCCACGTCGGATGAAGACCCCTCTGCTGATCGCAGCCTCGACCCTGGCGCTCGCCGGTTGCAGCCAGGGTGCGTCCTATTCGGTGGCCAAGCTGCAATGCCCGGCCAGCGAGGGGGACCTGACCCGGACCGGCGTCACTGACGGCGGCAAGGCCTGCGCCTACCGCTCGTCTGATGGCGCGGAGGTCTCGATTGCACTGGTTCCTGTGAAGGACAGTCCCGAAGCGACCCTGGCCAGGATCGAGACCGAGCTGCGCAGCACGCCCGGCCCGATGTCGCCGGAAGCGGTAGCCGACCAGGCCGACACCGCCAGGACCATCGCCGACGCGGCGGCCGCCAAGGCCACGATGGGCGCCATCGCCGCCGAAGTCGCCCGCGTCCAGGCCGAGGCGGCCGCCGACGCCGGCGTCAGTTCCGGCGGGCATGACCCGGACGAGCCCCGGGACAGCGCTCAGATCAACCTGCCAGGCGTCCACATCTCCGCCGACGACAGCACCGCCAATGTCCGGATCGGCCCGATCAAGGTCGACGCATCCGGCGAGGACGCCATCGTCAATGTCTATCGCGACGTGCGCATGCGCGGCGAGGCGCTCTCCACCAAGAAACGCGGCGTGCGCGCCAGCTTCATCTACACCGGCAGGGACCTGCCCGCGGGCTACCGCTATATCGGCTACGAAGCCGGCGGGCCCAAGACCGGCCCGCTGACGGTGGCCAAGATCCGCTCGAAGACCGACACCGAGTCCGGCGACCGCATCCAGCATGACGTCCAGGAGCTGGTGCGGCGCAATGGCGGGGTCTGAGGCCCCGCCTCAGTTCGCCGGCTGAACCTCCACCACCTTGTAGGTAAGCGGCCGGCCCTCTTCGTCGGTCACGGTGACGTATTCCCCGACTGCGAAGCGATGCTCGCCGAGGCGGTGGACCGGCTCGTCATCGGCCGAATCCCCCTCGTCATAGTCGAAGAACCAGCGGCTGCCCCGGCGCGCCAGCCGGCCGTCGGCGGCGTCTTCGTCCGGCGCAAAGCGGCGCACCACGCATTCGGCCTTGGTCTTGCCATAAGCCTCCAGGTCGAGCAGGCCGTCGGCGGTGAGCGGCGCGGTCAGGGCGTAGCCGCGATGGTCGTCGCCACCGGCGAACTCGGTGCCAGGATTGCGGGCGAGCCGCATCACGATACGCGACAGGGTCATGTCGATAACCTCGAAGATCAGTGCGAGAGGAACAGGGAAGGCTGTTCGGCCGAGAGCAATGTCCGCGTCGTGCCGCCGAAGACGAACTCCTGCAGCCGCGGGTGCCCGAAGGCGCCGGCGACCAGGACGCCCGCCTCGACCTTCTGCGCCGCATAGAGCAGCAGAGGCGCCGCATCGCCGCTGTCGGGCAGGATATCGACCTCGGCGGTGATGCCGCGGGCGGCGTAATAGGCCTGCAGCCGGCCCGGATCGAAACTACGGGAGGTCGCCTTGGGCGCGGCCAGGATCACCACCTTGGACGCCTTCTCCAGCAGCGGCAGGGCCAGCCGCGCGGCGCGCGAAGCCTCCTTGCCGCCATCCCATGCCACCGCGACGGGCCCGCCCACCGCGAAGCCGTCGCGGGCGATGAGGACCGGCCGCTGCTCGTCGGCGACCACCTGCTGGAACGCCTCGGCCAGCGGTCCGCGGCCGCGCGCCGAATCGTTGCTGAACACCACCACGTCGGACAGACGGCTTTCAGCCGAGAGGCCGGCCCAGACCGGCGTCTGCAGGGCGACGAACTGGCCCTTCGGATAGGCCGTGGCCTCCATCGCCGCCCGCGCGTGCTTCTCGCCCGCCGCAGCGGCCTCCTTCAGGGATTCCAGCGCCGTCGTCTGCACGCCGCCCAGGAACCCCTCGCCCATCCAGGGCATCACGTCGGCGACGTCGGCCGGCGTATAGACCCCCGCCAGTTCCGCGCCGAAGGGCCGCGCCAGCGTGGCCGCCGCAGCGATCACGGCCTTGTCGCCCTCGCCGCCCGACAGCGGCGCCATGATTCTCGCCCAACTCATCGCTCGCACCTCTTCGTCGTCAGACCTGGAGCCGCCATGACGCGCCACGCATTGATCTTTGGCAAATCCTGGGTCAGTTCACGACCTTGACTGTGAAAGGAACGCGTCGGTGAGGAAAGGGCTGCGTGCATCGCACAAGGAACCGCGGGCCTGGCAGAGGATGCTGTCGGGGCGGCGGCTGGACCTGCTGGACCCCTCGCCGATGGACATCGAGATCGAGGACATCGCCCACGGCCTGGCCCGGGTGGCGCGGTGGAACGGGCAGACGGTGGGCGAGCACGCCTTCTCGGTCGCCCAGCATTCGGTGGTGGTCGAGGAGATCTGCGCGCACCTGCGGCCGGAGCTGGAGCCGCGGTGGCGGCTGGCGGCTTTGCTGCACGATGCTTCGGAATATGTGATCGGGGACATGATCAGCCCGTTCAAGGCGGCGCTGGGCATGGATTATCGGAAATTCGAGGAGCGGCTGGAGACGGCGATCCATGTCCGCTTCGGCATCCCGGCCAAGACGCCGGCCGACATCAAGGCCTTGATAAAGCAGGCGGATCGGGCCTGCGCCTTCTTCGAGGCGACGCAGCTCGCCGGCTTCGAGCACGCCGAGGCGCTGGAGATCTTCGGCCCCCCGCCCCCCGGCTACGACCTGATCATCGACCCGCAGGCGCCGGCCCAGGCGCAATCGCGCTACATTCAGCGCTACAATGTCCTTTCGGAGGCGGCGGGATTCGCGACCACGCACCCGGACGCGGCTTTCGACACCGAGTAGCGCCCATGACCCTGATCATCTGCGGACTGGCCGAGGCGCCCGGCCTGATCGCCACCCGCGCGCCCTCGCACATGATCACCCTGCTGGACGGCGCCAGCCTGGGCGAGGCCCTCTCGCCCCTGCCCCCCGAGCGGCACCTTAAGCTGGCGGTCAACGACATCGCCGAACCGGCCGAAGGCCTGGTGCTGCCCGACGAGGCCCTGGTCCTGCGCCTGCTGGAATTCAGCCGCGGCTGGGACGCCAGCGCCCCGATGCTGGTGCACTGCTGGGCGGGGATCAGCCGCTCCACCGCCGGCGCCTTCGCCATCGCCTGCGACCGCAACCCCCACGCCGACGAACGCGAGATCGCTCTGCACATGCGCGCCAGCGCGGTCCACGCCAGCCCCAACCGCCGCATCGTCGCCCTGGCCGACACCCTGCTGGGCCGCCGCGGCCGGATGGTGCAGGCGGTCGAGGCGATGGGCGACTACGACTACACCCGCGCCCGGCCGTTCGACCTGCCGGCGGCGTTCTGATGGAGAGCGCCCCGGTCGTCATCGGACTGTCGGCGGTGGTGATCGCGGTGAAGGGGGGCGAGGCCGTGGTCCTGACCGTGCGCCCGCCGGGCCAGGGCGCCCCCGGCCTGCCCTTCGGCCCGTTCGATCCCGACGGCGACCGCACCTTCGAACTGGCCCTGCGCGCCTTCGTGACCGCCCAGACGCGGTTCGACCTCGGCTATGTGGAGCAGCTCTACACCTTCGGCGACAAGGGCCGCTATGCGCCGGTGGCGGTGGTGGACGACGGCCGCGCGGGGGCCGGGCGGGTGATCTCGGTCGGCTACCTGGCCCTGACTCCCAAGGCGGTCGACACGACGGCGCCCGACACCGCCTGGGCCGACTGGACGCGGTTCTTCCCCTATGAGGACTGGCGCGAGGGCCGCCCCGCCGCCCTGGACGCCATCGCCCCGGCCCTGGAGCGCTGGGCCACAGGCCGCCCCGAGGCCGCCGCCCGCGCGCGGCTGCTGTTCGCCCTGGACGAGGCGCCCTGGAACGAGGAGCGGGTGCTGGAGCGCTACGAACTGCTCTACGAGGCGGGCTTGGCGCCCGAGGCGGCCCGCGACCGCGGCGAGGCGCCCCCTGCCCGCTCCGAAGCCCTGGCCGCGGCCCTGGGCGAGCCGATGATCTCCGACCACCGCCGCATCCTGGCCACCGCGCTCTCGCGCCTGCGCGGCAAGCTGAAATACCGCCCGGTGGTGTTCGAGCTGATGCCCGAGGCCTTCACCCTCTCGGCCCTGCAAAGGGCGGTGGAGGCCGTCGCCGGCGTACCGCTGCACAAGCAGAACTTCCGCCGCGCCCTGGAGCGCGCCGGCCTGGTCGAGGGCCTGGGCCGCGTCGACGCCGAGACCGGCGGCCGCCCGGCCGAACTCTTCCGCTTCCGCCGGGAAATGCTGAGCGCGCGTCCGGTGAGCGGCCTGTCGCTGCCGCTGCTGAGGGATTAGAGTGCGGAGGGCCTGAGATCACCTCAGTGTGCGAGGTGCTCTCAGGGTTGGAAAGCGCCGTGAGCGAAAGTTGAGAGCGCGGCAGGGAGCCGACACTTGTCCGCTAGGAGCGACGCAAGATTCTCAATTGCCGAAATCGTGTCGGCCTGCACAGCGGTCGATAGGTCTGGCGACAACTTCTGCCCAGCACCGACGTCGCTTGAGCCCTTCTCCCGTTCCGTTCACCTCCGCGCACGCGTCCTGTCAATCCGCAAGCAAGGCATATACGATCCCGGCAACTCAGCCGTGTTACGGGATAACTGAGCGCGGGTCGCTAAGCTGGAGCCGCACGCAATCACCTATTCTGAGACAATGCAGAAACCTAAGATCGATCTTCCTAAACTGACCCGCGCGGAGATACGCGGCTTCCGAAGTGTTGAGGCGCAGGACATCGAGTTCAGCAATCTCGATGTCCTAATCGGCCCGAACGGTGCGGGTAAGTCGAGCGTCATCGGTTTCCTGCAAATGCTTGGCTACATGCTCTCCTCGGAAAGCGGCCTAGACAGCTTCGTCGGTGGTGCTGGCGGCGCGAGCCAGCTTCTCCATGACGGCCCAAAGCGGACGCCGCAGATCGAGGCGCAGATTACCGTCTCGACGCGGCAAGGTCTGAACGATTACCGATTCCGTCTGGGGTATGCGGCTAACGATACCTTGATCTTCCTTGAGGAGAAGTGCCGCTTCTCCAGCGCTGCGCGTAAGAATCCCAACGAGAAATGGATCGACCTAGGGGTGGGGCACCGCAGCCCCCAGTTGCTCAAGGCCAGCAATGGGGAAGATGTCGGAAAGACTAAGCGGACAATCTTGCGGCTGATGCAGGGCCTGCGCGTCTATCAATTCCACGATACGTCGCGGGATTCGCGTCTCAAACAGAAATCGCCAGTCGATGACGTCCGCTATCTTCGGAGCGATGCAGGAAATTTGGGTTCCTTCCTGCGGCATATGCGCAACTATTCAAGAGATCACTATGATCGGATTGTCGATACCCTGCGCCTCGTTGCACCGTTCTTCGATGACTTCGTACTTGAGCCGACCAACGGGCGGGTGCTCCTACAATGGCGCGAACGCGGCACCGAGTTCGAGTTTGGACCAGACCAGATTTCCGATGGGACACTGCGACTCATGGCACTTCTGACCCTGCTCCTGCAACCGCCTGATACCCTGCCGCCGATGATCATTATCGATGAGCCGGAGCTTGGGTTACATCCGGCTGCGGTCAGGCTGGTTGCAGGAATCCTGAAGGCTACGTCTCTGACGCATCAGTGCCTCGTAGCCACGCAGTCGCCGCTCCTCCTGAACGAATTCGACCCCGAGGCGGTGTTAGTCGTGGAGCGCAAGGGCAGAGCCACGGACATCCGCCGACTGCATCCGGAGATGCTCACCCAGTGGCTCGACGAGTATCAGCTCAGCGACCTTTGGGACATGAACGTGTTGGGTGGTCGCCCCGAACCGATTGCGGCCGAATAGCTTGGCGATCGAGCGTCTCTACATCTACTGCGAAGGCCAAACGGAGGAGCACTTCTGCGGCCTCCTGCTCGCCTCGCACTTCCAGTCGCGCGGCGTGGAAGTGCGGCCCATTCTCTTTCCAACCAAGAAAGGTGCGAATGCGCGGCGTCACAAGGGCGGCTGGGTACGATACGATCTTGCTCGCGATACCCTGGTTCGGATATTTCGACAGGAGACGAGTGATCGGGCCTGGGTGACGACCATGGCCGACCTCTACGCTATCCCAGCCGACTTCCCGGGCTTGGCCGCAGCGCCTGCGGCACCGCCGATGGCGCGCGTTGCCGGCCTCGAAGCCGCTTGGTCTCAAGATCTTGCTCGCGATGGCTACTACCGCTTCACGCCTTACCTCCAGCTCCATGAATTTGAAGCGCTGCTGCTGACAAGTTGCGAGGCGATTGCTTCGGCATTTCCTGGTGAGGTGGACGCTGGCGTCGCCCTTAAAGCAGACATCGGCACCTTGAGCCCAGAGGAGGTCAACCAAGGTCGGGAGACCGCGCCGTCCAAGCGCATCATCAGGCGCTTCCCCGAATACGAAGGGATGAAGACATCGGCTGGTCCGATCATCGCTGCCGAGATTGGCTTGCCGGCGCTTCGCGCGGCGTGTCCTCATTTTGACGAATGGCTGTCGCGCCTCGAGAAGGCCATCACCCCGGCGGCCGAGCCGGGTCCCGCATAACTGCGACTGTGAGCTGGTAGGCGCACCATAGTGTGAATCTCGTCGAGATTAACGTGATTGGTCACCTGCCGCTGGAATCGTTGATCAAAGGGCGGCCTTGATCCGGATCCTCAATTGTGAGGATGAGTAAGAATGCCTCACGCCAGAATGCGGACGTCGCGATGGGCCGCTACGAGCCCCTCGCAGACAGCCCGCACCACACCTAGCTCAGCTTGGGTTCCTGCGTATTGCGGGCTGGATCGAGGGTGTCTTGATTGGCGGCGGGCGTAGCTCGTTGGGTTCCGGTCTTCGGCTGCGCCGAAACCGCGATGAGCGGGGGCGGGCGGCCTGAGCGCACGCCCCTCTTCGCCCCCCAAATCCCGCCCGCCCTTCCGCCACGTCGCCCTTGAGCCGCCCGGGTTTCGGGGCATGCTGGCGCGCAGGTACGATACAGGGAGGAACGCCATGTCCGGGCCGTGGAGCATCGTGGAGACGTCGGCTTTCGATCCGGTGGCGCGGGTCGATCCGCATGGGCGGTTGAAGGAGCAGCGCGAGCAGTGTCCGGTGCTGCGCGACGAGCCGGTGAAGACCTGGCTGCTGACGCGCTACGCCGAGGTGCGCGAGACGGTGAACGACCGCAGCCTGTGGCGCCACTGGACCCATGCGGAGGAAGGGGCGCTGCTGCGGCGCATGGACCGCGACCCGGACGCGCCGCGGGTCGACAGCATCCTGTCGATGGACGAGCCGGACCACAGCCGCGTGCGCCTGCCGCTGGCCAAGGCGTTCTACGCACGGATCAACGCCATGAAGCCGCAGATCGAGGCGATCGTCGACGAGGTGATCGACGCCGCGCCGCAGGGGGCGCCGTTCGACCTGATCGGCGACGTGGCCATTCCGATCCCGATCCTGGCCATCGCCGCCATACTGGGGGTCGAGCGCGAGCGGTTCCGCGAATTCCGCGAATGGTCGGAGGCCTCGATCCTCGGGCTCAATCCGCTGCGCACGCCGCAGGAGACCGAGCGGATGGAGTGGGGTTCGGCCAAGCTGACCGAGTATTTCACCGAGCTGATGACCGCGCGGCGGGCGCAGCCGGCCGACGACCTGATCACCGACATGGTGCAACTCCAGGCGGGCGGCGCGCCGCTGTCGGACGACGAGGTGCGAGTGAACCTCTCGGCCCTGCTGATCGGCGGCAACCTGACCACCACCGACCTGATCGGCAACGGGGTGTGGCTGCTGCTGAACCACCCCGAGGAGTTGGCCAAGCTGAAGACCGATCCGGGGCTGGCCGGGCCGGCGGTGGAGGAGATCCTGCGCTACGAAGGCCCGGTGGCGATCACCAACCGGGTGATCAGCGACGAGCGCACGGTCGGCGGATGCCCGATGCATCCGCGCCAGTCGGTCATCACCTCGCTGCACGCGGCCAATCGCGATCCGGAGGTGTTCGAGGAGCCCGACCGCTTCGACATCACCCGCAAGCACGTCCCGCACGTGGCGTTCGGCGGCGGCAGCCACATCTGCATCGGCGCGCCGCTGGCCCGCATCGAGGCCAAGCAGGCGTTGACGCGGCTGTTCCAGCGGTTCCCCGACCTGGAACTGGCCGGCGATCGGCCGACCTGGCGGGCGCTGCCGTTCTTCCGGGGCATGGAGGCGCTGGTGGTGCGGGGGTGAGGGCGGAAGCCGCGCCTACCGTCTGGCCAGCAATTCCCGTTCGATCTCGTAGGCCACCGTGCCGATCTGCTTCCTGGGATCGCTCCGGCATTTGCGATCAATGCGATTCCAGACCTCAGCCGTATCGATCGGCACGCGGAAATCGCGCTTGCGATATGCAGCCCGCCCGTAGAGGAAGCCCAGCACCCAGTTGACTTGGGCCGAGTTGGCGCCGCCTTCACGGTCGGCGACGTTCCACCCCATGCAGGTTCCCTGGCCGACATAGTGGGCGGCCACTCCCGCCTTGAAGTCGCCGGCTACCGCGAGGTCCGCAAACCCAAGCATGAGCACACAGGCGAGTACGGCCCTCTTCGGCGTCATACTCCGCCTTCCATTTCAGGGCGCGCTTCCAGCGCCATGATCATCTCGACCCGCGGCGCGTGGCGGCCGCCTTCGAACGCGGCGGCAAGGAAAGCGTCGACGATGTCGAGGGCCAGGCCCTCGCCCACCACCCGCGCGCCGATGGCGAGCATGTTGGCGTCGTTGTGCTGGCGGATCATGCGGGCCGAGAAGGTGTCGACGCAGACGCCGCAGCGCACGCCGCGCACCTTGTTGGCCGCCATCATCACGCCCTGGCCCGTCCCGCAGAGGATGAGGCCGAACCGGCAGTCGCCGGAGACGACGCGGCGGGCGGCGGCCTCGGCGTACAGCGGATAGGGCGTGCTCTGCGGCGTCGTCGGCCCGATGTCGACGGCCTCCCAGCCCTGGGCTGAGATATGGGCGGCGATGGCCTGGCGCAGCGCAATGGCGGCGTGGTCGCTGGAAAGGACGATGCGTTTGCTGGCGGTCATGGGCGGATTTCGGAGCTTGGGGTGAACCAGCATACAAGGCGTCTCCTCGTAGCGCGGACTGATTTTTGCACCTACAGTCCGCGCGCCCGAGGTCCAGCTTGCTCGACCGGAGAGGAGACCTCTGCATGGACATAAAGGCATGGTCGGCAGCGGCCATATTTGGGTTGGCGCTCCACTTTTCGGCGGCTCATGCGGCTCCCCTGGAGCCCGAGACAGTACAAGCCATTGATGCCGCCATGGCTGAGCCGATCGACAGCGGCTGGACCGCTGGCGGCGCGGTCGCCGTCATGCGGCGCGGAGAAATCGTCTTCCAGCGTGGTTATGGGATGGCGAACCTGGAGACCGAGACGCCCGTCACCCCCGCTACAGTCTTTCGAATCGGTTCGCTCACGAAACAATTCACCGCAGCCGCGATCCTCCTGCTGGCGCAGGACGGCAAGCTCTCGCTCGATGATCGTGTGGGAAAGCACCTGCCACAGTTTCCCACCGACGATCCAACGACAATTCGTCAGTTGCTCAGCCACACCTCCGGTATCATCGACTATGTCGGCCGTGAACCGGATTTCATGAAAGAGACACGGCTGCCGCATACGCCCCACGAACTGGTCGCCTATGTCCTGCAGGCCAGCCCACTGCATCGCTTTCCTTCAGGAAGCGCGCACCTCTATTCCAGTTCCAACTACGCCCTAGCGGGCGCGATTGTCGAAAGGCTGTCAGGTCAAACGCTGGGTTCATTTCTAAAGGTGCGGATCTTCGTTCCCCTTGGCATGAAGGACACAGCATTGGATGACGCCCGCGATGTCGTTCCTGGCCGCGCCTCTGGCTACGACCGCCTAAAAGCCGATGCCGCCGGCTATGCGAACGCTCGGCCGGTCGACATGTCAGTCCCCTATGCGGCCGGCGCCATGCGCTCCACCGTCCGTGATTTGCTGGTCTGGAGCGACGCATTGATCCATGACCGGCTTCTGAGCGCCGACAGCCATCGCGAAATGACTACGCCCGCCCGACTTGCAGATGGCAGCTTGCCACTGCTTACACGCCGCAACGGCTCCACCCGCCCGGCCAGCTATGGCCTCGGAGTGGAAATTTCGGGCAAGCCGGAAGCGCAAGTCATCAAGCACGGCGGAGCAATTGACGGCTTCACGAGCGACCTAAAGATCTATGTAGGACAGGACGTGGCGGTCGTGGCGCTCGTAAACACGTCACCCAGCCCTCACCTGCCATTCGCCAGGATCGACCAGGCAATAGGGCGGGAACTCGGAACGACACCTTAGTGGCGCCGCAGCGCACACCGCGCACCTTGTTGGCCGCGATCATCACGCCCTGGCCCGTGCCGGAGAGGATGACGCCGAACCGGCAATCGCCCGAAACGACGCGGGCGGCAAGCAAACGCCGCCCCTTTCGGGGCGGCGTTCTTGTCTGGTCCGGCCCAGAGGCTCGCCTGGCAGGTGAGAGAGAGCGGGCGAGCGGTCGTCGGGCGGCGCGTCAGGCCGCCTGGACGGCCTGGAAGCGGCGCTGGCGGCGGATGGCGACGCCAGCCCCGCCGAAGCCCAAGATCATCATCGCCCAGGTCGCCGGTTCCGGCACGGCGGTCGCGACGGAATAGAGGTCGATCCGGCCACGGATTTCGGCGGTGCTCGTGCCGTTCTCCATGGTCCAGAACTCGTTGGCCGGCTTGCCGCCGATAAGGAAGCCAGCCAGGTTGAGCGTGTAGACCTCGTCGCCGATCTTGAAGGTGTCGGACACCGACTCGAAGTTCATCTTCACCTGATCGGCGCAACCATTGATGTTGAGGCCCGTGTTGTTGGGCAAAGTGTTGTCGCAAGGGTTAAGGTTGTTCGTCGTCTCCCAGTGCGAGAAGGTATAGTTGAAGGTCTTGGTTCCGTATGGATTCCCATCGATCAAGACATCGGCGGTGAAGGCCAGCTTGATGCTGGTGATGGAAGAGCCGCTGTCGATCGGGAAGTTCAGATGCTGGAACGTACCGATAACGACATCGCCCGACGAGCCAGGCGGAGTGAGCGTCGTGCTGAAACCAGATCCGGTAAAAGTGTAGCCGCTTTTTTGGCCGCCCGGCGGGTTGGGAATGCCCCAATTCACGCTGGCGGTGTTCAGGCCCGTCACATTCTTGCCGCCGACCGCATCGTACCAGTAGCCGCTCACATTCGTGAAGGCGACGGTGGCCGCCTCGGCAGGTACAGTTGAAATAGCCAGAAGCGCAATTCCGGCGAGAGCCGTCGAGCGCAACGGCGCTCCTGAGCAAGCCTTGTGTTTCATTGAGTTGACCCCTTTTGAGAACGTCGTTCTTCCTCACCCAGGATTGTCGGTAAACAGCAATTCTCCTGACGACAACCATTTGTTAAGATTTGTGAACGGTTCGGCCGGCAAATTCGCGCGACAGGGGAATTATGACGAAATACAAGGGCGAACCTGCGCCTCGCCAGCCATGGCGTCGGGGCGTCTTTCTCCTAAAAATAGAAATAATATCGGCGCATCGCAGAAGTGGAAACCTGCAATTATTTCACCTGCATGGCCACAGGCAAGACGATGGGCGCGGCGCGGCCCAGGCGGTTTTCCAGAAGGCCCACGCCGACCGGATGGCTACTTCACGTCAGGGGCTGACCGTGCGCCGGCGTCTCATGGCCAGGGGAACGGCGATCAGGGCGATGGCCAGGGGAACGAAGGCCACGCGTAGCACGGTGTCCCAGCCATAGGCGGTGAGCACGCCGCCCGAAGAGAAGGAGCCGACCGCCATGACGCCGAAGACGATGAAGTCGTAGAGCGACTGGACGCGCGTCCGCTCCTCGGGGCGATGGCACTCCAGCACCAGGGACGAGGCGCCGACGAAGCCGAAGTTCCAGCCGACGCCGAGCAGGACCAGGGTCAGCCAGAAGTGGGCGACATCGATCCCCGTCAGGCCGACCGCGGCCGAGGCGCCGATCAGCAACAGGCCCAGGGTCACGACCTTTCCCGCGCCCAGGCGCGCAATGAGGCGGCCGGTCACGAAGCCGGGCGCGTACATGGCGATGACGTGCCATTGCAGGCCGAGGTTCGAGGTTTCCTGCGGATGGCCGCAGAGCCGCATGGCGAGCGGCGCGGCGGTCATCAGGAAGTTCATCAGCAGATAGGAGATCGCGCCGCAGACCACGGCGGCGAGGAAGAGCGGCTGGCGCACGATCTGCGCCAGGGGCCGCCCGCCGCCGGCCGCTTCGCCGCTCGCCGGGGGCGGCAGGCGCACGCCCATCAGCACGACGGCAGAGAGCGCCGCCACCACGCCCTGCGCCACATAGGTGGCGGCGAACATGTGCGGGGGCCAGAGGTCCATGGTGTAGGTGACGAGCTGCGGCCCAAGGACGCCGGCCGCCACGCCGCCGACCATGACCAGCGACAGCGCCCGCGCGCGGCGTTCCGGCTCGACACCATCAGCGGCGGCGAAGCGGAAGGACTGCACGACCGCGGCGTAGGCCCCGCCGAAGAAGGTCGCCAGGCAGAAGAGCCAGAAGGAGCCGATCACCATGGCGGCGGCGGCCAGCAGGCCGGTGACGACGCCGCAGCCGGTCCCGGCCAGGAAGGCGCGTCGGCGCCCGTAGCGCCGCGCGACCGCGCCGGCCGGCAGGGTGCAGGCGGCCATGCCGACCACGAAGATCGAGATCGGCAAGGTGGCCAGGGCCTGGATCGGCGCCAGCATGGCCCCGACGATGGCGCCGGTGGCGTAGAGCACCGTGGAATTGGCGCCGGCCAGCGCCTGGGCCAGGGCCAGGCGGGCCATGTTGCCGCGCTGGACGGAGGCCGGGAGGATCACGTCCTCGGCCATGGCTTCGCTCACCGCCATGGGATCAGGCCGCGAGCTGGGCGCGCCAGAGGGCGTCGCGCGGGGATGGGCGGCGGTGCAGGCGTTCGTCTAGCAGGGCGCGGGCCTTGGCCGCCTGGCCGCTGCGCATCAGGGCGACCAGCAGGGTGTCCTCGACGATCTCGCGCTGGGCGCCGCTGCCGCCGATGCGGGCGACCTCGGCCGCGACGGGTTCGAGCAGCCGCGCGCAGCCGGCGAAGTCGTCGCCGGCGAAGGCGAGCGCGGCCCTGCAGATGGCCGGCACGACCGGACCGGCGGGCATGGCGCCTGAATCGACCATCGCCTCCAGGGTGGAAATCCGCGCTTCCAGGGCCTGGCGGTCGCCGCTCGTCGCCTCGATCAGCGCCATGTGAGCGTCGAGGAAAGCATGACCCGCCCGAGGGAAGGCGGCGCGGGCGTAGTCGGCGACCTCGCGCCAGAGGTCGCGCGGCGCGCCGTGGCCATAGGCGTCGAGCCGCCAGAGCAGCGAGGCGCCGTCGCTGACCACATTGATCGGCAGGGCCTGGGAAACCGGCGGGCGCACCTTGTCGTCGTAGATCGCCAGGGCGGTCTCGACATCGCCCCGCTCCAGGGCGGTGATGGCCGCGTGCCAGGCGATGTGGGCGTAGAGCAGGCCGCTACGGTCGTAACCCGGCAGCCAGGCCTCGATCAGGGCGTCGGACTCGGCCCCTGCCCCGCCCTCGAACATCGCATGGGCCAAGGCGTGGATGGTGCTGGCGTTCTCGGGCCGCAGTTCGAGGGCGCGTTCCAGCATCGCCCGGCCGCGGGCCACATCGCCGTTCTCGGCCAGCGCCCAGCCATAGGAGGACAGGAACCACCAGTCGCCCGCGCCGAACCGGGCCGCATGGCGCGCACAGAGGTCCACCCGCGCCTGCTGGTGCCCCACCATGCCGGAAAAGGCGAAAAGGCCGAAGGCGCCCAGCGGCAGGGACAGGATCGTGGCGTCGCGCGGCCAGCGGTCGGCGTGGGCGAGCGCGCGCTCCAGCGCCTCAGCCGAACGGCCGTTCACGAGATGGGTCAGGACGTCGATGTGGCTGACCTCGTGCTCCGAACCGTTCCGCGCGACGAGGTCGGCGGCCAGGGCCATCTGGCGACGCGCCTCGTCAGGGCGGGCGTAGACGGCGTGCAGGCGGGCGCGGGCCGCCTGGGCCATGGCGAAGTCGGGGTCGGCGGCGATGGCGGCATCAAAGCGTTCGGCCGCGCCGGGCCAGGCCGCGAGCGAAAGGTCGACGCCCTCGCGATAGAGGGCCGCGGCCTCGTCCGAGGCGGTGGAAAGCGGCGGATCGGCGTCAAGGTTCACGGCGCGCGGCCTCCATTCGATTGCTGTGCGCCGTTCGAAGCGGCGCTGCGCACCCTAGAGGCTTCATCGGTGGCCGTATTCCGACTACAGGACAGATCATGTCGATTATCGGCCAACCTGCATGAGCGCCCCTGCATGACCATGGCCTGGAGCCCGCTGGAAACCCCGCCGGATGCCCCCGCGCCCGCGCCGCTGACCGTACGCGTCCAGAGCCTGCCGCCGCGCAGCTATTTCCCCGAACACGCCCACGGCTGGGCGCAGATGGTCTATGCGACGTCCGGGGTGCTGACGGTGGCCACCTCGGGCGCCTCGTTCGTGATCTCGCCCGAGCAGGCGGTTTGGCTGCCGGTGGGCGCGCCGCACCGGGTCGGCTCGCTGCATGGGGCGGAGTTCCGCAGTCTGTGGATCGCGGCGGGCGCCGTACGCTCCCTGCCCCCGCGGCCGACGGTGTTCCGGGTAGCGGCCTTGCTGCGGGCGCTGATCGTCGAGGCCGCGGCCCTGCGCGGCGGCGAAGAAGACGCAGGCTATCGGGGGCGGGTCACGGCGCTGATCCTCGACCAGCTTCGCCGGGCCGAGCCGATCGCCGCGGGCCTGCCCTGGCCGGCGGGCGGCGCGCTCGGCCGGCTGTGCGAGGCGCTCTACGAAGACCCGGCCGACCCGCGCTCGGCGCAGGACTGGGGTCGGGAACTGGGCATGTCACCCCGGACGCTGAGCCGCCGGTTCGAGGCCGAGATGGGGCTGAGCCTGCGCTCGTGGCGGCGGCGGATGCGGCTCTTCAAGGCCATCGAGATGCTGGGCGGCGGGCTGGACGTGACCCGCACGGCGCTGGACCTGGGCTACGGCTCGCCCTCGGCGTTCATCTACGCCTTCCGCACCGAGATGGGGCGCAGCCCGCAGGCCTATCTAAAGGGCGCGGGCTGAGGGGGCGGGCTTTCCTCGGCCGACACGGCGCGGGCGGCCCAGTCGGCGCGCAGGCTGCGGCTGGTTTCGCGGCTGCCGTCATGGCTCCAGCCGGGGCGGCCGAAGATGTAGCCGAGGGCGTGGCGCGGATGGGCGGCGACGTCGCGGGCCATGCCGGCCCATTCGTGAAACGCCACGCGCAGCAGGTTGAAATCGCCGAGGTTCTTGACGATGCCGTAGCGGCACGGCTCCTCGTCCAGCTCGGGCTGAAAGGTGCCGAAGAGCTTGTCCCAGACGATCAGTATTCCGGCGTAGTTGCGGTCGAGATAGCGCGGGTTGCGGGCGTGGTGGACGCGGTGATGCGAGGGGGTGTTGAACACCGCCTCGAACCAGCGGGGCGTCTTGCCGATCGCCTCGGTGTGAATCCAGAACTGGTAGACGAGGCTGATCCCCTTCTGGATGGCGATCATGGCCGGCGGAAAGCCGAGGAAGGCCAGGGGCAGCCAGAGCGCCCAGGTGCCGGCCACACCGCCGGTCCAGGTCTGCCGCAGGGCGGTGGAGAGGTTGTAGTGCTGGGACGAGTGGTGGTTGACGTGGGCGGCCCACCAGAAGCGCCGCTCGTGGCTGAGGCGGTGGAACCAGTAGTAGGTCAGGTCCTCCAGCAGGAAGATCGCGACCCAGGCCCAGACCGCGGTCATGGGAATGTCGAACAGGCGGTGCTGGTAGGCGTAGAGGGCGGCGGCCGCGGCGAGGCCGCCGGTCACGAGGCCCGCCGCCGTGCTGCCCAGCCCCATCAGCAGGGAGGCGGCGGTGTCGCGCGGTTCGTAGGCGGCGCGGGCGCGGCCCAGGCGCGCGAGCACGATCTCCAGCACGATGGCCAGGATGAAGAACGGCGTGGCGAGGGTGACGGGGTCGAGCTTCATGCGGCCCGCGGCTCAGGCGACGGCGGCCAGTTGAGCAGCGCCAGGCGCGCCAGGGGCGCGGCGACGTCGGAGAGGTCGAGCCGCAGCACGCCGTCGCGGAAGCTGGAGGCGACCGCCTGGCCCCAGGGGATGTGGCGGGCGACATAGCCGTCGCCGACCTCGCAGAGCACCAGGGCCGCCGCGCCGGACTTGGCCAGGGCGCCGCGGCCGTCGACCGCCACCCAGACCTGCTCGAGCCGACGGCCGGGGAACTCCTGCTCCAGCAGGGTGCGAGCCCGCGCGTCGGTGAGCGGCGTCATCGGCTTGGCGATCTTGGCCCAGGCGGCGAGCGCGACGAGCGCGGCCACCGCCGCCAGCGAGGCGGCGAACTGTATGAAAAACGATTGGGACACCTTGGGTCCTCCTCCCTGGACGGGAGGGTCGGCCGCCGAGGCGGAGGCGTCAAGAGAGCGTCAGGCCGAGTTGCGGCAGCGCTGGACGACGATGACGGCCGGGCGGGCGCGGCGGCGCAGGACCTCGCGCGCGACGACGCCGACCAGGGCCAGGCCCGCGACGGTGATGCCGGCGATGGTCGCCCAATGGGCCTCGCCCAGGGCCTCCAGCTCGGCCAGGCCCCTGGCGGCGAAATAGCCGGGGGCGAGGATGGCCAGCACCCAGACGGCGGCCGAGACGATGTTGGCGACCTGGAAGGTGCGGCGGCGCATCTGCAGCAGGCCGGCCATCAGCGGCACGAAGGCGCGCAAGGGGCCGAAGAAGCGGCCGATGAAGATCGAGGCCGCGCCATAGCGGCGGTTGAACAGCCGCGTGCGGGCGACCTTGCGCCGGTGCGGCCGGAACGCGCGGTGACGCAGGGCGCGCGGGCCGAGCCGGCGCCCCAGCTCGAAGGAGACCGCATCGCCCACCACCGCGCCGGCCACGCACCAGAACACCACCTGCACCGGATCGAGCACCCCGGCGGCGATCAGGCCTCCGGCCATCACCATCAGGGCGGTGGCCGGGATGAAGGCGCCGATCAGCACCAGGGATTCGAGCAGGGTGACGACGCCCAGCACCACGCCCGCCCAGGCCGAATGGCGGGCGATGAACTCTGCGAGACTCTGAAGGGCGGCGTCCATGGGAGGGCCCGCATATGGGCCTCTAATCGCCCCGACGCGAGGGCCCGCAAGCCCCGGCGAAGCGAGTTTTTTTCGCTGTGGCCGCCGTGCATCAGAACATGGCGGCGCTGTCATTTGTTCTTGATTTGTTCGATACCTCGGGATAGGCTGCAAGCGTGACCACAGCGAATGAAACTCCCCGTCCCGCCATCCCGTTTTCCGAGGCCCTGGCGCAGGACATCTGCGCGCGGGTGGAGGGCGGCGAGAGCCTGCGCTCGATCTGCGCCCCGCGCGAGATGCCGGGCGCGGCGACCGTGCACCGCTGGGCCGCGATCCGGCCCGATTTCCGCGAGCGGCTGCGCCGGGCCCAGGGGCTGGCGCGGGCCGGTCACGAGGACGCCCATCGCCGTGCGCAGGCCGACCGGGCCTGGAAGCGCCAGCGTCCCTGGGCGCGGCCCGACGCCTATCGGCCGCAGATCGGGGAGACGATCTGCCGGGCGCTGGCCGGCGGGATGAGCCTGCTGGAGATCTGCGCCATGGAGGGCATGCCGGTGACCGGCACCGTCTATGAATGGCTGCGCAACCACGACGATTTCGCGCGGCTCTATCGGCGGGCGCGGCGGATGCAGGCCGATGTCCTGGCCGACCGGGCCTGGGAGATCGCCCAGGCGGCGACGCCGGAGACGCTGAAGGTGGCGCGGCTGCAGTTCGACGTCATCCGCTGGCGCGCCACGCGGGTCGCGCCCAAGGCCTATCGCGACGACGAGGAGGAGGACGAGCCGCGCGGGTTCGAGGTCTATGTACAGGACTTCTCCACCGGCGAGATCCTGTCGGGGCCGCGGCATGTCGGCCCGGGCGGCCGATAGCCGCGCTGTCAGAGAAATTTCACGGAAGTTTCTGCGTTTCTGGGGTGGCGAAAGCGCAAGCTGCGCCTATCTGTTCCATCATCGAGAGTAGAGCTTAGCGAGCGACGCACATGTGTCGATGTCTCCTTAAACGCGGCCGAATGCCGGCCTGACACCGCCTTGCGGGCGCCATGCGATGGCCGCCTGCGTGCTCGATCGTGAGGCTCTCGACGCGGGGCCCACGGACCTCCGATTTCAGTATTGAGTAAAGGGAGCTGCCCGTATGGCTCTGCAGATTCTTGTTTCGCCCGCCGGAGACGGCTGGGCGGTTCGTTCCGAAGCCTTCGACAACGACCTGCTGTTCGAGGCCGGGGGCCGCGCCGAAGCGGCCGCCCGCGCCCTGGCCGACCGCTACGCCCGCGCCGGCAACCCGGCCGAGGTGAGCATCTACCTGCGCAACGGCGACTTGGCGGGGCGGTTCGTGCACCAGCCCCATGCCGGGTCGCTGTAAAGCCCCTCGCCTGGGCGATTTCCAGGCAGGGACGGCGCGTGGCGTTGACGCTGCAGGATTCGACACCAAGGCCACGAAGATCACCAAGACCACCAAGGGAGCACAAGGCGTGAGCCCGGCGGGCGCTGGCGTCCGGGGGATCTTGATGTGCTTGGGGTGACGTCGCTGGCGCGCCGTCTGGGTGTTGCGCCCTGCCCCTTTGAGCGGGCCGGAAACGATCTAGGGTGGGGACATGCTTTGCCGCCCTGCCGAACCCGCCGACTTCCGCGCCCTGGCCGACATGCGCTGGCGGCTGAAGACCGACGATGCGCCGATCGAGGACGAGGCCGCCTATGACGCTTTCATCGCGGCCTTCGTGGACTGGGCCGGAAGCGACGAGGCTTATGCCCACTGGATCGTCGAGGACCAGGGCCGCGTGCTGGGCGCGATGTCGACAGCCAGGGTGCGCAAGCCGCCGGCGCCGGACGAGCCGGACGGCTGCTGGGGCTATCTGACCAACGCCTATGTCTATCCGCAGGCGCGCAACGCTGGGGCGGGCCGCGCGCTGCTGGCGCAGATCGCGGGCTGGGCGCGCGCCGAGGGGCTGGAGCTGCTGATCGTCTGGCCGAGCGAACGCGCCTACCCGTTCTACGAGCGGGCCGGGTTCACAAGCGGGCGCGATCCGCTGATGCTGGAGCTGTAAAGATAAGGGCCGCCCCCTTTCGGGGACGGCCCTTCAGGTCTCAAGTTACGGCGCCAAGCCTTAGAACTTGCGGACGTAACCCACCGACCAGACGTTGGCCTTGCCGCCATCGTCGTCGAAGTCGTGGTAGGTGTAGTCGGCGCGCACGCCGTTGTTGTCGTCGAAGAAGTACTGGCCGCCGACGCCGTAGTTCCAGCTATTGCCGTCGGCCTTGGCGCTGGCGCCGGGGACCGAGACCTTGCCCTCGGTCTTGCCATAGCCGATGCGGGCGAAGAGGTCGGCGTTCGGCGCGACCGGCAGGAAGCCGACGCCGTAGATCGCCATCTGGTTCTTCAGCTCGGCCTTGCCCTTCACGCCGGCGATGTCGATGTCGTCCTTGCGGACGCCGAAGCCCAGCTCGCCCTCGACGCCGAGGTAGGGGTTGAAGCGGGCGCCCAGGCGGCCCTGGATCGCGCCGACGTCGGCGCCTTCGAGATCATGGTGGCTGTAGCCGACCGAGCCGTAGCCGGTGACGCCCGAATCCTGGGCGCCGGCGATCGCCGGGACGGCGAGCGAGGCGACGGCGGCGGCGACGATGAGAGACATCTTGTTGTTGTTCATTATGCTTACTCCATACTCGAACTTGGCCATCCCCAGCCGCCCGCGTAGGTCGCTCTCAAACGCGGCGACAAATGGCCGGTTCACGGGCGAGACGGAGGCCGACCAGAACTGTGGCTTTTCCGCCACAGGGCCGTATGGAGGTTTCGCCGAGCGCGGAGCGGGCTCGGCCGCGGGGTCAGTCCAGCCTGGCCAGGACCTGTTCCAGACCGTCGAAGAACCGCGGCCAGCCGGCGGCCGCGCCGTGATAGGCCTGATCCTGGCCGGTCTTGAAGCCGGCCTGCTCCATGCGCAGGCGGGTTCCGCCAGCGGTCGGGGTCAAGGTCCAGGTGACGACGCTCTCCAGCCCCATGGCGTTCCAGCTATAGGAGATCGAGCGCTCGGGCTCGATGGCCAGCACCGTTCCCTCGACCGCGCCCCATTGGGCGGTGAAGGTGAAGGCCTCGCCCACCGAGGGGCGGAAATCCGTCTTCATCAGCCATTCCTCGATCAGGTGCGGCTGGGTCAGGGCGCGCCAGATCTTCTCCGGCGCGAAGGGCAGATCGCGCTCGACGGTGACGGTGCGGATTTCGGGCGTGTCGGCGGTCATTAATCCATCCTTCCGAGCAAGTCTTCGAGGGCGTCGAACCGGCGGTCCCAGAAGCGGGCCATCTCGCAGGTCCAGTCGGCAAGCGGCGCGAGCGCGGAGAGTTCCGCGCGATAGTGCGTCTGGCGCCCGGCCTGCCGGTCGCGGACGAGGCCGACCTGCTTGAGGACGCCAAGATGCTTGGAGACGGCGGGCTGCGACACCCCCGCCCCGGCGGTCAGGGCGCCGACCGTCTGCTCGCCGTCCCGGCACAGCCGCTCGAACAGCGCGCGACGGGTGGGGTCGGCGAGCGAGCGGAAGAGCTGATCAGAGGCGTCGGACATCGAAAACCCATAACCTGTTGGCTATGGGTTATTTCATATCCGGATGGTTATGAATTGTCGAGAGGCCGATAGCGGGGCGGCGCGCGGCCGCCCCGAAGCCGCCGGTCAGTTCGGTTGGGCGACGATGCGCAGATAGGGGCGCGGGGCGTCCCAGCCGTCGGGATAGAGGCTCTTGGCTTCCTCGTCGGAGACGGCGCCGGAGATGATGACCTTGTCGCCGGGCGTCCAGTTCACCGGCGTGGCCACGCGATGGGCGGCGGTGAGCTGCATGGAGTCGAGGACGCGCAGGATCTCGTCGAAGTTGCGGCCGGTGCTCATCGGATAGCTGAGCATCAGCTTGATGCGCTTGTCGGGACCGATGACGAAGACGGTGCGGACCGTGGCGTTGTCGTTGGCGGTGCGCCCTTCGGAGCCGCCCTCGATCTCCTCGGGCAGCATGTTGTAGAGCTTGGAGACCGCCAGATCGGTGTCGCCGATCATCGGATAGTTGGGGGCGGTGCCTTGCGTCTCGGCGATGTCCTGGGCCCAGCGGGCGTGGTTGTCGACCGGATCGACGGACAGGCCGATGATCTTGGTGTTGCGCTTGTCGAACTCGGGCTTGAGCTTGGCCATGTAGCCCAGCTCGGTCGTGCAGACCGGGGTGAAGTCCTTGGGGTGCGAGAACAGGATCGCCCAGCCGTCGCCGATCCACTGATGGAAATCGATCGGGCCTTCGGTGGTGTTGGCCGTGAAGTTCGGCGCCAGGCTGTTGATACGCAGAGACATCGCCCCATTCCTTTCCTTTAGGTCCGAGCAGCCATCGGCCCCCCGGCGAAACGCGGTGTTATAGACGCCGGTTTCAGGGGTGATGCAATCGCGGCGGGCCGCTGGACGTACGGCGATCGCCTGCTTAGGTGTGCGTCCATGAGCCAGACCGCCACCCTCGCCGACTGGCGAAACCCGCCGCAGAACCGCTGGGCGTTCCAGCATATCGACCAGATCCTGCCGGTGGCGACGATCGGCGCGGCGCCGAGCGCGGCCGCCCCGGCCGAGGTCGCGCCGGACGCAGGGCGACTGGCTGGGTTCAGCGTGGCGGACGGGCGTGGCGGGACGCTGGACCTGGAAGGCTTCCTGGCCGCCACCGACACCGACGGCCTGCTGGTGCTCAAGGACGGCCGGGCGGTCTTCGAGACCTATCGGCAGGGCCTGGAGCCGCAGCGACCGCACATCCTGATGTCGGCGACCAAGGCGGTGATCGGCCTGCTGGCCGGGGCGCTGCACGGGGCGGGCCTGCTGGACCTGGAGGCGCCGATCGAGACCCTGGCGCGGGAAGCGGCCGGAGGGCCGTTCGCCGGCGCCAGCGTGCGCCAGTTGCTGGACATGCGCGCCGGCGTGCGGCTGACACCGGAAGAGGCGGCGCGATACGCCGGGGCCTGCGGCTGGGACCCGCCGGCCCCGGGGTTCGAGGGCGTGGGATTGGCGGAGTTCTTCGCTGGCCTGAAGGGGCCGCCGGCCCAGCACGGCGGGCCGTTCGCCTATGTCTCGGCCAATATCGACCTGCTGGGCCTGGCCATCGAGCAGAGCACCGGGCGGCGGGTGAGCGAACTGATCGAGGAGCTGATCTGGCGGCCGATGGGCGCGAGCACGCCGGCCTGGATCACGCTGGCGCCGGACGGGACGCCGCGCTGCACGGGCGGGGTCTGCGCGACCCTGCGGGACTTCGCGCGGCTGGGCCAGGTGGTCGCCGACGGCGGCCGGGCGGGCGCGGCGCAGATCGTACCCCAGGCCTGGATCGAGGACCTGATGCGCGGCGGCGACAAGGACGCCTGGGCCAAGGGCGAATGGGGCGGGCTGTTCACCAAGGTCCACCGGCAGATGAGCTGCCGCGCCGGCTGGTACGTGACGCACGATACGCCCGGCACGCTGTTCGCCATGGGCATCCACGGCCAGAACCTGTTTGTCGACATCGCGCGGCGGATCGTCATCGCCAAGCTGTCTTCGCAGCCCGAGCCGTTCGACTACGCCGCGGCCATGCTGACCCAGAGGGGCGCGGCGGCGCTGGCGAAGCTGGCCTGAAGGGCGCCGAAAGGCTGACGGCGTAAACGGACGTGCTATCAGTAGGCCGAACGCTCCCGCCGGCGGATTCCCGCATCGGCGGAGCCCAGGAGACAGCGCTTTGCATCAAGCCGTGATCGCGGCCACGGGCCTTTTCACCCCGCCCAACAGCCTCTCGAACGCCGAGCTGGTCGAGACCTTCAACGCCTATGTGGAGCGGTTCAACGCCGCCAATGCGCAGGCGATCGCGGCCGGCGAGATCGCCGCCCTCACCCCCTCCTCCGCCGAGTTCATCGAGAAGGCCTCGGGCATCAAGTCGCGCTTCGTGATGGACAAGAGCGGGCTGGTCGACCCGGAGGTGATGGCCCCGGTCCTGCCCGAACGGCCGAACGAGGAGATTTCGATCCTGGCGGAGATGGCGGTGGCCGCGGCCAAAGACGCCATCGCCCGCTGGGGCGGCGACCTGGCCCGCATCGACGCGGTGATCTGCGCAGCCTCGAACATGCAGCGGGCCTATCCGGCCATGGCCATCGAGGTGCAGCAGGCGCTGGGCCTGGAGGGCTTCGCCTTCGACATGAACGTCGCCTGCTCGTCGGCGACCTTCGGGATCAAGACCTCGGCGGACTTCGTCGCCTCCGGTTCGGCGCGGGCGGTGCTGATGGTCAATCCGGAGATCTGCTCTGGGCATCTGAACTTCCGCGACCGCGACAGCCACTTCATCTTCGGCGACGTGGCGACGGCGGTGATCGTCGAGCGGGCGGAAGATGCGCCCTCTTCCGGCGACAGGTCCGGCTGGGACATCCTGGGGACGCGGCTGAAGACCCAGTTCTCGAACAACATCCGCAACAATTTCGGCTTCCTGAACCGCGCCGCGCCCGAGGGGATCGGCAAGGCCGACAAGCTGTTCGTACAGGAGGGCCGCAAGGTGTTCCGCGAGGTGGTGCCGATGGTCAGCGAGATGATCGTCGCCCACGCCGCCGACCTCGGCCTCGACCCCAAGAGCCTGAAGCGGATGTGGCTGCACCAGGCCAACATCAACATGAACGAGCTGATCGGAAAGCGGGTGCTGGGCCGCGAGCCGGCGCCAGGCGAGAACGTCATCATCCTGGACGAATACGCCAACACCTCGTCGGCCGGCTCGATCATCGCCTTCCACAAGGCGAGCGAGGACTTCCAGAGCGGCGAAACCGGGCTGATCTGCTCGTTCGGCGCCGGCTATTCGGCCGGCACGGTGTTCGTCAGGAAGCGCTGACGGCGGCGAGGACTTCGGCGACGAACGCGCCCTTGCCTGCGGTGTAGCCGGCGCGGTCGTCGGGGTGGCGGGCGGCCAGGTCGCGCTTGAGCGCTTCATAGGCTGCGGCGCGGGCGGGCGCCGCGCGCAGGGCGTCGCGGAACGCCAAGCATCGCCGCCATTCCGCCCCGTCATACTCCACGAAATGAGCCAGGTGGGTGCGCGCCACGCCCTTTCCGAACACATGATGGCCCGGCACACCAGCGTGAGACGCGTAGTCATAGCCCAAGGCTTCGAGGGCCGGCCGGTGCGCCAAGGCCTCGTCCAAGGTCTGCAAGCCGACCAACAGGTCGATCACCGGCTTGGCGTCGATGCCGGGGATCGAGGTGCTGCCATAGTGCTCTATGGCCAGGACTGCTCCGCCGAGCGCCTCGGTGATCACGGCGGCCTCTTCAGCGAACAGTGCAGCCCAACGCCCGTCGTGCGGTCGCAGGAAGACCTTGCCGGGCGGTAGGCCAGGCAACGGCTCGGTCAGGTCGGTCATATGTTCCTCATCGGCCAGGCGATGCGGCCTGTTCGGCGGCCGCTAGTTCGGCGGCGTCCTGCTCGGCGCCGCGGGCCAGGTCTTCGGCGGCGTCGTTGGTGCTGGGGGCGGCCGCATGGGGCTCTGCAGCGGCGTGGCCCTTGAGGCCCAGCATCTCGCGGGCGTCCTCGCCCTCCTCGCCGAAGACGGTGCGGACCCGCAGTTCGCGCTGGGGCAGCGGGATCTCGAAGCCGCCGCTGCGCAGGGCGTCCTCGATGGCCCAGGTATAGGCCGCGTGGGTGGCGTTGGGCCGCTTCACCGCCTCCAGGGCCGGCCAGACCACCAGCTCGAAGCTGAGACCGCTTTCGCCGAAGCCGACCAGCCAGACCTGGGTCCTGCGCGCGGCGGTGTCCTTCATGGTGAAGGGCACCGCATGGACGGCGCGCAGCACCGCCTCGCGCACCTTCTCCTTGTCGGCGCCGTAGGCGACGCGAAAGGGAATGTGCATCCGCCGGGCGCCGTTCTGGTGGGTCCAGTTGGTGACCGGCGCCTCGATCAGCCGCGAATTGGGGATCAGGACGTCGAGATCGTCATTGTTGCGGATGCGGGTGGCGCGCGGGCCGATCTCGGCGACGACGCCGCGCTCGCCGGTCTGCAGCTCGATGTAGTCGCCGATGCGGATCAGCTTGTCGAACAGCAGGACGAGGCCCGAGATGAACTCCTTGACGATGCCCTGCATGCCAAAGCCCAGGCCGACGCCGAGGGCGCCGGCGAACAGGGTCAGGGACGACAGGTCGAGGCCGAGCGTCGAGAAGGCGGCGATCACCCCGAAAATGATCAGGCCGTAGGTGCTGAGCTTTTCGAAGATATAGATCGAGGGTGCGGCCTGGGCCGCCGCGCGGCCGCGAACCCGCCGGATCGCGCCGGCGGCCAAGCGGGCGGCGACCAGGGCCGCGGCCACGATGAGGATCGCCGCCACCAGGGAGCCGGCGGTGATCGAGGTCTTGCCCAGGCGGACAAGCTCGAAACTGGCCAGCGAGCCGACATCGGCGGCGATCTCCTGCTCCATGCTCAGATCTTCTCCGGGTAGACCGGGGCGATGTCGACGGGAATGTCCTTCAGCGTGGCGATCACGCTTTGCGCTTCCGCGTCCAGCCTGGCGTACTTGTCGAAGAACGCGTTCATGCCGGCATAGTCGCCGTCGCCCTGCAGCTTGACGAGGTCGGCGACCAGGGCGGCGATGCCGGCCTGCATGGCGTCGTCATTGACGCGGTAGCGCTGGGCGGCGGCGTCCCAGCTAAAGGCGCCCTTCTCCTTCAGATAGCCGTATTGCAGAGCCGCGCCGCGGCCGTGGGCCTCGCCTGCGCCCCAGCGGACAGCGCGGAAGACGCCGGCCATGTAGGTGGCGAAGAGCTGGGCGCGCTCGGCCTTGGGCAGCTCGCCCTTATCCATCATGAAGAGGATGTTGTAGACGCCCATGACGTCGGCCTTGGCCTCCTCGGCCGTGCCGCCGATCTCCTTCAGCTCGGCCGAGACGGTGGTGGCGCGGCCGTCGACCGTGATCGAACCCGGGCCGAGGCTGTGCGACAGCTCGTGGAACAGGGTCTCGAGCGTCATGTATTTCTTGCTGACCAGGGCGGCCTGGTCGGGAACCAGCACGCGTTCGCCCATCGGCTGGAGGATGCGGTCGTACTTGGCGCCCAGGACGTTGGAGAGCACGACCTTCTTGGCGCCCTTGGCCTCGCGGACGCGCTCGTCGTTGGGCAGGTTGAAGGCGATGGTCTGGGGGCCGACGGTGTTGTCGCCGCCGCCGTGCACCTGCTCGGCCACGGCGATGGGGGATTCCCCGCCGCGCTGGAAGTTCTTGTAGCGGTCCTCGACCGGGAGGTTCTCCTCCATGGCCCGCAGGTAGCCCTTGTACTTGTCGAGGGCGCTGCTCTCGGCCGGGTCCTTGAGGGTGACGAAGGCCTCGAAGGCGGTCTTCTGGCCGTAGAGTTCGTCGGTGTAGGTCTCGTAGGGACCGATGGCGATCTCGATGGGCGTGCCGGCCAGATCCATCCAGGCCATCTCGGACTCGAAATAGTCGTTGGTGGCGAACGCCTTGGCCCGCAGGGTCAGGAAACGCTTGAGGCTGGGGTTCGAGGTGACGGCCGCGGCCTTGGTCAGCAGGGCGGCGGCGCGGTCGAGCTCGGCCTTGTACTCGACGCTGTAGGGGACGGTGACCAGCCGCTCGCCCTGGCGCCTGACGATGGTGTAGCCGTCCATGAGGGCGGCCTTCTCGGCCGGATGAGCGGCGATGTAAGCGTCCAGCTCGGCCTTGGTCATGCCGGGCGGGTAGAAGCCGTGGCCGGGCCCCTCGCCCGCCGCCTGGCGTTTGTAGATGGCGGTCATCTCGCCGGCGGCCTGGATCAACAGGTTGACGACCTGGCGCTCCTGGGCGCTCAGGAAGCCGGTCTCGACCTGCATCTCGATGCGGGCCAGGCCGTCGTCGGCGACGGGGGACGCGGCCATGGCCGCGGCGGGCAGGCAAAGGGCCGCGATGAGCGGCGCGACGAACCTACGCATGTCTAGGGTTCAGCTCCGGGAACGCCGCCCCTCCGGCGGCTTTGGGCCGGACCCTATCTGGGCGGTTCGCCGGCGTCGAGGACGGTGAGCCGGCGCACGGTCAGCTCGTCGATCTCCAGGCTGCGGATGCGCGCGCGGCCGACGGCGACGCGGGCGACGGCTAACCGCCCGATGGCCAGAGCGCCGACCGCGAAGGCGCCCAGGGCGATGGCGCCGAGCGCGACGCTGCCCATAGCGCCCAGGCCGACCGCGCCGGCCGGGGTGGCGCGCGGCGCGACCAGCAGCGAGCGGGCGCGAGGACGCGGGACGACCGCTGGCGCGCGGCGGGCGCCTTGGCGGCGGAGCGATGCGAGAGCCATGGCCGGTTCCTTGTGTGGAACCCCAAGCCTAGCCCGGACCGGGCGCGGGTGTCATCAGACCGCCGCCTGCTGCGAGCTTGACAGCCCCCGCCGAGGGGACCATGTGCGGTCGGCGCCCGCACTGCGGCGCATCGAAGGAACCCTGAACCCATGCCCAGCGACAGTCGATTGCTCGCGCCGTCGAGGCCGTTCGTGGCCTGACCCTGGCTGGGTCGGCTCGCCACGACCGCCCTGACGGCGGAGCGGAGGTGAGCCAATGCAAGACACCAACAACACCATGGCGCGGCCCGTGGACCCCACCTTTTTCGCGGAGGTGGCCAGCGAGCACGTCGCCGACATCGTCGTGCGCCTGAACGGCGTCGACCTGGAGGACGCCGTCGGCGCCCTCGCCCGCCTGCCCTTCGAGCGCGCGGTCGAAGTGTTCGATCGCCCCGAGCTCGACCGCCCCGGCGAACTGCTGCTCGAATTCCCGAACGGCCTGGCCGGACGCATCCTGACGGCCATGTCGGCCGACCGGGCGGCCAGCGCCCTGCGCGAACTGGACGGGGCAGACCGTACGACCCTGCTGACCAAGCTCGATTTCGAGACGGCGGCGGGCCTCAAGCATCTGCTGGCCTACGCTCCAGATACGGCCGGCGCGCTGATGACCACCGAGTTCGTCGCCGTGCCCGAGAGCTACACCGTCGCGGAAACCTTGCAGCACCTGCGCGACGTCGAGCAGAGCCGCGAGACCATCTATGCGATCCACGTCATCGAGGCGCATTCACGGCGGCTGGCGCGCATCGTCACCCTAAGGCAACTGATCGCCGCCGAGCCGCAGGCCGCGCTCTTGGAGGTCGGTCCCGACCGCGAACCGATCGTCGTGCACGTCGATACCGATCGCGAAGAGGTCGCGCGGCTGATTTCGGTCCACGACCTGCTGTCCGTCCCGGTGATCAACGAGCGCCGGCAGGTGCTGGGCATCGTCACCGTGGACGACGTCATCGACGCCATCCTCGCCGAAAGCGCAGAGGACGTGCAGAAGTTCGGCGGTTTGGAGGCGACCTCCGCGCCCTACATGCAGATCACCTTCCGCAAGATGATCCGCAAGCGCGCGGGCTGGCTCTGCGCCCTCTTCCTGGGCGAGATGCTGACGGCCAGCGCCATGCAACACTTCGAGGACGAACTGGCCAAGGCGGTCGTGCTGACCCTGTTCATCCCGCTGATCATGAGTTCGGGCGGCAATTCCGGCTCGCAGGCGACCTCGCTGCTGATCCGCGCCCTGGCCCTGGGCCAATTGCGGCTGAGCGACTGGTGGCGCGTAGCGCTGCGCGAGATCCCCACTGGCCTGACGTTGGGGGCGATCCTGGGCGCGATCGCCATAGTGCGTATCACCCTCTGGCAGAAGGCCGGCGTCTACGACTACGGCGAGCACTGGGCGCTGATCGCCCTGACGGTAGGGGTCGGCCTGATCGGGATCGTGACCTTCGGCTCGCTCTCGGGCTCGATGCTGCCGTTCATCCTGAAACGCCTGGGCTTAGACCCAGCCAGCGCCTCGGCGCCGTTCGTGGCCACCCTGGTCGATGTGACCGGGCTGGTGATCTATTTCAGCGTCGCCCTGGTGATCCTGAGGGGCACGTTGCTTTAGCCGGCAAAAGAAAGCGGCTCCCCGAAGGGAGCCGCCATAACCGCCTAGAGCGCGTTAGGGCGAAGTGTGGGCGGTTCGCCCTAACGCGCTCTACATGCTTGATTTAGAACCCTTTTCAA
>NZ_JAYRST010000030.1:0-35257 GCF_041920015.1 Phenylobacterium sp.
CGATCCTCGCCTGGACCGGGCGCTGTTGCTGGTCTTCGCGGGCGACCATGGGCTCAACGAGGCGGGCGTCTCGGCCTATCCCTCCGCGGTGACCGCCGCCATAGTCGCCACCCTGCTGGCCGGCCGCGCGAGCGCCAACGCCTTCGCCCGCGTCGTGGGGGCGGAGGTCCGCGTGGTGGACGCAGGCGTCGCCGCCGATCTCGCGCCTCATCGGCTTCTGATCGAGGCCAAGGTGCGCAAGGGAACGCGCAACGCCGCCGCCGGCCCGGCCCTGACCGCGCAGGAGGTCGACCTGGCCCTCGCGCGCGGCGGCGCCATCGCCCACGAAGCCCTGCAGGACTTCGACATCCTGGCCGTGGGGGAGATGGGCATCGGCAACAGCGCCAGCGCCGCCCTTGTCCTGCACCGTCTGGCCCCGGCGCCGCTGGACGACTGCATCGGCCTGGGCGCCGGCCACGACGCCGAGGGGTTCGCACGCAAGCAAGCCGTCCTGCATGAGGCCGCCGCCCGCAGTCCCGCCTCCACGCCGCGCGAGGTGCTGGCGCAGTTCGGGGGTCTGGAGATCGCGATGATGGCCGGCGCCATCCTGGGCGCGGCAGCGGCGGGCAAGCCGGTCCTGGTCGACGGGTTCATCGCCTCGGTCGCGGCCCTGGCGGCGATCCGGCTGGGTCCAGCCTGCGCCGACTATTGCATCTTCGCTCACCGCTCGGCCGAGAAGGGCCACGCCGTCGCCGTGGCCGCCGCCGGGGCCGAGCCGTTGCTCGACCTGTCCATGCGGCTGGGCGAGGGGACCGGCGCCTTGCTCGCCCTGCCGGCGGCGCGCGCGGCGGCGGCCCTGCTCGCCGATGTCGCCAGCCTCGATGACGTGCTGGCGGGGACGCTGTGAATTTCCTCCGCCTCCAGGCCCTGCTCTTCCTCTGCGCCGTGCAGTTCCTGACCCGCATCCCCACACCCAGGCTCGGGGCCTTCGAGCCGGATTGGATATCCCGCAGCGCACGCTACTTCCCGTTCGTCGGCCTGCTGGTCGGCCTGGTTTGCGCGGGCGTCTTCTGGGGCGCGTCCCAGGTCTGGAGCGGGGCCTTGCCGGCGATCCTCGCCATCGCGGTCGGGGTGCTGGTCACCGGCGCCTTCCACGAGGACGGCTTGGCCGACACCTTCGACGGCCTCGGCGGCGGCGGGACGCCCGAGCGCCGGCTGGAGATCATGAAGGACAGCCGTATCGGGACCTATGGCGCGCTCGGCCTTGGCCTGACATTGGCGTTGAAGGCGGCGGCGCTGGTGGACCTGCCGCCCGTACTGGGCGCCTGGGCCATCGCCGCCGCCCACGCTGGCGGCCGCGGCGCTTCGGTGCTGGCCATGCGGTTGCTGGCCTATGTCGGTCATCTCGAGCGGGGCAAATGGAAACCGGCGCCCGCTGGCCTCGCCTGGGCCGAGGTTCTGACCGCCCTGGTCTTCGCAGGACTGCCCCTTGCGGTCCTCCCCTTCACGACCGTCTCCTGGACGACGGCCGCCGCCGGCCTGGTGGGCGGCGGACTGCTGGCGGTGGCGCTGGCCCTGACGGCGCGCAGCCTGCTCGGCGGCTATACGGGCGACGTCCTGGGCGCGATCGAACAGGTCTTCGAGCTGGGCGCTATGCTGGGTTTCGCCGGCGCAGTCGCCCTGCTTCAAGGCCGTCCGTAGGCTGCGCTAGGTGCGCTGAATCGGCGCCTTCCGCCCTGCGGAGGACACGCCTAATCTTCTGAGGTCGGGGCCTGAACGGACCGGGCGAGCGTGCGAAGGTCAGGGTACGGCGGAGCATGACGGACGAGCGGGAGTACGAGGCGCGCGCGGCCGAGGTGCGCCACCGTACGGCCAACAGCTTCCAGCTCATCTCGGCCCTGGCCCGCATGCGCGGCCAGCGTTCGGGCGAACCGGAAGCGCGCCGCCAGTTGCTGTGGATCGCCGATGCGGTCGGGGCGCTGGGCGCGCTCGAACGTCACCGCTGCGAGGGCGGCGTCGATCTCACCGCCTATCTGACCGAGATGGCTCTCGTCTGGAGCCGGCGTCCGGGCGGCGAGATCAGCCAGGTCGCGGTGTCCGTCGATCCGATGGTGGCGGCCGACCAGGTCGCCTCGACCCTCGCCCTGATCGCCCATGAGTTGGTCGCCAACGCCCTGGTTCACGGCTGTCACGGGCGCAGCGGCCGCGTCGAGGTGCGTCTGACCCATCTTGGCGATGGACGCAGCGAACTGGCGGTCAGGGACGATGGACCCGGCTTCGACCCCGGCGCCCCGCAAACTCCCGAGCGCTTTGGCCTATGGTTCGTGCGCAGCCTGGCCCAGCAGGTGCGGGGCGAACTCGACCTGAACTCGGCGCCGGGCCTCTGCGTCCGCCTGGTCTTCCCGTTCGCCGACCGCGTCTAGAGCATCAGTGGAAACGCAGGTTGGCCTTTGCGCCCAGATGCGGTTCGTGCTTTCGCGCATTGGCCATGGCGATCTCCCACGCGAACTTCATGGGGCCGCCGTCTGTGATCCAGAGTTCGGCTTCGCGGCAGGCCAGCCGCATCATGGTCAGAAGCGGATCGTCCTTGCCTTGCGGATGCCAGGCCGCGGCCACCGCGTTCCAGTACTTCGCGATCCGGTCCTCGTCGTGGCTGAGGGTCAGTTCGCCCGACAGGCAGGCGTAGAGATCCTTGGCCTGGAACACGAAGATCGCCTCGTGACCCTCGCCGATGCGGCGCGCCAGGTCGGTATCGGCCCGGGTGAAGAACCACAGGTCGTGGCCCTCCACGAAGGCGGTCATGGGTTGGGTGTGGTGAACGTCGGCGCCGACGATCCCGAGCATGCCCACCTGATGGCGCTCGATTTCGTCCCACAGCCTGCGTTCGACGGCTGTCCGGTCGTTCATATCGAGGTTCATGCGGCCCTCCGGTTAAGGTGACGCCGATTCAATTCCTGTTCCGAAGGGCGGTTCCGGAGACGCTTTCCCTTGCGTCATGCTTTCCAGCCGCGCTCGGTCTGGCATGATGCGCGAATTCTTTCGACTGACGATTCAAACTAGAGAATTTCGATGAGTGAGATCGTGGTTCCCCGCCAGTTCCGGGGCCCTCCCTTCACGGCCAATGGCGGCTATATCTGCGGCGTGCTTTCCAACGCCGTGGGCGGACGCGGCGTGGCGATGCTGCGTTCGGGCGTGCCGCTCGACGTGGCCGTCACCCTGCAGCCAGGCGAGGAGGGCGCAATCCTCCTGACCAACGCCGAGGGCGCCGTGCTCGGCTCGGCCCGGCCGGCCGACGACAGCCAGATTCCCAGCCCTCCGCCCGCGCCGCCCAGCGTGGAGGAGGCCCGGGCCTTCGCCGCCGCCTCGCAGTTCGCCCAGCGCTCCCTGCACAGGGGCTGCTTCTCCTGCTGCATCGAGCGTGAGGCCGGCGAGGGGCTTGGCGTCCATGTCGGCCAGATCGACGGCGCGCCGGCCGGGCAATGCGCCGGGACCTGGACCCCGCATGCGAACTTCGCCGACGCCGATGGGACCATCCCCGACGAGATCACCTGGGGCGCCCTGGATTGCCCTGGCTCGATGGCCTGGTGGATCAAGACCGGCGCGCCGGTCGGCCTGCTGGGCACCATGGCCGGCGAGGTGTTGAAGAAGCCGAAGGCGGGGGAAACCTATGTCGTCGTCGCCTGGGCGCGCGAGGTCGAGGGCCGCAAGCACTTCGCCGGAGTAGCGTTGTTCGACGACAGCGGCGAGCTGATGGCTCGCGCGGGTCAGATCTGGATCGGCCGTCCGCCCGGCGCGCCCATGCCGGCGCCGGTCGCTACTGGGGCGCAGCCGGCCTGAGGCCGTCTGATCTGTGCTTTCCATGTGACTCCGATCTCGTTCGGCGAACAAAGTTCTCAGAACATGTGTCGATTTCACCGTTTGCTAACCATGCAGGCGCAGCCTTCCTCGGATCGAGACGAGGAAGGCGGCCGATGTTCAAGGTCGAGTTCCATATGCTGGGAGAGGGGCTGTGGAGCCGCGGCGCACCGCCCATGACCCAGTTGGGAGCGGCCTATCTGGCCAAGACCCTGAAGGAGCTCGGCTTCGCGGACGAGGCCCGGGTCGTCCCGGCTCGCACTGTAGGGCAGGCCGCTTCGGGCGAACACGCCCTGGACATCAAGGTCTAATTTTCACCCCATCTGGCGGTCGCCGCCCCCGATGCGGCCGTCGTGGCGGGTTTCCACTTGTTGATTGTCGCGGCGCATACCTAATAGCGGCACGATGCCTGTCGAGGAGTTGGAAGTGGCGCGTGATCGGTCATACCGCAGTCTCGATTACCTCAAGAAGAGCGCTGCGACGTCACGGGTTTTGAACCTTTGGCAGATCGCGCAGACCGAAGAGGGCAAGGCTGAGTATAAGGACAGCCCGTTCTTCCGGAACTCGCTGCTCAATCGCTGCATCCTGTTGAAGCATCGGCTTCGCGGCGGCGAGTCGGACCTGTTCGATTTTCCGGTCCAGACAGCCACCAAGATCCTGCTGCCGATCGCCGAGCGCGAACTGCGCTATGGCGCGCGTTTCCTGTTTGTCGGCCAGCGAAACTTCGAAGAGGTGGCGGCCGAATCGTTCGGCGAGGACCTTCAGATCGGCGCACGCGACCGCCAGGTGCTCGACATCATCACGGGCTTGCCGTCGCTGGACCCGTTCCTGATGCGCGAGAGCCTGAAGTCGAACGGCTTCACGCCCGCGGCCTGCTATTTCAACCTGTCCGACGGCGACCTGGAGCGGATGTTCAACTCCGCGCGCCAGGAACTGGAGCCGCTGGTGCGGATCTCGTTCGGCGAGGCCAACGCCACCGGCGTGAAGGCCGCGACCCTGCTCAACAAGATCCTCTCGGACGCTGGCAGCGCCGACCTGGAGCCCCTGCGCCAGGTCATGAGCATGGACCCGCCCCAGTTCCGCGAGGGCGTCTTCTGCTGGAAGGCGTTCCTCTATTACAAATGGCAGCTTCAGAATCTGTTGCCCCGCATCCGCCAGGTGCTGGAGGAGATCGCCGTCGTGCGCCCGCTGGGCCCCATCGATCACGACGACAAGATCTATATCGCCCGGGTGAAGGCCGATCTGCGGAGCTGGATCTTCTCGGCCCTGGGAGCGGTCACCGAGGCCCTGGCCGTATACGACAACGCCTACGCCGCCCTGACCAAGCAGAGCGATCCGGCCTCGTTCCGCGATTTCCTGCTGCGGGCGCCGGCCATGTTCCTCAGCCTGGGCGAACGGCTCAGCGGCGTGGAGCACGTCGCCAGCTTCTGGCGCTTCCGGTTTCCTCAACGCCAGATGCAGCGGATCGGAGTCGACGAACTGGTCGACATCTTCATGGACTTCGAGGTCAGCCTGAACACGGTCAGCCTCGAACCGGCCGCCTGAGGATCATCTAAACCCGTCAGTTCTCGGAGTTCGGCGCCAGAAAGCGGCCGGCCAGCAGTGCCGCTTCCGTCCGGTTCCGCGCGCCTGTCAGCCGCAGGATCGCGTGAATGTGCAGCTTCACGGTTCCAGGCGTGATGCCCAGTCGTTCGGCGATTTCGCGGTTGCGCCGGCCGATCGCGATCTGCTTGAGCACCTCCATCTGGCGCGGCGACAAGGGGCCCGTGCGGTTGGCGGCCCGAGGCGCGTGGGCCGGGAACCACTCGCCGCCCGCAACGACAGTTCCAATGGCCTGCTTGAACTGCTCCAGAGGGAAGTCCTTGGAGACGTAGCTGCGGGCTCCGGCGTTGCGTGTGATCTGGGCGAAGGCAGGATTGACGCGATCGTCGATGACGACGGCCGGGGTTTCCGGATGCGCGGCGAGAAAGCGGCTCAAGCCCTTGAAGTCGTAGTTGATGCTGAAAAGGTCGATCAGCACCAATCTCGGCGCGTGGTCCGCGGCGAGGAGGGCGGCCTCCGAGAGATTTCCGCATGTCCGAGCGCCGGACAGTTCGACCACCTCGTTCAACACCTGGGAAATCGCCATCCGGCAGATGGGCTTTTCTTCGACGAGCAGGGCGTAGCCCAGGCCTGCCCGCGCTTCACTACGGGCGGCCGGCTGGGTTCCTGCAGCCATGCCCGGCGAAGGGGCCATGTCGGGAAACGCACACATCGTTCTCCGAGAACACAAAGACCATGTCCTGGCAATGGGTATTGCGAGAATAGTCGGCGATATTTCCTGATTATAGAATTATAACTAACGGCATATCCGCATTACTTCGAGCGATTCGGAGATTGATTCGCCTATCAATCTTGTATCATTTTTCCATGTTCTGTGGACGCAGCGGAAACTATATCCAAATATATATGACAAGTATCTCTAACGGGATATAAAGGTCGCCTATTCGTTGCATTTCTACTTATTTTTATTGATATATCTCAAAATTGCCGGAGCCTCCCTCGGCAAGCGACCGAGGGGGAACCATGCAGGCTGAAGGGATCGACGAGCGGTTGGCGTTCATGCGCCTGGACGATCAGGCGCGGCGAGCTTTGCGGGGCGTCGCGCCCTATATTGTGGAAGCGCTGCCGAGGGCGCTCGACGATTTCTACGACGTCATCGGTCGGCAGCCGCAGACACGCCGGCTGTTCAGCGGCCAGGCCCAGCTCGACGGCGCCCGGCGCAGTCAGATCGACCACTGGCGAAAGATCTCCAGCGCCGAATTCGATGCGGACTACGTTACGGCCGTGACCGCGGTCGGTCATGTTCACGCCCGTATTGGCCTGGAGCCGCGTTGGTATATCGGCGGCTATGCGCTGCTGCTGGAGTCTCTGATCGCCGCGGTGCTGGCGGCGCGCTGGCCGAAAGGCGGTTTGGGTGCGCGCGGGCCTTCGGTCGCGGTCGTTGCTGGCGAAGTGGGTGCGCTCGCCAAGGCCACTCTGCTCGACATGGATTACGCCATCACCGTCTATCTCGACGCGGCCGAGCAGGCCCGCCGCGCGGCCGAGGAACGTGTGCTGGCCGCTGAACGAGCGGCGGTGGCCAAACACCTGGGCGGCGGCATGTCGGCGCTGGCGCGGGGCGATCTGACCTGCCGCATGGAGGCGGTGTTGCCGGCCGAGTACGAGGTGCTGCGGGACGATTTCAATCGCGCCGCCGGCCAGATCGAGGCGGTGATCCAGATGGTCGCGACCGCGACCGGCGCCATTCGAGCCAGCACCGACGAACTGGCTGACGCCTCCAACGACCTCTCGCGCCGCACCGAGCAGCAGGCGGCCGGGCTGGAGCAGACCGCCGCGGCGCTCGACCAGGTCACGGCGGCGGTGGGGCTGACCGCCCAGAACGCCCGGGCCGCGAACGGCGCGGTGGCCGAGGCCAAGGCGCGGGCCGAGCGCTCGGGCGCCGTGGTCGGCGAGGCGATCGGCGCCATGGACGCCATAGAGGCGTCTTCCCAGCACATCGGTCAGATCGTCGGCGTCATCGACGAAATCGCGTTCCAGACCAATCTCCTGGCGCTCAACGCCGGCGTCGAGGCGGCGCGAGCCGGCGAGGCGGGCCGTGGTTTCGCCGTCGTCGCGTCGGAGGTGCGGGCCTTGGCCCAGCGGTCGGCGGAAGCGGCCCGCGAGATCAAGGCCCTCATCTCTCAGTCCAGCGCCCAGGTGGCCGAGGGCGTGCGGCTGGTGGGAGAGACGGGCGAGGCGCTGAGGGCCATCGTCGACTGCGTGGCCGAGGTCGACGTCCTTACCGCCGGCATCTCCGCATCGTCCCAGCAACAGGCGGTCAGCCTGGTCGAGGTGAACGCCGCCATGAACCAGATGGATCAGGCGGTCCAGCAGAACGCAGCCATGGTCGAGCAGACCTCGGCCGCGACCCTCAGCGTCCGTGACGAAGCAGCTGAACTGGCGCGCCTGGTCGGGCGCTTCACCGTGTCGGACCCGGGGCGTCCCGCGCCTGAACTGAGCCTGAAAGAGGGCCGGGCATGAGCGCGCCTGCCGCCTCCTCGGTCGGGCGCGACGGGCTGGCGCGCCGGCTGCGCCGCATCCAGCAACTCACGCGGACCGGAAGCTGGGACTGGGATATCGCTGCTGGCGAACTCGCCTGGTCGCCGGAAGTCTTCGACATCTTCGCCCTGCAGGCCGGCGCCTGCCGGCCGACCTACGACCTCTTTCTCGCCCATGTTCACCCCGACGACCGCAAGGAGGTGAAGCGGCGCCTGGACCTGGCGCGTTCTGGGCGGGGACCCTACGACCTGCAGCATCGGATCGTCCGCGGCGACGGCGTCGTACGCTTCGTGCGCCAGCAGGGCGAGGCTGAACTCGACCCTGGCGGCCGGGTGGTCGCCCTGTTCGGCGTCGTGCAGGACGTGACGGAGACGCGCCAGGCTCAGATCGCCTCGCGCCGCAGCCAGGAAATGCTCGCCAGCATGCTGCGGATTTCGCCTGAGGCGATCCTTCTCTGTGACGCCGATGGCCGGGTCCTGGCGATCAGCGCCGGCGCCGAGGCGATGTTCGGCTATTGCAACGCCGAGATCGCCGGCCACCGCGTCGAGCGGCTGATGCCGCCGCGGTTCCGCATCGGCCACGTCCGCTATGTCGCTGAGTTCAGCGCGGGCCAGGCCGCCAGCCTGCGTATGCATGAACGCACGCAGATCCTCGGCCTGCGCAAGGATGGGACGGAGTTTCCGGCCGAAGCTTCCCTCGCCAAATTCCAGACCGAGGACGGCGCGACCCTCCTGACCATCGTGCGCGACCTCTCTGAACGCCGCGCCGCAGAGGCGACCCTGATCGAGGCCCGCGAACAGGCCGAACGCGCCAACGCCGCCAAGTCGACCTTCCTGGCCAATATGAGCCACGAGATCCGCACCCCGCTCAACGGGGTGCTGGGCGTGGCCGGCGCCCTGGCCCTGACCGATCTGACGCTCAAGCAGGCCCAGATGGTGCGGTTGATCGAAACCTCGGGCCGCGCGTTGCAAGGGCTCCTGGGCGACATACTCGATCTCGCCAAGGTCGACGCCGGCCGTATGCAGCTCCGCAACGCTCCCTTCGCGCTGGACCGGCTGCTGGAGGACACCGTGGCGCTGTTCCAGGCCAGCGCCGCCGAGCATGAGGTCGCCCTTTCGCTGAGCGTCGACCGCGCAGCGTGCGCCACCTATATCGGCGACGAACTGCGCATCCGGCAGGTGCTGTCCAACCTGCTCAGCAACGCGGTGAAGTTCACGGCCCGCGGCCGTATCGAGGTGATCGCCCGCGTACGCCCCACAGCCGATCCTGATCTCAGCCATGTCTCCTTCGAGGTGCGCGACACTGGCGTCGGCTTTGCGCCGGAACTGGCCGCCCGGCTCTTCGAGCGGTTCGAGCAGGCTGACGGCTCCATCACCCGGCGGTATGGCGGCACGGGCCTGGGTCTGGCGATCTCCAAGGCCCTGGTCGAACTGATGGAGGGCGAGATATCGGCCGAGGGCCGGCCTGGCCGCGGCGCGACCTTCGTCTTCACTATTCCTCTGGCCCACGACGTGGTCGGCGATCCTCGGCTCGTCTCCCGCGAGCCGCCCGTGGTCGGCGAGCAAGGCCAGGTGTCGGTGCTGTTGGCCGAGGATCACCCCGTCAACCGCATGGCGGTCGAGTACATCCTGGAGACCCTGCCGGTCAGCGTCGTCAGCGTTTCGGACGGCGCTCAGGCGGTGGAGGCGGCGCGCGGCCGCCGTTTCGACCTGATCCTGATGGACATGCAGATGCCGGTGATGGACGGGCTGACCGCCATCCGCGAAATCCGGCGTGAGGAGGGCGCCTGCGCCCGGCCGCCGTCGCATATCTGCGTGCTGACCGCCAACGCCTTCGAGGAACATCGCCAGCATGCCGGAGCGGCAGGGGCCGACGCCTTCCTCACCAAGCCCGTCCAGGTGCGCGACCTGATCGACCTCGTCTCGAATCTGGCCGGCGCGCCGTAGTCGTCAGCCCTGGGCGAGCCTACAGGCGCGCCGCATGCCACGCCACGTGGTCGGCCACGAAGCTGGCGATGAAGAAATAGGAGTGGTCGTAGCCTTCCTGCATCCGTAGGGTCAGCGTCTGGCCGGCGGCGGCGCAGGCGGCCTCCAGCAGCTCGGGCTTGAGCTGCTCGGCCAGGAAGCTGTCGGCGGTTCCCTGGTCGACCAGGATGTCGGCGAACCGGCTTTCGCCGCGCTCGATCAGCAGGCAGGCGTCATGGTCGCCCCAGGTGCGCTGGTCGGGACCGAGATAGGCTTCGAAGGCCTTGCGGCCCCAGGGGCAGCGGGTCGGGGAGACGATCGGCGAGAAGGCCGAGACCGACCGGAAGAGATCGGGATGGCGCAGGGCCAAGGTCAGGGCGCCGTGCCCGCCCATCGAATGGCCGAAGATTCCGACACGGCCCATGTCCACCGGCGCGCTCTGCGCCAGGCCCGCCAGCAGGTCGCGCGTGACATAGGTCTCCATCTGGAAATGCGCCGCCCACGGGTCCTGCGTCGCGTCCAGATAGAAGCCCGCACCCTGGCCGAGGTCGTAGGCGGGATCGTCGGCCACGCCGTCGCCGCGCGGACTGGTGTCCGGGGCGACGATGACCACGCCATGCCGGGCCGCCGCCGCATAGGCGCCGGACTTGGTGGTGAAATTGTCCTCGGTGCAGGTCAGGCCCGATAGCCAGACCAGGGCCGGGAAGGGGCCTGGACCGTCCGGCGTGAAGATCCAGAAGCGCATCGGCGTCCCGGTCGCCGCGCTCTGATGGCGGCGATAGGTCAACGTCCCGCCCTGGGTGCGGTGCGTGGCGAGGATTTCGACGGTCATGGCGGCGCTCCCGATGCCTCGTGCGTCCGGCTGCCGGTTCAGAACACCACCACGCTGCGGATGCTCTCGCCCGCGTGCATCAGGTCGAAGGCCTTGTTGATGTCTTCCAGCGGCATGACGTGGGTGATCATCGGGTCGATCTGGATTTTCCCGTCCATGTACCAGTCGACGATCTTCGGAACGTCGGTGCGCCCGCGCGCGCCGCCGAAGGCCGAACCCTTCCAGACGCGGCCGGTGACGAGCTGGAACGGGCGGGTGGAGATTTCCTTGCCAGCCTCGGCCACGCCGATGATGACGCTCTCGCCCCAGCCGCGATGGCAGGCTTCCAGCGCCTGGCGCATGACGTTGGTGTTGCCGGTGCAGTCGAAGGTGTAGTCCGCCCCGCCGTCGGTCAGAGCGACCAGATGCTGGACGATGTCGGCGCCGCCGATGTCGCCCGGATTGACGAAGTGGGTCATGCCGAACTTGCGACCCCATGCCTCGCGGTCCGGATTGATGTCGACGCCGACGATCATGTCGGCGCCCACCATCTTCAGGCCCTGGATGACGTTGAGGCCGATGCCGCCCAGGCCGAACACGACGCAGTTGGCGCCCGGCTCGACCCCGGCGGTGTTGACCACCGCCCCGACCCCGGTGGTGACGCCGCAGCCGATGTAGCAGGCCTTGTCGAACGGCGCGTCGGGGCGGATCTTCGCCACCGCGATCTCGGGCAGCACCGTGTAGTTCGAGAAGGTCGAGCAGCCCATGTAGTGAGCGATCTGCTGGCCCTTGTAGCTGAAGCGGCTGGTGCCGTCGGGCATCAGTCCCTTGCCCTGGGTGCCGCGGATCGCGGTGCAGAGGTTGGTCTTGCGCGACAGGCAGCTTTTGCACTGGCGGCATTCGGGCGTGTAGAGCGGGATCACGTGGTCGCCGGGCTTGACGCTGGTGACGCCGGGCCCGACCTCGACCACCACGCCCGCGCCCTCGTGGCCCAGGATCGAAGGGAAGATGCCTTCGGAATCCAGCCCGTCCAGGGTGTAGGCGTCGGTGTGGCAGATTCCGGTCGCCTTGATCTCGATCAGCACCTCGAACGCCTTGGGGCCTTCCAGGTCGACCTCCACGATCTCCAGCGGCTTCTTGGCTTCGAAGGCGACGGCGGCGCGGGTCTTCATGGCGTCCTCATGGGCGGCGGAGTTCGATTCGCCGCAACAGAGGCCAGGGCGCGCGCGGACGCAAGGCCGACTTTCAGAGGGCGCTGCGCCTTGCGTCGACCGGCCAGGTCTCGAAGCTTCCGTCCTCGTCCACCACCAGCAGGGCGTCGTAGAGGTTGATGGTCGGATCGATGTGGCCCGGCTGCAGCCAGACGATGTCGCCGACCTTGGGCGCGTCGGCGGGCCAGGGGATGGCGGCGTCTTCGTCGGCCGCGGTGATCGCCCCGGCGAAGTCGGCGCCGACGGCTTTCAGCACGCCCATCATCTGCGGATGGAAGAGCGCGGCGTGCTCGTCGCCCATCGGCCGCCAGCGCGCGCCCTGCGGCGCGCCTGCGACCACGCGGGCGGGCGGGCCGTCCACCGAATGGGCCTTGAGTCCGGCGTCGCAGACCACGTGGGTCTTGTGGCGGGTCGAGACCACGCTCGTGGCGATGAACAGCGCCTGTTCGAATGGCCAGGCCTGGCCATCCACCGCGCCGCAGTCCTCGTACTCGACATCCATGAAGACGTAGGAGCCGGCCTGGATCTCGTTGAAGACGCCGTCCGCCAGGTCCTGCTGATAGGTGCCGGTGCCGCCGCCGGTCACCAATTGGGGCGCCAGGCCCGCCGCGCCCAGCTCACCGACCAGGGCCGAAAGCCGCTGCGTCGCCGCCGCCAGGGCGCCTCGGCGGGCGTCGAGGTCGGCCACGTGCTGGATATGGCCCAGATAGGCCTGGATACCGCGGTATTCGAGGCCCGGCGTGCTGGCGGCGAGGCGGGCCAGGGCCGCGACCTGCTCGGGGGGAACCCCGGTGCGATGGGTGCCCAGGTCGATGTCGACGACCAGGCCGACGGTCGCCCCCGTCGCGCGCGCGGCGGCGCCCAGCCGTTCGACCTGGCCGGCGTCGTCGGCGACCACGCTGATGCGGGTCCCGGCTGCGGCGATGGCGGCGATCTTCCCTGCGCCCCACGGCGCGGGCGGCGAGGTGACCAGCAGGTCGCCCGCCCCCGCTGCAGCATAGGCCTGCGCCTCGCCCACCGTCTGGCAGCAGAGGCCGGCCGCGCCCAGGGCGAGCTGGCGCAGGCCCAACGTCGTGCACTTGTGCATCTTGCCATGGGCGCGCAGGCGTACGCCGGCGGCGTCGCAGGCGCTCTGCATGGCCGCCAGGTTCCGCTCCAGCGCGTCGCGGCGCACCACCAGGGCCGGCGTCGTCGACGGCGTGAAACGAACGGGCGGTCCTGGGCGGTCGGTCACAGCGAAAACCCCTTTGCAGCTAGGCCGACAGATGACGGGGTTTCGCAGCCCGGCGCCATAGGCCGATCGTTATTTCTTCGGCTTGGCCGCCTGGACCTCGATCTCGACCATCATGCCCGGCGCGACCAGGGCGGCGACCTGGCTGGTGATGCGCGCGACCTTGTTGGGCTGCTCGGCGGTTCCGAAGAACTGGTTGTAGCCCTCCATCATGCCGCTGAAGTCCATCTTGCCGCCCTTGGCCGGATCCCCGACCAGCAGGACGCGCATCATGAAGACGTCGCCGAGGGTCAGGCCCTCGGCCTTCAGGATGTCGTCGATGCGCTTCAGCACCCCGATGGTCTGGGTCTTGGTGTCGCCGAACTCCGGCGGGGTTCCAGCCGGGGCGCCGGTGTTGAGAGCCGGGGGCGTGATGCCGCTGACATACATGATGTCCGTTCCCGCGGGCACGACCGCAGCCTGCAGGATGGGCGAGTTCGGCGCGCCGATCCGCTTGACCTGGGCGGCGGCCGGCGAGGCGAGGAGGCCGAGCGCGGCCGTGGCGAGGATGAGCTTACGCATGTCGGACCAGTCCCTTCGGTGAGGCCGCCATGGGACCGGATTTCGGGTCGCCGGATCAAGCCGCTTCGATCGGGCGCGATGAATGCGGTCTGAACGTCACGCTCAGCGCAGCTTCAAGACGGAGCCTTTAGGCTCCGGCCACCGATTGAAACGACCAAATCCGAAAGGGTCGGTGACATGAAAACCTTTCTGACCGCCGCGACGGGCGCCCTGCTGTTGGTGACGGGCGCCGCTGGCGCCCAGGCCGCCGCTCCTGTCCAGGCCGAGCGGCCGCTCGGCGTCGAGGCGAGCATTCCCTTCGCCGACAGCGTCGGCATTCGCAGCTTCCGGCCCGATGGCGATAGCGCCCTGTGGATTCAGGGCCAGGACCGTCAATGGTATCGCGCCGAACTGATGGGCAAGTGCTGGGGCCTCGACACCGCGATCAAGGTCGGGTTCGTGACCAAGGGCGTCGGCTCGCTCGACAAGTTCAGCCAGATCGTCGTCGACGGAGCCAAGTGCCAGATTTCCAGCCTGACGACCTCGGCTCCGCCGCCGTCGAAGGCGAAGCCGGCCAAGCCCTCCTAAAGGGCTCGAAATTCAAAGAGTCTTCAGCGTGATCCGAGTCTATCGAAACGGATCACGTTCTAGGGACGGCTTTCGTTCAGGGTGGGCGCGGTCATGCCGCCCCGCCGCAGCATCGCCGCCGATGCGAGGCCGCCAAGCTCGGCGAGGTCGGCCGCCAGCACCGCATTGGCGTTGATGAGGTCATAGGGCGAGCGCGCCGCCGCCAGGGACGCGAAATAGGCGCCGTAGGCGTTGGCGCTGCAGTTCCACAGCGCCGACAGCTCAAGTTGCATTTCGTCGGCCCGATCGGCCGGGCCTGGGGTCTGAATGGTCATGTCTGGTCCTCCGCACGGCCAGCTTGCCTCAGCCTGGGTTCGCCGCCTTGATCCATCTCAAGAAGCGGGCTGACCCGATGGTTCCCGTGGCGGCCTCGCCAACTCGATCACGACCGCTTCACCGGCCAGCGAACCGCCGAGCAGCAGGCCGCCGGCGTTCCCGGCCGTCAGCGCAGTCGTCAGCACATCGCCGCCGCCGTCCAGCACGCGCGGCGACCCTGGGCGTCCGTCTGCGCCGATCGGCGTCAGCACCGTCGAGAAGCGGCTCTCCCCGGCCAGGGCGCCGGCGGAACGGCGGGTCCCCGCCGGCCTCACATCGACCAGGGCCTGCTTGTTGGCGGTGACCAGCAGCGATCCGTCCGGCGCGGCCAGCACGGCCCGCGCTTCCGACATGCCCAGCGCCTCGTCCTGCCAGACGATCTTGGCGTCCAGGCTCGCATCCAGGCTGACCAGGGCCGCGCGCTGCTCGTCGATGCAGGCGGCCTTGCGCGCGCCGGCCAGCAGCACCTTGTCGCCGGAGCGCGTCGCCGCGACCACGGCCCAGCCTTCCAGCCGGCTGGTCGCGCGTAGGGCGCCGGTGCGCGCATCGCGCAGCTCGAGGATGGTGGCGTGGACGCCGCCGCAGATCGGGTCCTCAAAATCGTCCTCTATGAGCGGCCCTTGCGGCGGAGTGGCGAAACGCTCGCTATAGGTCACCAGCAGGCTCTCGCCCCAGGGCGTGACCGTGGCCGTGTCGATCGACTGGTCGGCAGGCGGCGCGATCTGCGCCAGGACCCGCGGCTTGAGGGCGGCGTCGAACGCTATGAGCCGCAGGCTGTCGCCGCCCGGCTCGCCCGCCGCACGCGCGCGCAGATGACGGTCGGCGATCACGGCTATGGTCGCGCCGCCGGCGTCCAGGGCCGCATCCATCGGAAAGGAGTCGCGCCCTGCCGGCGCCTCGCCGCGCCAGGCGCCGCGCACCGCGCCGCTGCGGGCGTCCAGCGCCTGCAGCGTGGGCGCATAGCGGCCGTCCGCGCCCGGCTCGGCCGCCCCGACGATCACCTGTTCGCCCTGGCGCAGCAGGATGTTCGCGGCGCTGGCGCGGGCGGTTTCCTGCCGCCAGGTCTGTGGCGCCAGCGCCGTGGTCGCCGCTCCGCCCGGCTCGCCGAAACGGGCGACGACGTGACCGCCGGCGCGGGCCAGCGCCACCACCTCTCCGCCGCTCTGCGACAGGGCCTGGACCGAAGGCGTCAGCGATGGACCGGCCGCCGCCGGCGCGGCCGCGCCGTCGCCCAGCACCACCATCGCCGCCCAGAAGCGCGGATGCAGATAGGCCCGGCCGGGCGGCGCCTCCAGGAACGCTCGTTGCGCGGCGGCCAGCGCCTGGGCCGGGCCTCCGCCAGCTCCCAGTCGCTCGAAGGCGCCCGCCACCACCTCCTTGCCGGTGAGGGAATCGACTGGCCACAGCGTCCCCAGCACGCTCGGCGTTCCGGCGACCGCGAAGGCCGAGGCCAGGGCCGGCAAGTCGCTCGCCATCTCGGTCATGTCGAAATTGGCGGTGTTGCAGGCCGACAGCGCCACGAACCGCGCCGAGAGGTTGAGGTCGGCGATCTCGGTCGCGGTCAGCAGGCCGTCATTGCTCGGATCGGCCGCCGACACCGGGGTCAGGGCCAGGGCTGGCTCCGACAGGCCTTGCAGGTCGTCGCGCAGCAGGCCGTGGGTGGCGAACGACAGGAAGCGATATGCGCCCAGGAGCTGGCCGCGTACGCCCTGTTCGGTGGCCGCGTCCTGCATCAGCAGGCGGGTGGTGCGGAACCCGCCGGCCGAACGGCGCAGCTCCTCGGCGGTGTCGGGCAGGGCGGCGAGGCCGGCGAGGCCCGCCCCGCCCCTCACGCCGCGCAGCACCACCTTGGCGCGGTCCTCGCCGGTCGGCGTCGCGCCGCTGAGAATCGGATCGCCGACGCCCAGGAAGTCGAGGTCCGGCTGCGCCACGGGCGCCTTGCGCGCCGCGACGATCGCGGCCGGCGATCCGGCGTAGCTGACGGCGTGGTTGCGAACCAGCCAGTCTGCCTGGGCCAGGTCGTAGCCGCCCTGGGGCAGCTTGGGCGGCGCGCTGGCCAGCAGCGCCGCCAGCGGGATCGGCGTGATCGAGGCGTTGGGCAGCCACAGGATATGGTCGCCCGGCTTCAGACAGGTCTCGAACGGGCGGATGAAGCGGTCGTAGAGCCGCATGGCCGCCGCGACCGGATATTGCGCATCGAGCGCTTCGGATGGCGCATGGCCGGCGGTCAGGGCGGCCTGCAGCAACCTGATGTCGACCTTCGCGCCGCCGGCTTCGGCGACGATGGCCTTGCTCATGACGCTGTCGGCTCGGACGCAGACATAGGCCATGCCGCCCGGAACCTCGGCGAGCGCCAGGGCGGCCTCGTTCGGGCCCAGCACCGCCTGGAAGTCGGTCAGCGACGCCAGGTTGGCGCCGGACGCCTTCAGCCCGCGTTCGGCCAGCCGCCCATCCACCGCGATCAGCCGGTCGGCGAAATCCCGGAAATAGCCGCGCGGCTCGTAGGCATGGCTCAGGATCGGCTTGCCGCTCGCCGGCGCCTGCGCGCGCTGCACGGCCTTCTGCAGTTCCTCGCGCTCGAAGCGGTCGCGGCGCGCGCGCAGGCGCAGCGCCTGGTGGATTTCCCGACGCTGAAGGACATCGCCTGCCTGGGCCAGCAAGCTCAGGGCGTCGGCGTCGCCGGTCGCGCCATGCCGGCCGGCGAGTTGCATCAGGCGAAAGGCGTCGCTGGCGTCCAGGCGCTCGGCCTCGGTCAGGACGAGGCCGATCAGCATCCGGTCGATGGCGCCTGGGCGGCTCCAGCCGCCGAACCCGCCGCCGCCCTGTTGCTCGGCTGCGGCGGCGATCCTGCGGCCTGCCTCCCGCAAGCCGGCCTGCCGCTCCGGGCCAGGGGCGGCCGCCAGCGCCGCGCCGGCCGCCTGATAAGCCCGCGCTTGGCTCATCACCCCCGGCTCGCCGTCGAAGCCGAGCGGGCGGCCCAGGACGTCCGCGACGACGGGATCGGGACTCTGAGCCAGGGCTGCGACCAGGCCGCGGACCGCAAGATAGACGAGCTCTTCGTACGAGGTCGCAGCCCACCGGGGCCTGGCGAAGGCGCGGGCGTAGGGATGGGCTTTCAGCGCCGCCTGGGCGCAATCCATCCGCCCTTGAGCTGCGCAGATCCCGGCCTGCAAGGTACGGGCGTTGGCCAGCATCCAGCCTTGTTCGTGGGCCTCCAGCTCGATGGCGGACAGGGCGGCGATCGCTGTTTCAACCGCGGCCGCGGCGCCGGCCAGGTCGCCGCGCTCCTGCAGCAGTTGCGCCTGGGTCAGCCGATAGAGCGCCGCATCGACGCTGAGCGGGGGCAGGGCCTTGGCGATGAAGGCGTCCGCCGTCCGATAGACCCCGAAGGCGCGGTCGGTTTCGCCCAGTTCGACCAGGACGCTCATCGCCTCGGCCAGCGCCCAGGCGACCAGGAACGGTTGGTCCTGCGGGTTTTCCAGCGTGGCGGCCAGCGACAGGATCTTGTCGACGGACCGGATGGCCGCCGGCCGGTCGTCGACGGCCAAGGCGACATTGGCGGCCAGCACCTGGCGGCGCAGGTAGAGCGCGCCGTTGAAGGCGTTCTCCTGCTTCCAGATGTCATCCTTCAAAATCCTGCCGATCACGTCCGGCGTCCCGAAGGCGAATTGGCCGGCGTGTAGGTAATAGGCGGCGGTGCGGATCTGCTCGCGTCGCAGGATTTCGTTGGCCGCGGGCGCGGTCTTGGCCAGCTCCAGATAGGGTCCGAGCTGGGCTGTCACGCAGCCGTCCACGCCGGAATGGATGCAGATGTCCAGCAAGGTCTGGCTCGCCGCCAGCTGCGCCTCGGTGGTCAGGTCTCCGGTCTTGAGCAGCCTGATCAGGTCCTTGCGTGCGGTCAGTCCCTTCCCGTGAAGGTAGAGGTCCCAGGCGGCCGCTACGGGATCACCTGCCGGCCTTGCCGCCGCTGGTTGTACGCAGACCGCAATCAGGCTTGCGGCCAAGCTGCAGGCCGCTAGGCTCTCCCGCAGCGAATTCCATCGGGGGAAGGGCGCCATGGGGCGACTCCAGATCTGCGCGGCTGCATCGCTGCTGCTGATAGCTTCACCATTCGGCGCGGCGGCGCAATCGGGGGTTGGCGAGATCGGCGCGCCCATGGCCAAGCCTCCGGCCGGCGCGGCCAAGTCGAGCCGCACCCTCGCCGCTCCGGCCCTGGGGACCGGGCTTGGCCGCTACGCCAGGGCGCTGGACGCTATGACGCCAGAGCCGCAGGCGGCCACGCGCGGCGCAAAGGACGTGCAGGTCTACCAGCAGGCCGCCCCCTCCGTGGTGCTGATCATCAGCGAGGACGGCATCGGATCGGGCGCCCTGATCAGCGCCGACGGCAAGATCGTCACTAACCAGCACGTGGTCGGCGAGGATGAGGAGGTCGGCGTGATCTTCAAGCCGGCGGGCGAGGGGACTCAGGTCACCGGCGCCGACATCCGGCCCGCCAAGGTGATCCGCCGCGACGCCGTCTCCGACCTCGCCATCGTCCAGGTCGCCGAGGTTCCGCCCACGGTCAAGCCGCTGAAGATCGGCGGTGCGGCCGGGGTAGAGGTCGGCGCCGACGTCCACGCCATCGGCCATCCGACCGGCCAGGTCTGGACCTATACCCGCGGCATCGTCAGCCAGATCCGCCGCGACTTCTCCTGGGAGGGCTACGGCGACGTCGAGCACAAGGCCGCGGCCATCATCCAGACCCAGACGCCGATTAATCCGGGCAATTCCGGCGGCCCGCTCCTGAACGACGATCTGGAAGTGGTTGGCGTCAACAGCTTCAGCAGCGAAGGCGAGGGCCTGAACTTCGCCGTCTCCGGCGACGATGTGAAGGCGTTGCTCGCCGCCACGGCCGACCGCATGCCGGCCAAGTCCACGCCGCGGAAGAACAAGGCCTCCACCGCCTGCAAGCTCCAAACCCTCGAGGAATGGGCCGCGACCGACGGGCCGAAAGGAACCAACTATCTCGTCGACGCCGATTGCGACGGCCAGGGCGATTTCATCGTCTTCGAACCGAAGAGCCGGCGCGAGGCGATCCGCTACATGTTCGACGAGAACGGCGACGGCGAGATCGACGCGGTGATCGTCGATGTGGATCAGGATGGTGAGTTCGACTTCGGCCTCTACGATACCGATCACGACGGCAAGCCGGACCTGAAGGGCGAGTTCAAGCCGGGCGCCGACGAGCCGTATCGCTACGAGAAGATCGAGGGTTAGGGATCAAAGTGCGCCGGCGACGTCGCAGATCACCTTCAGCAGCCATTCCACGGCCCCGCCCTCGCCGCTGCGCACCACCGCGCCCACGGTGAAGGGCGGCGCCTCGCCGGTGGACTCGATCACCACCACGCGCCCCGCCTCCTCGGCCAGCATGGCCAGCCGCCGCGGCATCAGGGCGGCGACATCGGTTTCTCCGACCATCACCAGCGCCGAATAGGGGTCGGGTACGCTGATCGGTCCTTCGACCTCACGCAGGGTGACGCCGCCCAGAGCATAGGATTCGCTCCAGTTGGATATCCGCTGCAGGTCCACGCCCCGGCGATCGGGCCGCGGCGCATCCGAACTGGAGATCAGCAGGCGCGGCAGCTTGGCCAGCACCTCGTCCGAGATCGGGCCGGCGAGGGCGGGGTGGCCAGCCCGGATCACCCAGACGCCGGTGTCCTCGAACAAGGGCGTATGGCTGAAGCGCTCGGCGACGTGGTCGAAGCCGCCGATCACCATGTCCAGCCAGCCGCGGTCCAGGTCCTCTGCCAGGTTCGAGGTCGGCGCCAGCAGGTGCAGCTTCGCGCCCGGCGCCTCGTCCAGCAGCCGGCGCACCACGCCCGGCATCACCACCGAACAGGCATAGGCGCTGGCGGTCACGTTGAAGACCCGCTCGGTGGTCGCCGGCTCGAAGCGCGCGGGGGCCACCGCCTCCTCCAGCAGCTTCAGCGCCGCGCGCACTGGCTGGCTCATCTCCAGCGCCCGCGCCGAGGCCTGCAGACCCGCCGGCCCGCGCACGAACAGCTCGTCGCCCAGCGCGGCCCGCAGCCGCCCCAGGGCGTGGCTGACCGCCGACTGGGTCAGTCCCAGCCGCGCGCCGGCGCGCGTGGCGCTCTGTTCTTCCAGCAGGGCCGTGAACACTCGCAGCAGGTTGAGGTCGAGGTTTCTAAGATGAATTTCGCTCATGATGTGCGTGCCAAACTATCATTTGGCTCATGATGATGGGAAGCCTATCTGCCCGGCCACGGTTGGGTCTCCCCGCCCGCCGCTTCATTTCCTGAGACACGAGACCTCGCGGACGGCCTCCTCGCCGGCCGCGCACAGACGTTGGAGCACTGCGTGAGCGACGCGGAAGGTTACCAGGCGATCGCCGAAGCCGAGGTCGAGGCCGCCAGCCATCGTCCTCCCGAGCAGACCCTCGGTCAGAAGCTGCGGGCGCCGCTGATGATCGGCGGCGTGGTCGTGGTGCTGGGCGTGGTGGCCTACAGCCTGCTCACCGGCGGCCGGTTCGAATCGACCGACGACGCCTATGTCCAGACCGCCCGCACCGCGATCAGCGCCAGTATCGACGGCCGCGTGATCGAGGTCGACGTCAAGGAGAACCAGAAGGTCCGCAAGGGCCAGGTGCTGTTCCGTCTCGACCCGGCCGACCACCAGGTCGCCATCACCCAGGCCGAGGCTGCGCTCGCCGCCGCCCGTTTCGAGGTCCAGGGCGCCCAGGGCGTCTACGCCCAGCGTCAGGCCGACCTCGCCGCCGCCCAGGAAACCGTCGCCTACACCGAGCGCGAGGCCGCCCGCCAGAAGGCCCTGGCCGCCGCCGGCGCCTCCACCCAGGCCCAGGCCGCCGAAGCCGCCCACGCCGCCGAGCAGGCCCGCCGCCAGATCGCCGTGGTCCGCCAGCAGATCGCCTCGGCCTTGGCGGACATCGGCGGCCAGGCCGGTCTTTCGCCCGACCAGCATCCCAAGGTCATGCAGGCTAAGGCCGCCCTGGACCGCGCCAGGCTGAACCTCTCCTACACGACCGTCCTCGCCCCGGCCGACGGCGTGGTGGCCAAGGTCGAGCAGCTTCAGCCGGGCAACCGCGTCGCCACCGCCCAGACGCTGTTCTGGCTGATCTCGGGCGCGCCCTGGGTCGAGGCCAACTTCAAGGAAGACCAGCTCGCCCACATGCGCGTCGGCCAGCCGGCCACCGTGAAGATCGACGCCTACGATCACGAGCTGAAGGCTCATGTCGCCAGCTTCAGCCCCGGCACCGGCTCCAGTTTCGCCCTCCTGCCGCCGGAGAACGCCACCGGCAACTGGGTGAAGGTCGTCCAGCGCCTACCCGTGCGCCTGGTCCTCGACGAAGCCGCCCCAGGCCTCTCCGGCGGCCTCAGCGCCAAGGCCGTGGTCGACGTTCGCTCGGCGCTGAAATGACCGGCGCCGGAAACGGCAAGGGCGACGCCGCCAACCGGGTTCCGATCACCATCGCCGTCATGCTGGCGACGATCATGAACTCGCTGGACACCACGATCGCCAATGTGGCGCTGCCGCACATCCAGGGCAGCGTCTCGGCCTCGGCCGACCAGATCACCTGGGTCCTGACTTCCTATATCGTGGCCGCCACGATCATGACGCCGCTGACCGGCTTCCTGTCCGACCGGATGGGCCGCAAGCGGGTGTTCCTGGTCTCCATCGCCGGCTTCACGGTGGCCTCCATGCTGTGCGGCATCGCCGGCAGCCTGGTCGAGATCGTGCTGTTCCGCTTGCTCCAGGGCCTGTTCGGCGCGGCGCTGATCCCGCTCTCCCAGGCCGTCCTGCTCGACATCAACCCGCCGGCCAAGCACGGCCAGGCCATGGCCGTCTGGGGCGCGGGCGCGGTGCTCGGCCCGATCCTCGGCCCCGCCCTCGGCGGCTGGCTGACCGACAACCTCGACTGGCGCTGGGTCTTCTTCATCAACCTGCCGATCGGCATCCTCGCCTTCGGCGGCGTGTTCCTGTTCCTGTCGGAGAAGAAGGGCGCCGAAAAGCGGCCGTTCGACATCCTCGGCTTCGCCAGCCTGGCCCTGGCCATCGGCGCCTTCCAGCTCATGCTCGACCGTGGGCCGGGCGTGGACTGGTTCGCCTCGGCCGAGATCTGGACCTACCTCGTCGTCACCATCATCGCGCTCTGGATCTTCGGCGTGCAGATGGCCACCGCCGCCAAGCCGTTCGTCGCCCGCGCCCTGCTGGCCGACGCCAACTTCGTCACCTGCTGCGTGTTCGGCTTCTTCATCGGCATCCTGCTCTATTCGACGCTGGCCCTGCTGCCGCCGATGATGCAGACCCTGCTCGGCTACCCGGTGGCCTTCACCGGCCTGGTCAGCATGCCGCGCGGCATAGGCTCCTTCATCGCCATGTTCGCCGTGGGCCAGCTCATTGGCCGGGTGAACATCAAGTTCATCCTGCTTGCCGGCCTGGCGATCAGCGCCGTCTCGCTGTGGCAGATGGCCATGTTCAACCTCGACATGGACACCGGGCTCATCATCATCTCCGGCTTCCTGTCGGGGGTGGGCACCGGCCTGATCTTCGTGCCGCTCTCGACCATCGCCTTCGCCACCGTCCAGGCCGAGCATCGGGCCGAGGGCGCGGGCCTCTTCACCCTGATCCGCAACATTGGCTCGGCCGCCGGCATCTCGATCATGCAGGCCCGCTACGTCAGTGGGGTCGAGGTCCACCATGCCGTCCTGGTCGAGCACGCCCGGCCGGACAATCCGCTGTTCCACGCCTATGCGCCGACGGTCTTCCAGACCCCGGCCGCCATCGCCGGCCTCAACGGCATGATCACCCGCCAGGCCTCGATGCTCTCCTATCTGGACGACTTCCGGCTGATGCTGGGCATCACCATCCTCTGCGCGCCGCTGATCCTCCTGATGCGCACGCCCAAGACCAAGACCGAGACGGACCACCATGTCGCTGTCGACTAATCCGCGCGCCCTCGCCGGGGCCGGCCTCTCCATCCTGCTCGCGGCCTGTACGACTGTCGGGCCGGACTTCCAGCATCCCGAGCCGCCGACGGCCTCCGGCTACGCCATGGCCGGCGATGCGGCTCCGGCCCAGGCGCGGCTCGACGCCGTGACCTCGGCGGCCGGACCATGGTGGACGGCGTTCGGCTCGCCGCAGCTCGACCAGACCATCGGCCAGGCCCTGACCGACAGCCCCACCCTGGCCGAGGCCGACGCCACCCTGCGCCAGGCGCGCTCGGCCCTGGCCCAGGCGCGCGGCGAAGTCGGACCGCAGGCCGACCTCAGCGGCGGCGTCCATCGCGAACGCGCCAACCTCCAGGCCTTCGGCTTCACCGGCTTCGGCGACGTCCAGCTCGAAAACCCCACCTTCACGCTCTATTCGGTGGGCGGCGGGATCGGCTACGACCTCGACCTGTTCGGCGGCGAGCGGCGGCGCATCGAGGGCGCCGGCGCCCGCGTCGAGGCCCAGGCCCGCCGGGCCGAGGCCGCCTATCTCTCGCTCACCGCCAATGTCGCCCTCCAGGCGGTGACCATCGCCACCCTCCAGGCCCAGGTCGAGGCGGTGCAGCAGATGATCGTCGCCGACCAGGCCAATGTCGATCTGGTGCGTCAGGCCAATGCGCTCGGCGGCGTGGCCAGCACGGCGAAGATCGCCGCCCAGGCCCAGCTCGAACAGGACCGCGCCCTGCTGCCGCCGCTGACCGCCCAGCTCGCCGCGGCCCGTCACGCCCTCGCCCTGCTGGTCGGCCATGCGCCGGCCGACTGGACCGCGCCGGACTTTCGCCTGGCCGGGCTCGGCCTGACCGCGCCGATCCCGCTCGCCCTGCCGTCGGACCTGGTCCGCCGCCGCCCCGACATCCTGGCGGCCGAGGCCGATCTGCATGCGGCCACCGCCGACATCGGCGTGGCGACCGCCGACCTCTATCCGAAGATCCGGCTCAGCGCCTCGCTCACCCAGGGCTCGCTGAAGCCCGGCGATCTCTTCTCCTACGACGCCAGCGGCTGGGATTTGGGCGCGGGCCTGACCGCGCCGCTGTTCAACGGCGGCGCCCTGAAAGCCCGCCGCCAGCAGGCGCGCGAAGCCGCCGCCGCCGCCTCGGCCCGCTACCAGCAGACGGTGCTGACCGCCTTCGCCCAGGTCGCCGACGCGCTCTCGGCCCTGGCCGCCGACGAGGAGGCCATCGCCGCCCGCCAGCGCTCCCAGGCCCAGGCCGACGAGACCCTGACCCTGGCCAGGACTGCCTTCCAGCACGGCGGCGCAACCTACCTCGACGTGCTCGACGCCCAGCGCCGCGCCCACGAAGCCAACTCCGCCCTGGCCCGCGCCCAGGGTCAGCGCCTGGCCGACGCCGTCCGCCTCTTCGCCGCCGTCGGCGCCGACTGGCGGACGGCCGGCCCGACGTCGCCGTCAGGGACTTAGCCGCTTCGGCGTGCGGCTGAGCAAAATGACCTCGCGGACGCTCTGGCGTCCCAGCATCACCATGAGAAGCCGCGCAAGTCCCACGCCCATCCCCCCATGCGGGGGGCAGCCGTAGCGAAAGAAGTTCAGGTAGCTCTCCAGCGGCCCGAGCGCGTATCCCCTCTCGACAGCCTGGCGACGCAGATGGTCGTAGCGATGTTCGCGCTGGGCGCCGGTGGTGATCTCGACGCCATTCCAGAGCAGGTCGAAGCTTTGCGTCAGTTCGGGGCGATCGGGGTGACGGGCGTGATAGAAGGGACGTGCGGTGGCCGGGTAGTCGGTTACGAAGACGAACTCGTGCCCGAACCTTTCAAGCACAAACGCGCTCAACCGCCGTTCCGCCTCAGGGTCGAGGTCGTCGGTGCGATGGGGAGCATAACCGGTGTTCCGCACGATCTCCTGGGCTTCGGCCATCGTGACCCGTGGGAAAGGCGGCCGAGGGGGAACCAGGTTCACCCCGAACACATCGGCGATCTGAGGCCCCAGCACCTCATCGACGTGACCGATGGAGGCCGCCAGCCATTGTTCTTCCAGGGCCAGAAGGTCCCTATGCGAGGCGGTCCAGGCGATCTCCATGTCGATGGAGGTGAACTCCGTCTCGTGGCGTGTCGTGAAGGAGGGTTCGGCCCGAAAGGCCGGCCCGATCTCGAAAACACGGTCCAGCCCGCCCGCCATCGCCATCTGCTTATAGAACTGCGGTGACTGCGCCAGGAAGGCGGACCCGCCAAAGTAGTCGAGTCGGAACACTTCGGCGCCGGACTCGCTGAACGTGCCCATGAGCTTGGGGGAATGGATCTCGAGGAAGTCGTGCGTTTCCCACCAACGGCGCATGGCTTGCTCAAGGACCGTCTGCGTTCGGATCGCCAGGCGCATCTCCGGCCGGCGCAGGCTGAGCTGGCGCCAATCCATCTGTTTGTCTGGGCTGGAGTCTTCGAGGATTGGAAGCGGCGCCTCAGCGAGGCTGTAGATGCTCATCTCCGACATGCTGATCTCGACGCCGCCGAGCTTGACTTGCGGCGCCTTTCGCACCTCGCCGCTGATGCCGACGGCCGATCCTGTCGTGAGACTTGTGACGGCCTCCGAAAGCTCGGAGGACCCTGCTTTCTCGTGCGCTACCTGCACCGCGCGATCTCCGACGCGCAGAATTAGGAACTGCATGCGTTTCTGATCGCGTACCGTCTCGACCGTGCCGTTCAGGCAGATCTCCTGACCCACGTATTGAAGCAGATCGGCGATGGCGACCTGCGGGGAATGTTGGAAATGGTCCATCTCGGCTCCTGTTCCGAGGCGGACATTCGAGACAAGGCGATTGCCGAAGCCCCGAAAGTCGGGGCCTCGTGATCCTCTGTTGCTTGCCTGGATTAGCGCGCGCGAAGACCAGCGACCCCGGAGGGGCCGTTATTATTGACGGTCAGCAGGTGGCGGGCGCTATGCACAGGAGAAAAGTGGCATAGCTTTCTCTCTTCCGCAATGACCGCTCCAGCACCGAGAGGCGACGGCCAATACAACGTGTGTTCGGAAACAACTGCTACGCCCTTCTCCAAAAGACGCCTTGGCCAAGATCAACTGCGCGCTTGATCGGGCTCAAAGTCGGCGCGGCGGCGCAGCTTTAGGCTGTCTCTTAGAAAAGGAGACCGCCATGTGGCCAGGAACGATGCTGCTGCTGCGCGAGTTCGCTCGGCGTCCCACGCTCGACCATCCTGAACTTGTCGACCCCGGGCTAGGGCCTTGGGGCCTGGGTCTGGCGACGATGACGTCCGTGTCGTCCATCGCGCCCCCCGTGGTCGACCGCTGGGCCAAGCCGGCGCGGCCCCGTCCGCGGTTGCAACCGGCCGACCTGCGGCTGGTCCGCTGACGCCGGCCGCACTTCCCCAACCGGCCTGTCGCCCGGCCGTCACCCGAGAGAGTTTCGAAGCATGGACTTTTCACTGACCGAGCGGCAGGCGCAGTGGCGCGACCGCGTGCGCGCCTTCATCGACCAGCACATTGTTCCCGCCATCCCGCAGCACCAGGCCCAGACCCGCAAAGAAGGCGCCGAGCGTTGGCAGGTCATCCCGATCGTCGAGGAGCTGAAGGCGCGGGCCTATGCGGAAGGGCTGTGGAACCTGTTTCTTCCGCCGTCCGAGCATGACGACGGCGAGTTCCACGGGGCGGGCCTCAGCAATCTGGAATATGCGCTCTGCGCCGAGGAGATGGGCCGCATCGGCTTCGCCTCGGAGGTTTTCAACTGCTCGGCGCCCGACACCGGCAACATGGAGGTCCTGCACCGCTACGGTTCGGCCGATCAGAAGGCGCAATGGCTGGCGCCGCTGATGGCCGGGGAAATCCGCTCGGCCTTCCTGATGACCGAGCCGGACGTCGCCTCGTCCGACGCCACCAATATCGAGACGCGGATCGTGCGCGAGGGCGACAGCTACGTCATCAATGGCCGCAAGTGGTGGTCGTCGGGCGTGGGCGACCCGCGCTGCAAGATCGCCATCGTGATGGGCAAGACCGATCCGGACGCCGCGCGTCACGCCCAGCAGTCCCAGATCCTGGTGCCGCTGGATACGCCCGGCGTCCATGTCGAGCGGATGTTGCCGGTCTTCGGCTACGACGACGCGCCGCACGGCCACGCCGAGGTCGTGCTGCGGAACGTGCGCGTGCCGGCCGCCAACCTGATCCTCGGCGAAGGGCGGGGCTTCGAGATCGCCCAGGGCCGTCTGGGGCCCGGCCGGATTCACCACTGCATGCGCACTTTGGGCGTCGCCGAAGTCGCGCTGGAGAAGATGACCGATCGTCTGCTCTCGCGCATCGCATTCGGCAAGCGCCTGGCCGACCAGTCGGTCTGGGAGCAGCGCATCGCTGAGGCGCGGCTCGATATCGAGATGACCCGGCTGATGTGCCTGAAGGCCGCGGACATGATGGACCGCCACGGCGCCAAGGCCGCCCAGCTCGAAATCGCCCTCATCAAGGTCGCCGCACCGCGAACCGCGCTCAAGGTCCTGGACGATGCGATGCAGGCCCATGGCGGCGGCGGGATGTCCGAGGACTTCGGTCTGGCGCGCGCCTATGCGGGCGTCCGCTCCCTGCGCATCGCCGACGGTCCCGACGAGGTCCACAAGCGGGCCATCGCCCGCCTGGAGATCGGCCGTCATGGGGAACGGGTCCGCGCCTGGCGCGAGGGCGTCTCCCATCCCGTCGAGTCGGCGTCGTCTTAGGGGCGTTTTGGGCCGGGGCGTCGGGCCCCGGCCATGTCCGCCGCGGGGCGCGGTTGACCAATGACAAACGGCCGCTTGACGCGGATCAAAGATGACGCCGGCGTCATCTTTTACGGTTCTCTCGCGCCGGAACACCGGCGAGGGAGGATGAAACCATGCTGCAAGTGCACGAAGTCGCCGGCCCGCCGACCGAGGTTCAGGTCTTCGACGATGACGAGATCGCCGCCCGCCTGACGGACCGCGATGTCGAGACCATCCGCGAGATTTTCCAGACCCCGCTGACCGGCTCGTACAATTGGGACTACGAGACCGCCAACACCAAGATCCGGCGGCTGTACGAACTGGGCAAGCGCTTCAACTGGAACGTCGAGTTCGACATCGACTGGTCTCAGCCGCGCCCGGCTCCGGGCCAGGCGCGCGCCGCCGAGCCGGAAGGTTTCGCCGCCCATCCGAAGTTCAAGGCCCTGTCGCCCGAGCAGCAGGCCGAGTTCGGCCGCCGCAGCCTGGCCCAGACCCTGTCGCAATTCCTGCACGGAGAGCAGGGCGCCCTGATGGTCGCCTCCCAACTGGTCAGTTGCGCTCCGACTCACGACGCGAAGCTCTACGCCGCCTCGCAGACCTTCGATGAGGCGCGGCACGTGGAAGTGTTCCATCGCTACCTGATGGAGCGCTGCAGGATGATCTATCCGATCAATCCCAGCCTGAAGTTCCTGCTCGACAAGGTGCTGACCGATCCGCGCTGGGACCTGAAGTTCATCGGCATGCAGATCCTAATCGAAGGCCTGGCCCTGGCCGCGTTCCAGACCATTCATTCGACTACGGACGATCCGCTGCTGCGCGACGTGGTCGGACTGGTGATGCGCGACGAGGGGCGGCACGTGGCCTTCGGCGTCAACTATCTGGAGGACTGGATCCGCGCCCTGCCGGAAGATCAGATCGAGGAGCGCGCCCAGTTCGCCTACGAGGCCTGCGTGGTCATGCGCAATCGGCTGGTCTCCACCACTGTCGCCGAGGAGTTCGGCTTCACCCACGAAGAGGCGGTGGAGATCAACAACGCCGCCCAGGGCGGCCAGGCGTTCCGGACCTTCCTGTTCGAGCGCATGATCCCGAACCTGAAGCGCGTCGGCCTGCTGACCGACAAGATCCGGCCGAAGTTCGAGGAACTGGGCGTGCTCCAGTTCGAGAACCTCAAGCACGATGGCATGATCGACTGGTCGGCGCTCGAAAAGCCGCTCGATCTCAAGTCCCAGGCGGCCTGATCGCCGGATCCTTGCGAAGGGCCGCAGGCTGCTCGGCGTCTGCGGCCCTTCTGCTTGACATAGGGCAAGGCCCCGCCGTCGCCGCCGTCTTATCGAGGGGCGTGGAGATCGGTTCGGCCATCATGGCGCGTCCGCTCCCCGTAACTGCGGAGTTCCCGGCGATGAAATTCGGAATCGATGAAGCCCTGCCGTTCTATCCGCTGAACATCGCCATCCTGACCATCTCCGACAGCCGCACCGTCCAGACCGACACCTCCGGCGCCCTGCTTGCCGAACGTGCGACCCACGCCGGCCACAAGGTCTCGGACCGGGCCATCGTCCCCGACCAGGTCGACGCGATCCGCGGTCAGGTGCTGGCTTGGGCGGTGAGCCCGGCCACCGACGTCATCATCACCACCGGCGGCACCGGCTTTTCGCCGCGCGACGTCACGCCGGAGGCGGTGCGGCCGCTGCTGGACCGTGAAATGGACGGGTTTTCGGTGGTCTTCCACCAGGCCAGCTCCGGCACCGTCGGGGTCTCCACCCTTCAGTCGCGCGCCCTGGCCGGGCAGATCGGCGACAGGTTCATCTTCTGCGTGCCGGGCTCGACCGGCGCCTGCCGCGACGCCTGGGACCTGGTGCTGGCTATGGAGCTCGACAGCCGCTTCCGGCCCTGTTCGCTGGTCGGGCAGGTTCCGCGCTACCGGGGCGTCTGCGCATGATGGCCTTCGACGACGCGCTCGAGGCGGTCCTGGCCATGGCCCGGCCGCTGGGCGCCGAACACGTGGACCTGGCGCATGCCGAGGGCCGGGTCCTCGCCCGGCCGTTGGTCGCCCGCGCGGCGTCTCCGGCGACGGACGTCTCGGCGATGGACGGCTATGCGGCCCTCGACGCCGACCTCCAGGTTCCGGGCGCGGCCCTGACGCTGGCCGGCGAGGCGCGGCCCGGTTCGGCCCCCTCCGACGCTCTTGCTCCGGGTCTGTGCCTGCGGGTGTTCACCGGCGCGCCGGCGCCCCTGGGCGCGAGCCGCGTCGTCCTCCAGGAGGAGGTGCGGCGTGAGGGCGATGTGGTGATCTTCCCCGCCGCCTGCCCCCAGCGCAGCCATGTCCGCAAGGCCGGCTCGGACTTCGCCGCCGGCGACGTCCTGCTGGAGGCGGGCGCAGTGCTGGACGCGCCGCGCATGGTGGCCCTGGCCGCCGCCGATCTCGCCGAGGTCGAGGTCTATCGCCGGCCCCGCATCCGGCTCATCGCCACCGGTGACGAGATCCGTGCGCCGGGTTCGGGGGGCGGCGGCATACCCGACAGCCTGTCCTTCGGCGTTGCGGCCCTCGTGCGCCAATGGGGCGGTGAAGTGGTCGGTCGGGCGCGGCATGTCGACGATCTTGGCGATCTCGAACGGGCGGCGGCCGAGGCTCTGGCGGACGCCGACATCGTCGTGGTCAGCGGCGGCGCCTCGGTCGGCGACCACGATCTGGCGCGCGCCATGTTCGCCGCGCACGGCCTGGAACTCGTGGTCGACAAGGTCGCCATCAAGCCGGGCAAGCCGGTCTGGTTCGGGCGCTGCCATGGAAAGCTGATCGCCGGCCTGCCGGGAAATCCGACCTCGGCCATGGTGACCGCGCGGCTGCTGCTGGCGCCGCTGGTCGCGGCCGCCGCGGGCCGGGGCGGCGCGTCGGCCTCGCGCTGGGATTGGGAACGTCTCGCCGCCGACCTGCCCTCTTGTGGCGAGCGGGAAACCTATGTCCGGGTCGCCCGCGCCGAAGGCGGCGTCGCGCCGCTCGCCAACCAGGATTCCGCCTCCCAGGCGATGCTCGGCCGCAGCGACGGTCTCGTTCGACGGAGGCCGGGCGAGCCGGTTCTGCGCGCGGGCGAGTTCGTGCGGATGCTCGCGTTCTGAAGCCGTCGTCGTCTTGATGGAGATCAAGCTCTCCGCCGCATCGGACCGCTAGGCTGGACGTCATCGCCCAGGAGCGTTTCGCCAAGAAAGACCCGCCGGATGAACAAGCTGGTCGACGGCTTCGGCCGCCGCTTCACCTACCTGCGCCTTTCGGTCACCGAGGCCTGCAACTTCCGCTGCACCTACTGCCTGCCGAACGGCTATCGCAGGACCGAGCGCGTGGAGTTCCTGACCGTCGAGGAGATCGGGCGGCTGGTGGAGGGCTTTGCGCGCCTGGGGGTGCGCAAGGTGCGGCTGACCGGCGGCGAGCCGACCGTGCGCCGCGACATCGGCGACATCATCGCCCGCGTGGCGGCCGTGCCGGGGATCGAGACGGTCGCCATGACCACCAACGGCTGGAACCTGGCGCGTCGCGTCGCCGACTGGCGCGCCCAGGGCCTGACCAACCTGAACGTCAGCCTGGACTCCCTCGATCGCGAGACCTTCCACGCCACGACCGGCCACGATCGGCTGCCGGCGGTGCTGGAGGGCCTGGACGCCGCGCTGGCGCTTGGCCTGCGCTCGGTCAAGCTGAACGCGGTGCTGCTAAAAGACACCGCCGGGCCAGGCTTGGCAGCCTTCGCGGATTTCGTGCGCGAGCGCCCGGTGGCGGTGCGTTTCATCGAGCTCATGCGAACCGCCGACAATCCCGACTACTTCGCCGCCAACCATGTCGGCGGCGCCGTGGTGCGCGACTGGCTGGCTCAGGAAGGCTGGACGCCCAAGCCGCGCGAACGCGATGACGGCCCGGCCGTCGAGTACGTCCATCCGGGTCATGCCGGCCGGTTCGGGCTGATCGCCCCCTATGCTGCGGGGTTCTGCGATAGCTGCAACCGCCTGCGCGTCACCGCCCGAGGCAATCTGCGCCTGTGCCTATTCGGGAACGGCGGCGTGGACCTGCGCGACCTGCTGGGTCCTGGGCAGGCGCAGGCGCTGGACGAGCGCATCCAGACCTCGCTGTTCGGCAAGACTGCGGGCCATCGCCTCAACCTCGGCGAGCCGGGCGACACCCGCAACCTGTCGCAGTTCGGCGGCTAACCCCGGGCGCGCATGAGCTGGGCCGAGGGCCACAGCTCGCGCTCGGCCTTGCCGACCACGGTTCCATCCAGCGGCATGTGGTTGTCGATCAGCGGCGAAGGTTTGGCCAGCCTGCGGATCAGGCCCGGCCGCCCCAGGGTGACGGACGGCCCGTTCACCACCACGCCGTAGTCGGACAGGTTGGCGAAGGCGCGCGAGAGGTTCTCTGGCGTCATGCCGAGCAGCGCCGCCAGCACCCGCTTCTCGTGCGGCAGGGTGAAGGTCTCCCGCCCGCCCTGGTGGGCCTGTTGCGAGAGCAGATAGTTGGCCAGGCGCTCGGCCCCGCCGCGCAGCTTCTGGTTCTTGATGGTGCGGACCAGGCCCCGGTAGCAGCCGGAAAGCTCCTGGGCGACGGCCATGGCGAACAGCGGGTCGGTCCGCGCCGCGCGCCTCAGCGCCTCGCCGGGCAGCATCAGGATGGTGGAGGCCTCCAGGGTCTCGGCGCCCATCAGGGCGTCCGCATCCAGGATGACGGCGGCCAGGATGAAGGTCGAGACCGGCCGCAGCACCGCCAGCGTGGTCTCCTTGTCGTTCCAAGTCCCGCTCAGTTCGACGATGCCGTCGAGCAGGATGTAGAGGAAGTCGACGGGGTCGCCCTCGGTGAGCAAGGTCGCGCCAGCGCGGAACCGCTGCAGGAAGGCGCTGGCGGTCAGTTGGCCGAAGGTCTCGTCGCTCGCGTCCGCAAAGAGCGGCAGGGACCGAATCTGCTCCAGGTCGTGGGCTCTCAAGGGCATCGGGAAGTCCTCAATCGATATCCCGAGTGTCGAGCCCCGCCGAAGGCCCGGCGTTGACATGCGTCAAGCTACAGCGACGGTTCGCCTCCGGAACAATACGTGGTTGCGCCGCCGACCCTTACCTGCGCCCGCGCTCGGGACGCTCGAGATTGGCCATTTCCGGCAGGGCTGGCAACTGGCCGAGTTCGGGGGTCTTGGCGCGCTCCATCCGGCGGATGGCCAGGTGCATCCAGGCCAGGGCCGTGGCGACCAGGGCGAACAGCAGCATGAAGCAGCTCGTCCAGATGTGGGTGAGGTCGTTCATCATCCCGAAGGCGAGGGGCAGGACGAACCCGCCCAGACCGCCGATCATTCCGACCAGCCCGCCGACCGCGCCGATCTCCTGCGGGTAATAGACCGGGATGTGCTTGAAGACCGCGGCCATGCCCAGGCTCATGAAGAAGCCCAGGATCACCAGGACGGTCATGAACACCGGCAGCGGCGTTGCGATGCGGAAGGCGATCGGCCCGTCGATGCCGTCGACCACGTAGCTGGTGGCCGGATAGGAGAGCACGAAGGCGCCCACCACGGCCGCGCCGAAGGCTGCGTACATGACCGACCGCGCCCCGATCCTGTCGGACAGCCAGCCTCCGAAGATGCGGAATCCCGCCGCCGAGAGGGAGAACGCCGCGGCGAGCACGCCGGCGACCTTGATGTCGACCTGATAAACGCCGACCAGATAGCGCGGCAGCCACAGGGCCAGCGCCACGAACGCCCCGTAGTGGAAGAAATAGTAGAGCGAGAACCGCCACACCTGCAGCCGCTTCAGCGGCGCGAACTGCGCCAGCAGCGACGGCGGCGGCGTCTTGGCCGCGCGCCGCTGGGCCAGTTGCGGTTCGTCCTTGCTGATGAAGAAGAACGCCAGCCCGGCCAGGATCAGGGCCACGGCCCAGATCCGCGCGACGGTCGGCCAGCCCATGGCGGTCATCACGAACGGCGCGCCGAAATTGGTGACCGCCGCCCCGACGTTGCCGGCGCCGTAGATCCCAAGGACCGCCCCTTGCCGCTGCGGCGGATAGAACTTGGAGACATAGGCGACCCCGGCCGCGAACGCGCCGCCGGCCAGGCCGAGGCCCAGTGCGGCGAGGAGCATGTGCGCGTAGGTGGTGGCGTAGGAAAGGCCGATCGCCGAAACGCCGGCCGTCAGCATGATCACCAGCTTGACCAGCCGTCCGCCGAAGCGGTCGGCCAGCACGCCCAGCGCCACGCGGCTGAGCGATCCGGTCAGGATCGGCGTGCCGGCCAGCAGGCCGAACTGGGTGTCGGACAGGCCGAGGTCCTGCTTGATCCGTACACCGATGATCGAGAAGATCGTCCATACGGCGATGCAGGCCGCAAAGGCCAGGGTGCTCATCCAGAGCGCCCGTGACGCTGTTCCGTCCGTTGCGCGATCAGAAACGCTCACGTCAGTCCCCCTGCGGTCAGCTTCGCATATCCGGTTTCAAGGGACCCCCTTCAGGGGCCATGCGCGCAGTAAGCGTGGCGCTTGCGCCGTTGCATTTGACATCCGGCAAGTGGAGGTCGCCGCGACCGTTCGGCTTGATCCGCATCAAGTGAGTCGCCGCGCTCGCCGCCTACGGTCTGTCTGCGGTCGCGCGGCCGCCCTTCGGTGCAAGCCCTCTCGTCACGGATTTTGCGGCATGAGCCATACTCTCGACCGTCTCGCCTTTTTCACCCGCAAGACCGAGCTGTTCTCAGGCGGCCATGGCGTGATGAACGATGAGGACCGGAGCTGGGAGGAGGCCTACCGCTCGCGCTGGCGCCACGACAAGATCGTGCGCTCCACCCATGGGGTGAACTGCACCGGCTCCTGTTCGTGGAAGATCTACGTCAAGGGCGGGATCGTGACCTGGGAGACCCAGCAGACCGACTATCCCCGCACCCGCCCCGAACTGCCCAATCACGAACCGCGCGGCTGCGCGCGCGGCGCCAGCTATAGCTGGTACCTCTATTCGGCCA
>NZ_JAYRST010000031.1:0-34636 GCF_041920015.1 Phenylobacterium sp.
AGGTCCCGACGCCCGGATAGGCCTGCGCCTGTGTGCCTCCGACAGGATCGATCGAGGCGTACTGCGACCAGTTGTCGAAACACCCGACCCCGTAGCTGAACGCCCAGTTGCCCAGCCGCGTCCCATCCGTCGTGAAGAGGTCGGACTTGGTGTAGATGGCCGGCGCCAGGTTGCCGATCACGCTCATCAGCGCGTTGGAGCGCGGCGTCGGCCCCTCGTCATAGAAGACGTTCCAGCGCCCGGCCTCGAACGCCCCGATGCTGGTGTTGGCGTGGATCACCACATGCTTGGAGTTGCCGGTCGCCGCATCGCCCGAGACCCGCAGCAGCGCCGAGACCGTACCGCCCGCGGTGTATTCCATCACGTTCTGCAGGATCGCGAAGCCATCCACGTCCGAGGCCTGGGCCAATTGCAGGAATACGGTGGACGACATCGGGTCGGAGAACCGGCTGAACGCCACCATGCCGCCGCTGTCGGAGCGCGTGCCGGCCGAGAGGTTGATCGGGCCGGCGATGTCGCAGCCCATGACCAGGAACCGCTCCAGGCTGCTCGTCGCGGACGAGGTCCAGGAAACCCCGCGCAGGCAGCGATGCTCGAACGTCCCGGCGTTCAGGGGCGAGGAGACGTTCATCCCCGAGACGGCCATGCCATAGACGTAGTCATGGGACTGGCTGAGCCAGGTGGCGTTGTGGCCGCCGTTGTCGAGCGCCACGTCGTCGAACTGGATCTCCAGTTGGTTCGTCGCCTCGCCCTGGATCGAGCCGGTTCCCGTCCGCACGATGGCCAGGTCTGCGAACCGGATGCAGCCGGTCGTGAGGGGGCTGTCCAGGCCGGTCATCAGCCGCAGGCGCGCCGACACCGCGCCGAACGACATGCGCGCATTGGCCCGGGCGACGGCTGGATCGCGGGTGATGGTGATCGCCGCGCAATCCTGGTTGCGCGCCGACGCGGCCCCGACCAGCGGCCAGGGCGTGCCGCCATCCGCGCCGAGCCGCACGATCACTCCGTCCGCCCGGCCCGCAGCCCCGCTGTTCAGCGCCGTGAACATGTTGGCCAGGCTGTCGAAGGGGGTCGCCTCGGCGGTCGACGGGTTGGTCGAGAAGACCCCGCCCGCGGACCCGCCAGCCTTCACATAGGCGTAGTAGGGCGCGCCAGCGAGCGAGGTGTTCTTGTAGAAGTAGCGGGGGCCGAAATCGCGGCCGTTGACCGCCGTGCCATCGGCGCTGTCGCGCACCGAGGTCGCGCCGCCGATCCAGGGATAGACCTTGCAGCGGATCGTCAGCAGGCCTGCATTCAGCGCCGAGATATCGGTTTCCGGCATCCGGTAGACGATGACCGGCGCACGGTCGCCGGCCCGGCCGGAGATCACCGTCGCACTGACCGGCGAGGCGGTGACGGTGTTGACCCCGTCCGTCACGCTGAAGACGACGGCCGCCACCTCCCGGCCGCCCCTCGCGTTGCGATGAGCCGCGACGATCTCGACCGGCACGACCGTCCCGCCGATAGCGTTTCCGACGACGCTCCGATGCGGCGTGACCCAGTTCGCAATGGGCTTGGGGCTGGCGAGCGTGCTGTTGTTCACCGCCGAGCCCGCGGGCGTGTCCGTCGAATAGAGGTAGTCCGACAGCGCCCAGGTCGCCGGCTCCAGGCTCGCCTGGTTCGGATAGGGCCGGCGGACCTGGCGCGTGACCCGGAACGTGTCGCTGTACGACATCGCCCCGCCCGTCCCGCTGAAACCTTGACGGGCCACGGTGAAGGCGAAGTCGTCCGCGATCGGCGCGGAGCTGGTGACGCTCCACCCCTCGTAAGGCCCAGCGCTGGGGCCTCCGGTCGGGCCGTTCACGGCATCGAACGGCGCCGCGATATCCGAGTCGCCGCCACCAGACGGAGGCGGCGGTGCGATCATCGTCAGCCCAAGGCCCAGGCCAAGCGCAAGCATCCTCGCCCCCTAGTCCGCAGCCATCACCGCGACCTTCTCGGCCGCGCGCGTGGCGTGAAAATCCCAGACGCCGGGCGGCAGCAGCCACCGATCGGCCGCCGAGGCGTCCGGCGCCGGCGCGAAGGCCGCCCAGGCGTCGCCGCCGCGGACGGTCAGCCGCCAGACCATGCCCGGCTGGGCCGAGACGGTGCTGGCGAGGCTGGTCGCGCCCGCCGCCAGGGTCTCACTGGCGACCAGGGCGCTGTCGGGCGTCGGCAAGGACGCGCCGGTCGCGGCCCGGCCGGAAACTGTGCAAAGCATCGCGTGGACCGTCGCCAAGAGCGGGCCTCCTCTGGATGGAATGGAATGGATCGCGAACGCCGTTCGCGGGCTTCAGAGCGCCGGGAGGCCGACCAGGCCGATGACGCCCGCGCTATTGTTGGCGGACAGTCGGACCGCCTGGATCGGAAAGGTCTGGCCGGCGCTGACCGGGATCAGGTTGGCGTTGTTATGACTGCCGTCAGCACATTCGAGGCCGAGATTGCCGGCCGCGGTGACGACGACGGCCCGGACCGGCGTGGCGAGCGGCGCCGCGACATTCGCGGGGATCGCGACGAACCCCTGCGCCGGCGCGCCAGCCGACAGGATCGCCAGGACGTCCTCGATCGACAACGACGCCGGCAGCCCAGCCGCGCGCGAGCGCTGGCCGTCCAGCAGTTCGCCGTCACTGTCGAGCAGGCTGACGCCCGACCAGTGATAGTCCTCGCCGCTGATCGTGATCTTCAGCGAGCGGACCTTGTAGTCGCCATTGCCGCCCGTGAGCGGAATCGAGCCAAACGTGAACATGCGGGTATGCTCCTGGGCCGGTCAGGCCCACTGAATGCTGTCGGGAACGGCCAGGGCCTCGGGCGTGTTTACGGCGGCGCGGACGCGCGCCGTGGCCGCTGCCTCGAGGTCGTAGAGGCCCTGCAGATAGGCGCGGATGACGGAGCGAAAAGCGACCAGCTCGGCCTCGCCCCACTCGCGGAATTCACCGTCCGCCAGCTTGAAGCGGGTGATCGCCTGGGCGTCGACGCCCCGTTCGCGCCGGTCGGCGATCAGGCTGGTGACATCGGCCAGGGCCGATTTCGCTGCGGTGCGGACCCCGTCATACACGAACGCCTGCTCGGCCTGCCAGCGACCGGCCGCCAGCTGCTGCAACGCCCGCTGCCGGGCGACCGCCAGATCGAGCGGCGCGTAACGATAGGCGTATTTGGGCGCGCCGCCGTCGTCGACGATCTCCAGCCCGAGGATCTCACAGCCTCCCGGCGGCGAGTCCGCTGGCGCGATCTCCTTCAACCCCAACCGCTTCAGGTCCGAGGGCCGGGCCAGGTCGAGCCAGTTGGGCGGATAGGCGAAGCCCTCGTGCTCGAAGCCGCCGGCGACCTTCACCCATGCGTCGCCTGTCCGCCGCGCGAACTCCCGCGACGCCGTGAGCTCCTGCGTCATTCCATGCTCCTAGTTGATGGGGCCCTGCCAGATGAAGCTCGTGAACTGGGCCGAGGCCGCCCCGTAGCCCCAGCGCCCCAGCCCATCCTGGACCGCCACCTGGAAGCCGCCGGTCCAGGTCCCGTTGGTCGAGCCGGCGTCATAGGAAAAGGTCGCCAGCAGACCTGTCCAGTTCGGCAGGCCGACCCCCGAAATCCGTGTCCAGACCACCTGGGCCACGCCTCCGACCGCGCCGGAGACCGTCACCGTCACCGCCTCGGTCGTCACGATATTGCCGTCGCTGAAGCCCTGGACCGACCCGGGGTTGACGGTCACCGTCATCGGCGGCGCGGGCGTGCCGGTGTTCTCGCACTTGACCGTGAAGCCATAGGCGGCCGTCTGGCCGTTGGCGTCGCGGAACGTGACCGTTCCCGAGCCTGTGCGCGTCTCGCCCGGGCCTAGCGCGGCGCCGTAATAGCAGGTCGTGCCCGAGGGAGCCTTGGTGAACCCGGCGATGTCCGACCAAGTGATGGTGATGGGTGCGACGCCGCCGGAATGGCTGCAATTCGCCCCGGCCGTGACATTGATCACCGACGAGGAATTGCCGGCCTGGTGGGCGTTGGTGACGGAGCCCGTCAGCGGGGGCTCGCCACGCTCGAGCGTCACCGTGACGAGGTCTGTCACCAGGGTTTCGCCGGTCACCTGGTCCCGCGCCGCACCCCGGAAGCGCGCGGTCTTGGTCCCGACCGACATGCCGGTGGCCCGGAACGTCGTCTGGGCCAGGCCTGGAGACACCGGCGTGATCGCGCTGTCGCCGTCCCAATAGGCCCAGGTCCAGGCGACGTCGCCCGACCCGCCGGTGAAGAGACCGCGAACCGGGCTCGACTCCACCGTCGAACTCGTGCTCGAACCTGCGACCGTGGTCGCGCTCAGGCCGACCGCGAACGGCGGATAGGCGTTGCCGATCAGGGCCGCGGCCGAGACCAGCACGTCAGAACACCTGGCGGAACGAGGCGTCGATGATCACCGCCGGGCTGATCGCCAGCACCTTGCCGCGGATCAGGTCGATGGCGCCCGCGGCCGTGCTGAGCACTGGGGCGCCGGCCCGCCCGAACTTGAAGGCGTTGGAGACCGCCAGGGTGCGCGGCCCGCCGCTCGGCGGCTGGATCACCTGGATCTCGATATAGTCGCCGATCTTCAGGTTCGCCGGGGTCGGCAATGTGCGATTGCCGCCCAGCACCACGCTGGCGAACAGCCCATGGACGTTGATGTCCCAGGCCAGGCTCGGCGCATCGGTGATCGGACGATAGAGCTGCAGCGCCGCCATGGTCGCCGCCGTGCCCGCCTTGCCGTTATCCGTGCCCGCCCAATAGTCAGCGACCGCCGCCACCGGGATCGAGCTCGATGGCGCCAGACCCACGCGCCAGGCCGAATAGGTCCCCGCCCCGAACGCCTGCTCGCAATCGAAGGTCGCCGCGCCGGTCGCTGGATCATAGGTGAGCAGCGGCCCGCTCATCCGCTTGGAAGCGTCGCCCTGGACCGAGGCGACGATGGTCTGGCCCGGCACCAGGCTCTTGCCGGTCTGCAGCGTCAACGCCTTGGCCCCAGCGCCCAGCGCCATGGTCGAGGTGCTGGTGGCCATGGTGCCGGGGGCATTGACGGCGGTCAACGCGAACTGCTGGGCCTGATTGCGCAGGGTGACGACATCGGCCAGCGCCTGGGCGACCGCCGCGGACTTGGCCGAGATGTCCGTCAATGCGGCCTGCATCCAGGACCCGACCGCATTCACGGCCACGCTCCAGGGATTCATCCCCGGCAGGAACGCGTTGACCTTGGCGTTGAACGCCTCCGGCCGCTCGTTGCGATTCGGCCAGTCCGGCAGCGTCGGGATCACGGGAGGCGGCATCTAAGCGGCCTCCAGTTGCAGCGTGTAGAGCGGCAGCGCATAGGGCACGACCAAGCTGAAATCCTTGTAGTAGGCGTAGAGGATCATCGACCGGTACTGGTCCGAGGCGATCCAGACGACGAGGCGCGAGTCCAATTGGCCGAACAGGTCGTAGAGGTAGTCGACCATCGACGGCTTCACGATGACCTCGACATTGGCCTTGCGGCTGAGCGCCCGTTTCTTGACGGTCACCCGGTTGAACCCGTCGCGCTGGATGGTGCTGGCGCTGATGAAGGAGAGGCCGACGCCCCACCTCGTATCGCCGATGTCCTGCAGGGCCCCGATCGACAGCCCGCCGCAGGCCACCGCGAAGCCCGGATCGGAGAGCGTCACCGCCACCTGGATGTCGGCATAGGGCGGCAGGTCGAGGAAGATGTCGTAAGTCTTCCGCCGGATGGGCTGGAAGAAGTAATCCCAGGGCGTGGCCACCGCCGAATTGTCGACCAGGCTAACCGTGCGGTCGTAGATCACGCCCTCGACGGGATCGGTCATGGTCACCCTCGCCTGCGCCGCGTCGATCGCCAGCAGCGCCAGGCCCGTGACCCGCTGGTCGGGGTTGATCACCACGGTGATCGCATCCGCGGCCGTCGAGATCGTGCCCAGCGTCTCGTCAAGCATCCGCAGGCGATTGATCGGGCCCGCCTCGATCCACCAGGCCGCGTCGGTCAGGGCATGGCCGTTATTGCCCGAGGCCACCGACACGTACAGCGTCCCGGACGTGGCGGCCGTGTCGCCCCGCACGGCGACGTTCTTCGCATAGGTGGTCGCCGCGTTATAGACCGGCTCGGTCACCGGGATGCTGGAGACCACGCGCGGCTTGCCGAGGTCGGCCGCGCGAACCGCCGCAGTCGTGGTCGTCGGGATGTAGGACGACACCCCGCCCGCCTCGAGCTGCGCGCCCCACACCTCCACGCCCTTGTCGGTCACGCCCGCGAAGCTGTTCAGCCCGTCGCCGAGCGTGAGATAGAGGCCGAAATCCCCCTCGCCCGCGACCGCGCCCTCCAGTTCGATGCGGATCCAGTCCGACGCCAGGCGCACGATGCGCGCCTGCATGATCGAGGCGCCGGCGCCGAACTGGCCGGCGCTCGGCAGATTGGCGTTGGCGAGATCGACCGTCACCTCGAACCCGGCCGCTTCGCCGGCCGTGGCCACGCGCAGCCGCACCTTGCCCAGACCCGCGGCCCGCACGAACAGCGAGGCGCCCACGGTTTCGCCCGGCGCCACCGACGCCGACGCAGCCTTCGAGATCTGGTGAGCGACCGTGTCCGTGGCGCTCGGCGCCACCAGGTCCGCGCTCGTCGTGCCGTCCGGGGCCACCGCTGCATTGGCGGTGACCGTCGCCTCGGCGGCGGTCCAGGTGGTGATGTCCTGGCTCTGCAGCATCAGGTTCGTCGACGCGGCCTCGGCTAGGAACTGCGGCGCGCCGGGCGGCAGGATCGCTACGCCCGGCAACGGCATGGTCGGCAGCAGCAGCATCGGTCCGGTCAGCCAGCCGGCCGGCGCATAGATCCGCACCTCCGGGGGATAACTCAGCCGGGGCTCGCCGGCCGGCGCGAAGCCGACCAGACCGGCCAGGGTGTAGAAGCTGGCCGCGCTCGCGCGCGAGAAGCTCGAGGACGCCAGCAAGTCGATGGGATCGATGAACTTCACGAGGCGACCTTCACGGTGATCGGCTTGTCGGGGTCGTAGAGGTCGCGCACGCCCACCCCGTCGCGGGTCTGGGCGGCCAGGTGCTTTTCGATCTCCACCAGCCGCGCGGCCTGGGCGATCACCGCCGGGATCAGCTCCGCCTTCAGCTCGCGAACGGCGTTCGCCGCCTCGACGATCTGGCCGGGCCGCGACACGTCGATGATCTCGCCGCGCGAGGCGCGCAGCTGCACCAGTTGCTTGTCGATCCCGGCCATGCCGCCGACCCGGAAACTGCCCCCGGTCGAGAAGCCGACGATCCGCTCGGGCTGGCCGAACGCCTGCAGGATGTGGCGCGCGACCGCCTTGGTCTCGTCGTCCTGCTGCAGGATCCAGGCTTGCCAGCCTCCAGCGCCGAAATCGCCCTTGTAGCCGGTCGCCGAGGCCAGGGCCTTGTTCGACTCCGGGTTCAGGCCCCACTGGCGGCCAGCCGCATCGACGCCGGCGAGCGCCTGGCCATAGGCGCTCAACGCCGCGGCGAACCCGTCGACGCTCTCCTGCACGCCCAGGGTGGCGTTGTACTGCGCCTCCATGGCCGAAAGCTGCCGCTCGGCGATCGAGGCTTGGCGGTCGGCCGTGCCCGAGGCGCCCTGCACCGCGTTGAGCACCGCGCCGATCACCTTCAGATGGCCCAGCGCGTCGTCCTGCCAGCCCTCCGATGACTGAATGTAGGCGTCGCCGACCTTCTGCAGGTCGCGCATGGCGTCGTCGTTGCCGAGCTGGGCCAGGGCCGCGACCCGGTTGAACTCCCGTTCGGCGGCGTCGAACGCGGCGCGCGCATCACCGCTCTGCACCTGGCCCAGCAGTTGGGCGCTGTAGGATTTCAGGCTGTCGCCGATCGAGCGCAGCTTGGTGATCTGCGACTGCAGCTCGCTGGTCGATTTCTGATAGGCCGCCTGCAGGGCCGAGCGCGCCCGATCCAGCGCCGCGTTCGCCGCCACCTGCTCCTCGGTGAGCTGGCTCGCATACTGCTTGCCGAGCTCGCCCAGCTGCAGGCCCTCGAGCTGGGTCAATTGCGCCGAGATCGCCGCGAACTGTTCGGCCGTCAACATGCCGGCCTGGAACTGCGCCTCGAGCTCGGCCCGCCGCGCCTGCTGTTCGGCGACCAGGGCCTGGGTGTCGTAGGCCCGCGGATCGGTCAGCTTCAGGATCTCGTCGCCGATCTGCTTGGGCAGCAACTGCGCGGCGGCGAAGCTCTGCAGGGCGGTCGCGACGGCGTCGAAGCCCTGCCCGGCCGCCAGCATCGACTCCACCAGCTGGCGCTGGGCGTCGCTGGTATAGGCCGCGCCCTGCAGCACGGCCTTCAGCGCCGCCTCGGCCGCCGCGGCCGGATCGCCGACCGCCGTGCGCAGCTCCTGGCCGTTCGACAAGAAGACATGGGTCAGGTCGCGCGTGCCGATATCGATCTGCCGGACCGTGGTCGTCAGCGAGATTCCGAACGCTTCCAGCGCCGCTTGTCCCGCCTGGACCGCGTCGGCCGCGGCCTTGGCCGCCCCCTCGGTCTCGCTGGTCCGCTTGTTCCCCGAGATCGCATAGCCGCCTGAGCCGTCGAAGGTGGCCAGGGCCGCCTGGTTCGAGGGTTTCGGCTTCAGCAGCGCCGCGCCGAGCCCGGCGATGATGCCGATCGGCCCACCCAGGGCGCTCATCAACGGGCCGAGCGCCGCGCCGACGCCGCCAAGCACCCCGCTGATCGTTCCGCCCAGGCCGCCCAGCGCGCCGGTGATCGCGCTTCCCACCCCGCCCAGCGCGCCGCTGATCGCGCCGCCGATCCCCTTCGCGGCGTTGAGGATGCTTCCCCCGAACGCGCCGAACCCCTTGGCGACGCCGCCGAGCACCGACGACAGGCTCTTGCCGATCGCGCCCAGCACCCCGCCGCCGCCTGCCGTCGAACCGCCGCTGAACAGCGAGCCGAGCACCGACCCGGCCTTCTTCATGGTCGCCACCACGGCGTCCCAGTTGTCCAGCATGTCGAGCAGCAGGCGCTGCCAGTTCACCTTTCCGGTGGCGACCAGCTCCTGGAACATGCCCTTCCAGGCCGAGCCCATGCGCTCGAGGCTGGCGCTCCAGCTCTCCTCCCGCTCGGCGATCCCCGTCTCGAAGGCGTCCCGCGCCGCCCCGGCCTTGTCGACGATGTCCTCGCCGGTCCCCGGCAGCACGACCTTCACCGCCGAGATCTTCAGGTACTTGGCGTGGAGGCGCTCCAACGCATCGGCCAGTTCCTCGGCCGACACCGCCCCCTTGGCGAATCCATCGCGCAGGGTCAGGACCTCCTGGCGATAGTCCCGGATGGCTCGTTCACCCTCGGTCAGCAGGCCGCCCATGATCCGCGCGACCTCGTCGCGCAGGGCCTCGAACGCCGCCGCCGTCTTCTTGGCCGCGCCCTTCGCCGGCGCCACCATGCCGGCGTCGAGCTTGGCCATCCACGCCGCCACGCCTTCGACCATGTCCGGCACGTAGGAATGCCCGACCACGCGGTCGTAGAGCTGGAAGAAGGCGTCGCCGACCTCCTCCACCTTCCGCTTCACCGCGTCGAAGACCTTGGGCAGGGCGGTCCCGAGCCAGTCGCGCACACCTTCGTACGCCTTGCGCACCCAGGTCACCAGCTCCGGGAAGATGGTGTTGAAGGCCGCGCCGATCCCTTGCAGCGCCGACAGGATCGCCTTGCCGGTGAACGTCCAGGCGCCCGAGAAGTCACCCCTCAGCAGCGCGCCCAGGGCGTTGACCACGTTCGTGATGGTGTTGACCGCGCCGGTCACCAGGTCGAGCGTCGCGCCCATCACCCGCGCCACCAGCTCGCCGAAATCGCGGAACGTGCGGCCGACCTGGGTGTCGGCCCCGAAGGCCAGCGTGAAGGTCTCGGCCAGGGCGCCGACCAGGTCCTGCACGGCGGCGAACAGCGGCTGGATCTTCGGGCCGAGCACCTCGCCGACGCGCCGCCCGAACGTCTCCAGCGCCGGGATGATCGTGCTCCCGAACACCGCGAAGGCGGCGGCGACAGCGGCCACCGCGCCGACGATCGGCAGGGTCACCGGCGCCGACAGCAATCCCATCACCGTGCCGACCGCCGAGATCGCCCCGCCGATCAGCATCACCGCCGGGCCGACCGCGGCGGCCACCGCGCCCGCGACCACGGCGAACTTCAGAAACGCCGGGTTCGCCTCCGACAGACGGTCCACCAGCCCCGACAAACCGGCCACGAACTGGGTCGCGAACTCCAGCAGCCCGGACTTGCCGATGGCGATCCCCAGCTCCTCGAGCGATCCCTTCAACTGCTCGAGCTGGCCGGCGAACCCCGTCATCCGCTCGGCGCTCTGGGCCGCGGCGTCGGTCTCGGCGATCTTGGCCTTCAGCGCATCGAGCCCCGCCCCGCCCTGCTGCATCAGCCCAAGGGCCGTGCGCATGGCGTCGGTCCCGAACACCTTGGTCAGCACCTCGGTCTTCGCCGCGTCGGACAGCCCGCCCAGCTTGGTCTGCAGCATCTGCGCGATGTCCGACATGCTCTTCATGCCGCCATTCGCGTCGTGGAAGCTCAGGCCGTACTGCGCCATGGTCTGCGCCGCCTGTTTCGAGCGCGGGACCATCGCCGTCAGGAACGTCTTGAACGACGTCCCGGCGTCCGAGCCCGAGGCGAACAGCGACGACGTGCCCGCCAGCACCGCGTTGAAATCCTCGAACGACACGCCGAGGTTCGCCGCCACGCCGCCAGCCTGGCCGATGGCCAGGGTGAAATCCTTGAAATCGAGCTTCGACTCGTTGACCGCGCCGGTGATCTGGTTGACCACGCCGGGCAGCTGCTCGGCCGACAGTCGGAACTGCTGCATGGAGTCGCTGATCGCCGAGGCGGCCGGCTCCAGTTCGCTGCCAGCCGCCGCCGCCAGGTTGACCGTCGCCTCGGCCGCGCCGCCAAGGATGTCCGTCACGCTAAGGCCGGTCTTGGCCAGCATGTCCATGGCGTCGGCCGCTTCCCCGGCCGAGAAGATCGTCGCCTTGCCGATCTTCCGCGCCTCGACCTCCATCGCCCGCAGTTCGTCGGCCGTGCCCTTGGTCGAGATCCCGACCTTGATCATCGAGGACTCGAAGTCCGACGACGCCTTCAGCGCCGCAGCCCCGAACGCCAGCAACGGCGCGGTCAGGCTGAGGCTGAGCGACTGCCCCAGCCCCTGCATCTGCGAGCCGATCTTCTCGAACTGCCGCCCGGTCTTGCGCAGGTGGGCCTGGGCCGCGTTCAGGCCGCCCTCGAACTTGGCGGCGTCGAGGCCGAGCACGACGCGCAAGGCGCCGATCAGCGCGGGACTGGACATGAGCGCCTCCTTCGTCAGGGATGGCTAAGCGTTTCGCGCTGGACTTCGGCGGCCTTCATCAGGTGCGCCCAGTGATCGAGCACCGCTTCCATCTGCTCGGGGGTCTGGACCTCGGGCGCGGACCTGGCCCGCCCCTCGCCGACGAAGGCCCGGAAGGTGGGCGGCCGCTTCAGGCGCGGCAGGACGGCGGTGTAGTAGGCCAGCTCGCGCCGGTGCTGGGCCTCCCGCTCCATCGCCCGCAGCTTGCCGGCCAGGGCGATCTGGAACAGCCGCGGCGTGGAGCGCCAGAAATCCGCGATCGAGCCCAGGCCAAGCTCGATCCAGATCGTCAGGTACTCGGACCAGTCGGTCCGGGCTGAGGGTCCGCGACGCCTTCGGCCGCCCCCGCGCTTTCGTCCGGCGGGGCCTGCGAGGCCTTGAGCCCGGCCACCAGCTTCTCGGTCACCTTGACGAGCCCGACCTGCTGGATGATCTGGCCCGCCCGGGCCGGGGTGATCTGCGGATGGCGCTCGCGGGTCGCAGCCCACAACAGCGCCCGCAGCAGGCCAAGGCGCGGGGCGCCCTGCACCTGCGCCATGATCTGGAAGATGCTCTTGTCGAGCTGGTCCTCGACCGACACGAGGGTGTCGAAATCGAAGACCAGGCTCAGCACCTCGTCCTTGCTGACCTCGAGCGAGACCTCGGCGCGCAGAAGATTGGTCATGCCCCGCGCCTCAGAGGCCGGTCCCGCGGACGATCTCGCCGGTGACCCGGAACGTGATCGTCGCGGTCTGGATTTCGCCGGGGGTGATCTCGTCGGGCACATAGCCCTTCACGAAACCCCCGAACCTGCGCCACCGGCCGGACGGCCAGCTGATCCGCACCAGGCGGGTGTCGCCCTGGCCGCGCCAGGTGGCGATATAGTCGTCGGTGACGCCGCCCTCGATGTGGTTGACCGAGAACGACATGTCGCCAGGGTCGATGAGCCCCTGGACGAACTCCTTGTAACGGCCGGGGCTCTCCATGTGGGTCGCCTCCGGTTCGTCGACGCTCTCGTTCGGCGGCGTCACCGACCGCACCTCCAGCATCTTGGTCCAGGTCGCGCCCCCGTCGCTGGAGACATGGATAAGCGTACGCGTGCCGATGACGGCGTCGGTCATGGAAGCCTCCTTTAGGCTATGAGGTGCCAGACCTGGGCGTCCAGGCTGACCCGAAACTCGGTGGCGACCGGCGTCTGGGCGAGCGCCTGGTCGCGGTCGACGTCCTCGCGGATGTCGCGCAGGAACGCCCCCTGGAACGGGGCCGTGAACAAGGTCGGCAGCAGCGCCTCCACGGCGCCCTGCAGCGCCACCGCCTCGACATAGGTTCGGCCCCAGCAGTCGAACTGGACGATGTGCGGCGTCAGCCGCACCCGATCCTCCATCGTGTAGCTGGCGCCGCTGTGGATCCGGTGCATGACCAGGGCCGGCAGCCGCTCGCCCTGCGGCCGGCGCTTCCAATGCACCCGCGCGCCGGCGATCGCCGCGATGGCGGAGGAGGCCAGCGCCGCGGCCGTCAGGTCCGCCTGCATGGCTTAGCCCTTGGCCTTCCGCGCCTTTCGGCGCGCACGGGCCGTACCCTTGGCGATCTCGTCCGCGACAGCATCGCGGATAACGCCGAGCGCCTTCTCCTTCCGCTCTTCAAATGCAGGCCGCATGTATGGTTGCGGCGGCTCGTTGTTGACGGATCCGAACTCAACGAGGTGGGCGTGAGGGAGTTTTCCTGGCCCCACATACACCTCGACATTGCTACCCGAACCCGCGGCGGCCCTCCGCGCGTCGCGCAGGGCAGAAACGGCAGCGTCAATACCAGCGCCCGATCTCATCGCGGCGGCGAATTCCGCCTTGCCAACCTTGTTCACGGTCCGGCTCGAAACCTTGATGCTGTCTCTGAGTCGACCGGAAAGCACCGGGACGAGTTCACGCGCTCTCTCGGCGATTGGCTCGCCTCCGCGAACCAGACCACGCTTGATTGCATTCTTCCCCGCACGGGAACTGGTCGCCTGAATGAGCTCGTTTAGAGCCGCTTCAAGCTCCTTCCCCCCTTCAAACTTGATCTTCATCCGGCCGCTCCATCCACTAGGGCTGCGGCTGTGATCTCCACGCCGACCCGGCGCTGGAGCTCCTTCACGCCGCCGATTTCGAAGACCTGCCCCTCGAACACGATCCGATCCTTCGCGGTCAGCCCGGCCGTCAGCGCCGACCAGCGGACCCGGAACCGCGCCGTTGCGAAGGCGCCCACCTGTTGGGCGCGGATCCGCTCGCCGTCCGAGATCGGCAGGTATTGGGCGAACACCGTCGCCAGGTCCGCCCATTGCGGCACGAGCTCGTTCAGGCTGTTGGGAACCATCACCGCGCGCTGCAGCGTGATCCGCCGATCGAGCTCGCCCGCCCGCATGGCGTCAGGTCGCCGCGCCGATCAGGATGATGTCGTAATCGACCGCCGACCCGGCCCCGCCGTTGGCGATCTTGAGCAGGTCGCCCGTCCCGGCCGTCACCAGCCATCCCGCCGCGGTCGGGCTGGCGAGCAGCACCGAACCGCCGGGATCGACCGACAGCGTGTTGTTCGCCGCGCCGAACGGACCGACGAAGGCGTTGGCCGCGGCGCCGCCGACGATCACCTTGTTGGTGTTCCCCGCCGCCGCGCGGACCACGATCGCCTTCACCCGCTTGAAGGCCAGCGCGCCCCCGAACGGATCGAGCAGCGCCCCGCCGTCCAGGTCCAGCTCCTCGCTGGCGCTCGCCGCCAGGGTCCGCTGGTCGGCGAACACCAGGTTCGCCTGGCCCGCGCCGGCGCCGAAGTTGAACTCGGTCGCATAGACCTTGCCCAGTCGGCCGGTCACGGCCAGCAGGTCCGCCGCCGCGGTGATCTCCCCCGCCACCTGCGCGGCGACGGTAAGCTTCAGACCGTTCATGACGGCCTCCTCTGTTGTGGGGTGTTCGAAAGGGCGAACGAGGTTCGCGGGTCAGCCGACGCGCGGGATCCGGATCGGTCGAAGCAGGCGCGTCACCGCCAGCGGCTCCCGGACCGCGGCCTGGCTGTCGCGATGCTCGTAGAATTCGCCGACCAGCAGGCGCAGGGCCCGGCGGATCACCTCGACCTTCGCCGGCCAGGGCGTCCCCGGCGCCGGCGCCGTCCAGCCGCAGCGATAGGTAATGGAGACCGCCCGCCGCGCCGTCAGCGCGCTGGGCCAGGTCTTGGTGATCGCCGGTTCGACGGCGGCCCGCTCGCCGGCCAGCACCCGATAGGCGTCCGGGGGCAGCAGGGCCTCGACGCCGCCGGCGTCCAAGTATCGGATCTCGGTGACGGCCAGCAGCGGCGGCAAGGGCAGGTCGATGGCGCCTCGCGCCGGCGGGAAGCCGTCCAGCCAGAGCCGCCAGGTCTGATCGACGATCGCGCGCCGCAGCGTGCCCGCTGCGCCGTCCAGATGCCCGACCGCCGCCAGGATCGCGTCCTCGATCTCCTGGTCCTCATCGGCGTGGTCGACACGAAGATGGCGCTTGGCCTCTTCGAGCCCGAGGGGCGACGCCGCCGGCGGTGTGACGAGCTCCAGGTCGAGCACGGACTAGATCTCGGCGCGGCGGGCCAGCTCGGCCTCGATGATCGCCACGGCTGCGGCCTTGTTGCCAACGCTCTGGCCGCCGTTCAGCGCCCGGGCGATGTCGCGATACTTGAACCAGTTCAACTCGCGCCAGTCGTCGGGGATCTCGACGGGCTGCGGCAGGACCACGGCGCCGCCGGCGGCCTCGGCGATCTCCTCCTCGGTGGCTTCGCGGACGTACTCGCCATCGGTCAGGCCCTCGACGAGGTCTTCGCGGATGGGGACGACGCCGCCCTCGGCCAGCATCTCGGTGAAGCGTCCGTCGACGGAGTACGGGAACGCCACCAGCACCTTGAACAGCATCGCTGCATCTCCTCAGAGGGGTTGCGGCCAGGCCCGCGCCTGGCCGCCGGGATCCGCGGCCGGCCGTCAGGCCGGCGGGTTCGGGGTCGGCGACATCAGCGGGTGGCCGAGCAGGGCGATCGCGGCGACATAAGCGTCGCCGGTGTTGTTCGCCGGGGTGATGGTCAGGCGCACATACGGCTTGTGGCCGACATAGCCGAGCTTGCGCACCTTGTTGTCGTCGTCGAACCGAAAGCCCGCGAGGACCTCGGTCCCCAGCAGCAGGTCGTCGGGCACGGCCGCGGCGTCGGCCAGGGCGGGATCGTCGCCATGCTCGGCCAGGACGGTGAAGGTCGCATCGGCGTCGGCCAGACTCCCCGTGACGATCAACCAGGTCAGGCTCTGGAACCCCATCATGGCGATGATCTGCGACACGAACGGCGTGTTGTCGGTCTTAGCGACCTGCGGGCTGATCGCGCGAGCGGGGTGGATGTTGTTGAACAGGTCCTTCATGGGAGAGCCTCCGAATGGATTGTCGGGAAGGTTGGGGCCGAGCGTGGGCCCGGCCCCGGATCGCCGCCGAGAGGGCTGGAGAGCGGCTTAGGCCGCGGCGACCTTGAGCAGTTTCATCGCCTGGAAGTTCTGGACGCCGCCGCCGGTCCGCTTGGTGGTGTAGAAGGTCACGAAGCCGGAGACCTTGTACGGGTTGCGCAGGACGCGGATGCCGCGGCGGTCGAGGATCAGGTAGCCGCGGCGGAAGTCGCCATAGGCGATCGGGAATGCACCGGCGCCGACGTCAGGCATATTGTCGTCGGTGTAGACCGGGTAGCCCAGCAGGGTCGCCGGCTTGCCGACCTGGGTCGAGGGCTCCCACTGATAGCGGCCCTGACCATCCTTCAACTTGCGGATCTTCCCCTCGGTGAAGCGGTTCATCAGCCAGGACGCATTGGGCCGGAAGCCCTGCTTGAGAGCCGTGGTCAGGTCGATCAGCGGATCCATGCTGGTCAGGTCGGCGGCCGCGCCGCTGATCTTGTAGCCCAGCTTGCCCCACCCCCAGGCGCCGTCCTCGACCGTGTCATAGGACAGCAGGCCGCGGGGCTTCTTGTCGCCGTTGCCGGTGATGTGGGCCAGGCCCTCCTGTTCGGCGAACTCGATCTCCACCTCGTCCGACAGCCAGGCGGCGATGTCGAAATCGGCGTCCTCGAGCATTTCCTCGGTGGCCTCCGGCTCGGCATAGAGGGTCATGGCCGGGAATTCGAGCATCGCGAGTTGCGGCGTGCCCGTTTCCTGGCGCTGCTCGTTCTCGCCCACCCAGCCGGACTTGGCGCCGCCGACGCCGACGCGCTTCTTGTAGGTCGAGGCGCCGGTCGGGCGGACGGTCGCGAGCTGGCGCATCGCCGACGATGTGCCGAGGATGCGGTCGATAGCCTGTTCGACCTCGGGCGACACGACATAGCCGCCATCCGGGTCCGACTGCCGGGTAAGCTGCGCCTTGACGGCCAGTGCCTTCAGGTCCTGCTCGCCGGCCCCGCGGCGGAAGAAGGCGTTGAACGCCGCGGAATAGGCGCGACGGTCAGGCGTGTCGTTCGCATCACCCCCGCCCCCCAGGGCGGCTGCGGCGATCTTCTTGTTCATCTCGTCGATCGCCGCCTGAAGGGAGCCGATCGAGTCGTTGATCGCGGAGACCTTGGCGTCCACGACCGCGTCGGCTTTCGACTTGATGCGCTCGTCATTGGTGGACTGGAAAGCCGCCCAGGCTTGCTGCAGATCCGCCAGCACCTTGGCCGGGTCGGCGGCGTCGGCGCGCGGATTGAAACTCTGGATCGCCCGCGGCGCGACCTTGGCCGGGAGGGCGACGGCCGGGCCGCGAGCGGCCAGGCTCGGGGTGACGGCGAGCGCCGTCGCGCCCACCAGGGCGTTACGCGAAACATGTTGCATGGGATGTCCTCTAGGAACGGAGGGATTGAGCAAGCTGGGCGGCTGCGCCCAGCCAGGCGGGGGCGCCAGCGTCCGGCTTGGCGTCGGGGGCAGCGCCGGGCGTGCCCTTGATCTTGGCTATGAGGCCGCGGGCCTCGCTGCGGCTCATCGACTTGCAGAGCCCGATCTCGGTCTGACGCACGGCGTTGAAGGCCCGCGCCTGTTCGGTGACGGCGGCGTCCTCCTCGATCTGCTCGGCGTCCAGCAGGCCGGTGGCGAAGCCACGCTCGACGGCCTGGCCGCCGCTCATCCAGGTCTCGGCGTCCATCATCGCCGCGACCTCGACCTTCGAAAGGCCGCTGCGCGACGCATAGACGTCGGCCATGGCGCTGTCGAACGGCTCCAGCCAGGTCGACGTCTCGGCCAACTCGTGGCGATTGCCCATGGCCAGGACCCAGCAATCGTGGATCATCAGGAACGACGCCGCACCGATCAGGATCTCGTCGCCGGCCATGGCGACGATCGAGGCGGCCGAGGCCGCCAGCCCCATGACCTTGACCGTGATCGACGCCGGATGCTCGCGCAACCGGTTGTAGATCGCGATGCCTTCGAACATATCCCCGCCCGGGGAGTTGATGTGGACCTCGACGTCCTGACCGCCGATCTTGCGCAGCGCCGCGTCGACCCGGTTCACGGTGACGCCGCCGCCCGTCCACCAATCCTCGCCGATGACGTCGTACATGGTGATGACGTTGTCGCCGGCGGAGGCAGATCGGACGCCGGCGTTCCAGCGCTCGAACGCCTCTGGCTTCGCGAGCGCCGCGACATCGGCGCGCGCCGGCATGGCGATCCGCCCCGGGCGAGCCGAGGCCATCACGCGCAGGTCACCGGCCACTGGCGCGGCCCTCCTCGAGGCGCTGGTCATCGTCGGTTTCCTCTTTCGGAACTCCGCCGGCGGTGTTGGGCGGATCGTAGTACTCGCCGCCCCGGCCATCCTCCCGAGGGTTCAGATCCTCGAGCGCCCGCACCTCGTCGGGGTTCATCCAGCCCCACTGCAAGGCGCTGGCGTAGGATGCGGTGCGGGTCTTCACGTCGCTGCGCATCAGGGCCTGGCGCTGCAGGCGCACATAATAGCCGTCGCGGACCTCGGCGCGGGTCAGACAGTCGCGGGCCAGCGCCTCTTCCCACATCACGAACCAATCATTGGCCGTGAAGGTCACGAAGGCAGCGCCCTGGAACTCCAGGCCCTGGCCGAAGCTGGTGGTTTTTTCGGTGTCGCCATACATGTGCGGCGGCACGCCGAAGAACATGCCGATATCGGCGCGGGTGAACTTCCGGCTGTCGAGGAACTGCAGGTCCTCGGCGCTCATCAGCGAGCCGTCGACCTTCAGGTCGTCCTCCAGGATCAGCGCCTTGCGCGCGTTTTCCGCCCCGGCGTTGTTCTCGTGGATCTGTTGCTTGAGGCGCTCGAACGCCTCATCGCCCAACGTTCCGGGCTTGCTGAAGACGAGGCCGGCCATAACCCCGTGGGTGAACATCCGCTCCGCGGCCACCTCGGCATTGACCGAAAGCCCCAGGGCCCGGCGAGCATGGGCGATCACTCCGATGCCGTTGACGCCGTCCAGCGTGAGGCCGCGCAGGTGCAGGACATCGGCCTGGTCGAGATCGATTGTCGATCCGTCATCCCGCGTCCAACGATAGCGCAGCCGCATGTCGGCGAGCTGCGTCACCTCCATGCGCTTCGGGTTTTTCAGCGGCCAAAGCGCAATCAACCGCCCACGGCTGGTGATCTTGAGGGCGTAGCCTGCGCCGCTAAGCACCGCATGCGCCGTCAGCATCTTGCGAAACTCCGACGACGTCTGCCAGTCGTTCGGGCGCTGGAGCACATCGCGCAGGGGATGCCCGATCGCCGGGCGCCGCTCACGTTCGGAGATCCGCTGATAGAGGTCGATCGGCAGATTTCCGCAGGCGCCCGCCAGGATGTGGACGCAGCGATAGGCGACCGCCACCCGCATCGCCCCGTCCATCGCTCCGGCGCTGGCCGTCATGCCCGTGCGTAGGAACGCCAGATGCTCCGGGTTCGTCAGGTCGATATTGACGCCGCCGCCGGCCTCCTGCGCCGCGGCGCGAACGCCGTTCGCGGCGGGCTCGGGATCGGTCAGGACAAGAGCCTGATATCCCGAGCCGGGGCGGGACCGTCCGGCCATGCCAACTCCTCTCAGATCGTGCGCAGGCCGCGGGTCTCGTAGGCCGACTGCTTGGGCCCGCTGTCCTTGGCGGCGATGCCCAGCGCCATGCATTGGGCGACGATGCCGTCGATGCGCAGCGTCGAGGTTTCCTTAGACGGCTTGATGTTGCCAGCCGCGTCCGTCTCGACCGACACCGCCTGGGCGTGCCGCCGAAGCAGCGGATGGCCCCCGTGATGGAAGCCGTTCTTCAGCACCAGGCGCTCCAGCTCCTTCGCGGGGCCGGACATCGACAGGAAGCCCTGGCCATAGGGGATCGCCGGAAGACCTTCTCCGCCCAGCCGGACGAGGGTTTCGGTGGCGTCGAAGCGGTCGACGGCGATCCCGCCTTCGTCCGGCTTCCGCTTCTCATTGCGGAACGCCACCTTGAACTTCGTCGCGTCCTCGATGACCCGGCGGCGAATGGCCTCATGATCGATGACGTTGCCGGGCGTGGTCAGCAAGGCGCCGTCCTTTACCAGCTGATCATATGGAACCCGGTCGCGGTCCGTGTGCGTCTTGATCCAGTCCGCCGGCTTCCAGAACCGGGCGAGCACCGCCGGAACCTCGAGCCCCGGCTGGATCGGAAACCACCAGACCAGGGCCGAGAGGTCGGTGACCGCCGACAGGTCCAGGCCGCCGAAACAACGCAGGCCGAGCAGCCGAGCCTCGAGGTCTCTCCATCCGATAGGGCCGCTGCAATGATCCCAGCCAAAGCCCCGGCCCTGATCGTCGACGCCGCTCATCGGCAGCCAGCGCACCGCCTGGTCGGTCCACTGGTTGAGGGTGTAGCGCCGGAAGTCGTTCTCCAGCCGGGGAAGCTGCTGAGCCTCCCGACATTCAGCGGCGATCGCCTCCAGCTTCACCGACACGCCGAGGTTCGGATTCGCCTTCGCCCAGGTCTTGGGGTCGGTCCAGTCGTCGTCAGGATCGGCGGCGTAGACCACCACCAGCGTGTCGGGGATGTCGATCTCGCCGGCCAGGATCGCCTGGCAATCGAGGAACGCCTGTTCGCCGTAGGTCCCCTTAACGCCGGCGGTCGAGATCAGCACCTCGAGCGGCTGGCGCCGCGATCGCGCGCTGTCATGCACGAACTTGTAGAGGTCGCCGTTCCGCCATTCGTGGATTTCGTCGCCCACCAGGCCCGACATGTTGAGGCCGTGCTTGCCCTGGGGCTTGCCCGACAATGGCCGGAAAGAAGCGTTGAGCGTCGCCGAATAGATCGCGGTCTTCGGGGTTTCGAGCAGGCCCGACAGCGTGGGCGAATAGGCCACCATCACACCGGCCTTCTCGAAGACGATCGAGGCTTGTTCCTTCTCCGAGGCGATCGAAAACACCTGGCCGCCAGGCTCGGCGTCGCCGAGCAGCATCAACAGCGAGATGCCGGCGGCGAGCTCCGTCTTCCCGTTCTTCCGCGGCACCCAGACATAGCAGCGCCGATACCGCCTGGTGCCGTCCGGCCGCTTCCACCCGAACAGCGGGCGGACGATGTCGTGCTCTTGCCATCCTTCGAGCGAAAACGGCCGCCCCGCCCATTCGCCGGTCGTGAAGCGCAGGTGATCTGCGAAGAATCCGACCGCCTTGTCGGCCGTGGCCTCGTCGTACCAGAAGTCTCCCTCGACCCAGCAGCTCCGCTCGGGAGACCAGGTTGCGGCTGGATACCTCAGAAGCGCCTGCGGACGCGCCGGCGCCGCGGCGGGACGCAGCTTCATGTGCTAGTTCAGCAGCCCGATCGGCGAGGCGCCAGGAATAACCTCAGCAGGCCGCGGCGTGTCGGCCTTCGGCGCCGACGCGAACAGATCGCCGCTCACCCCGGTCTGGGCCCGGGCCGCCATGATCCGCTGGCGCTCGGCCGGGTTCATGCCGAACCGATCCTCGGCGGCGACCAGGCGCAGTTCCAGCGTCTCGATCCGAGCCCCCAACGGATGCGGGCGTTTGTACGTGCCATGCGGGCTTTCGACCACGTAGTACTCGCCCTCTTCCTGCAGCTTGCGGAACATCCCCAGCCAGCGGGCGAAGTTCGCGCAGTACCGGGCGAAGGCGGCGACGTCGGCCGGGCCGAGCAGCTTGGCCGCGGCAAGCGTTGGAGCGCGGCGCTTCCACTCCTCCAGCGCATCGCCCTCGAGCCAGTCCGGCGCGACCGGGCCGGTGGCCGGCGATGCGTGGGCCGCCTCCGGTGGCCGGCCTTTGCGCTTGCTGCGCACCGGCTCCAGCTGCTCGCGCACGCCAGCCGGCTTCGGCTTCGGCCCACGCATCGCCAGCCTCCCAAAAAAATGTTGCCCGGAAACACCCGGAAACTTGCACGAGATTCCCCCGCCGGTCCGTAAGACGCGGGTTTTAGGGAATTGACCCGCCCCCCGGGGTCGGGGCCCCGGCGGCGAGGTGGCGGCGAACGTCGTTCGCGAAGACGGCGAGCGCGGCGCTGCGGCGTTCGATCCGCTGCTTGGGGCCGCTGTGGCATGCCTCGCAGGACGAGACCCAGTCGCGGCGGGACCAGAACACAGCCATATCGCCACGATGCGGGATCAGGTGGTCCACCAGCACGGCGGCGGTGTCGCGCGGCTCGTCGCCCCAAACGCCCATGGCGCAGTAGACGCAGAGCGGATTGCGATCCAGGTGCGCCTTGGCCGCCTTGTCCCAACGGCTGTCATAGCCTCGCGCCCGGGCGGACCCACGGCGCTGGTCGGCGGCCTGACGCACCTCGCTACGGGTGCGCTGACTGGCCGGCCGGAAGGGCTTCGGCAGGAAAGGCATGGGCTGCTCCCAAAGGCGGGCGGCGGCAGGACATGGCTGACCCCGCCGCCGCCCAGTTGCTCGAGGAACCGCCCGTTGGGCCACGGAAAAGCCCGCCGAGCGGAACCCGGCGGGCCTAGTCTGATGAGGGGGTTTGGACGGCTACCGCACTGGGCCTCGCAATGAGGCCTCAGTGATGAGAGTGCGGCGATGTCCTAGTCGGCGCCCGCGGCCTTCAGCTTGCGCAAGTCCACGGTGAGGCGCGAATCACCTCTGAACAGCGAGGTTAGGAGCGCCGCCCGACGATCGTCAACCATCTCCAGGAACATGCCCTCGATCCCCAGTTCACCCTCGACCCGCACCCGCTGGCCACGCTTGAGCTCGGGCACGTCCGTATCCAGGCCCATCTTGATGAAGCCGCCCTCCTCCTCAGCCTGGATGCGCTCGACGACCAGATCGCTGACCCCCATGGGCCGGTCGGCGGACCCAGCCAGCAGGCCCTGCACGCCATAGGTCGACCAGATCTTTTTCCAATCCTGCATGTGCAGGCTCACGCGGGCGAACAGGTAGCGGGGGAAGAAGGGCGCGGCCACCAGCTCCTTCTTGCGGTTCTGCGACAACTTCATCGGCAGGTAGGTCTCGAAGCCCTGCTGTTTCAGCTCACGCTGGGCGCGCCGTTCCTGCCCCGGCTTGGCCACCACCACCACCCAGACGACCGCCGTCTTCTTTTCGTTCTTCGCTTCGCTGTTGTTGATCATCATCCCCATCACATCCAAGCCCAAGCACACACCCAGACACACATCCGCCTACACACCTGCGCCGCGCGTCACGCGCCCGCTAACGCCTCACCCCGCCACAACTGTCCGAACCGTCCGGACTATCCGTTTTCCTAGCGTTTTCCGCGACTTCCACGCCGGACGGTCAGCCCTCGCCGGATAGCCGAACCGTCCGTTTCCGCCCGATCGCGCCGCCCCCACACCCTCCGACCGTCCGTACTGTCCGTCACTGTCCGTCCCCCAGGCCGTAGTCACGCGGGTCGAACGGATTGTCGTCAGGGTCGGAACCGCCCTGGCCGCCGGCGCCTGAACCGCCATCCAAACGGGTTTTGCGCAGGCGTGCGCCCATGCGCAGCACGCGGCCGGCGCTGTCCTTCCCAGCGCGGATCACCTGGCGGTCGGCCAGGGCGTTGCCGAACGCCGTCTGGCTCATCGGCCGCTCGATCCCCTGGCCCTCGCACCAGTGTTTGTAGGAGTTGTAGAAGTCGGCCGCTGGCGTCTTGGCCTGTGCGTCCAGCTCCACGCAGTCGACGAACCATTCCCCGAACGGCGAGGAGCCCTTGCGGTAGTCCTCGAGCGTCTGCAGTATCCGCTCGGGCGGGTCCAGGCCGCGCGACAGCCAGTCTCCCAGGCCCTGGATGATCCAGTTGAGGATTCCGGGATACTCGCGCCGCAGCCGCTCCGGCAACTGGCGGTCGACCCTGTCCTTGGCGACCTGGTGCTCGAACATCACGATGAAGATCCGCCGCCAGATGCCGTCATCGTCGCCCTTGATGACCGGCCGGCTGTTGCACTCCATGATGACCTTGGGCTTCGGCATGAAGCTGAACAGGTCCTGGCGCAGCCGCCGGGCGAGGATCGGGGCCCCGCCGGTGAAGCTCTTGATCATCGCCTCGGCCAATTTCGCGCCGCGTGGCGGTTCGGCCACGCTGACCAGGCGGCAATCCCCGGCCAGGCGCGCCAGGTCGGGCGAGGCGTCCGCCCCGCCTCGTTGGCCGACATCCAGGAACGTCCGCACGTCGGCGACGTCGGCATAGGCGCCCAGCAGTTCGCGCAGGGCCCCGACCATGGTCGACTTGCCGTCCCGCCCCTTGCCCTGCAGGATCAGGAACACCTGCTCATGGGTATAGCCGGTCGCGACATAGCCGATGGCCCGTTGCAGGAACCCCCGCATCTCTATGTCGGGCTGCCAGGCGGCCAGGCTGCGCTCCCATTCCGGCGCCTGCGCCTTGGGATCGTAATCGACATCGGCCATACGCGTGATCCGGTCGGCCGGATCGTGGGCCGAGAAACGGATCTTCAGCCCGTCCCCCGGCTCGCGCTGGAACTTCAGCGTGCCGTTGCGCACGGTCAGCGCCAGCGGATCGTGGTCGAAATCCTCCAGGTCCACCTGGAGATAACTCTCGGCCACCTTCAGCATCGAGGCGATCCGCCCGGCGTTGCCGCTCCCCTTGATGAAGTCGGACACCTCCTTCTTCGAAGCGCCGTTCGCGACCAGGTGGGTGTGCTGGGCCACGAGGCCCCGCGCCACCTTATGGGCGGTGCGTTCGGCCAGGCGCTGGCCGAGCTTGAGGTCCCAATGGCGCCCGTTCCAGCCGATCCAGCCGATTTCCCGCAGATAGAGCAGCGTCGCGGCCGCGACATCGACATCGCCGACGCCGTCGATCTCCCCGCCGACCAGCTGGATCAGCCTCATGGCGTTGCCGAAATCGTTCAGCTCGTGCCGCGCCAGCTTCTCGGGCGACACCGCCCCGGCGAACTCATAGCCCCCATCCCCACTCACGACAGGCGCTCCTGCAACTCGACATTGAAATCCCGGCCTGCCGCCGGTGCGATGGCGCGCGCCGCGCTCGCCCCCGCCGCCCGCCAATGCTGGATGGCCAGCCCCGCGCAGATCCGCGCGCGCTCGTCGGCCGACAGCCGCCGGCGCAGCGTCCCTCCCATATGGGCGCGCACCTTGACCTCGATCGGCGACATGTCCCGATCGACTGCGATCAGCACCTCGCCGGCGTCCGGCCAGGTGAAGGCCGGCGCCTCGGGGTCGGCCGACATCATCGCCGGATCGATCCGGCCCCATCGGTCCTTCAGGGCGCCGCCCTGCAGGTGGCCCAACGACAGCGCCGCCACGGCCCGGCACGGCCGTCCCTGCAACTGCACGGCCGAGAGCGTGCTCTCGATCCCTTCGCCCACCACCAGCGGCGAGCGCGCGATGGCGGCCGAGACCTCGGCGCCGATCAGCCAGGCCCCGCCGGGGCGGCCGTCGCGGCCCGCCTGTCGCCCCCACATGCGTTTCGCCGGCTCCAGCCGCGCCTTGCCGCGGCCGTCCGGCGCCAGATAGGTCGCGTGCAGCCCGCCGGTCGGCCCGGCGGAGGTATCCACCCGGGCCAGCATCGCCGGCGCCCGGACCCAGTCCCGCCGCTCTTCGCTCCAGCCCCAGGGCGCCGACGGGTGGAAGCGCAAACGCCGGCCGACCAGCGCGACGATGTCGGCGGCAATCCCGCGATGCTGCAGATAGGTCGCCGCCAGCGTCCCGGCGATCGTCGGCGCGGCCTCGCGCCACAGCGCCCGCGCCATCCGATCGCCGCTGGTCTCCTGGTCGGCTGGCGTCCGCGGCCGCGGCGGGGGCCGCGCCGCCCGAACGCCCGCCGGGGCGACGTTCGTCCCCGCCAATCGCCCCGCCGCCTCGCGCAGCGACCCGCCGCGCAGCAGCTGCTCGAGGCGGATCACATCGCCCCCCTCTCCGCAGGCGAAGCAATGGAAGGTCCGCGCCTCGGGATCGATCGAGAAAGCGCCGCCGTTCCGCTTGCCCTTGGACGCCCCGCAGATCGGGCATTCCCCGCGCATCCGCTGGCCGGCGCGGAACAGGCGCACCTCGCCGGCGACCGCCTCGATGTCGGCCGAGCGCGCGAGCTCGAAGGGATCAGGCGCCGCCGTCATTCCTCCCTCCGCAACCGCTTGAGGTCCTGGAGTTCGGGCCAATAACGGCGGACCGCCGCCTTCAGGTCGCCGGCGGCGATGTCGACCAGCCGATCGATCTCCTCGATGTCGTCGGCGCCCTGGGCGATGCAGAACGCGAAACTGTCGTTGAGGACGCGCCAGGCGTCCTCGAGCGGCGCGCCCGCCAACGCGATCTGGACCTTGAAGAACAAGGGCTGGCTCATGCCGCGCCCCGCTCGAGCAACGGCGCCGACGTCGTCACGCCGAACAGCCTCGCATCATCGGCCCGGGTCAGCCGCGCCTTCGACCCGGGCGCGATCGGCAGGACGATGGGATGCGCGCCGGCCTGGCGCGGCCGCGCCTCCGGTGTCATGAACACGAACACCGCATAGGCGGTCGCCGTGGACGCCCGCGGGTCCCAACGCCCCAGGGTCATCGCCACCCGCTCGATATAGGGCGCATAGGCGACGAAGCCCGAGCCCGCGCCGAACATCAACTCGTAGCGCCCCGCGCTCTCCATCAGGGCCTGGCGCGCCAACACCGCGACGCCACGGCGCGCCCGTACCAGGCCCAGGTGGATGAAGTCGGCCGCCAGGCTGAAGGGCGGGTTCATGAAGTACCAGTCTGGCGGCGGCATATCCCGGTCGCGGGACCGGAAGTCGCACACCCGGTCCTGGCCGTCCCAGCCGTGGTCATATATGTCGGCCGTCGCCACCGTGCGGAAATAGGGTTTCAGCCCATGGGCGAAATGCCCCTGTCCGCAGCAGGGGTCCTCCGCGTCCCAGGCACCGGGATCGAGGCTCAGCACCACCTCCGCCGCGGCCCGCGCCGCCCACGGCGGGGTCGGGAAGAACTCCAGCCGCCGATAGTGGCGCATCACCTGGCTGTCGCCGTCGACCTCCGCCGGCGCATGCTGCGCCATCACCGCGCCGCGGCCCTTGGGCTTCCTCATGCCGCCTCCAACGCCAGGCGCTCGCGCACCCGCGCCTTCGCCGCGGCCGGCAGCCGATAGCCCTGGCCCCACACTGTCTCGATCGGGATCTCGAAGCGCTTCAGCTTCGCCCTGATCTTGCAGACGAACACGCCGACGATCTTGATCTCGGGCTCGTCGCGGCCGGCGTCGCGATAGACGCCCGCCATCACCGCGTCCTTGGTGGCCAGCTCGCGGGCCATCAGCACCCCGAACACCCGCTGTTCGGCTGGCGTCAGCCGCCATTCCAGCGGCGCGGCGATCGTCATGCCCATCGCCGCCTCCAGCTGGTCGACCCGCCCCTGCAGGCGGTCGACCTCGGCCTGCAGGCCCTCAATCCGTGCGTCGACGTCCACGGCGGGCCCTCCTGAAAATGATGATGCCCAGCGCCCGCCACTGCGGGACGTTGTGGGCGGCGGCGAACACCTTCGCCTCCTGCTCGGCCGCGCCCACGCCCAGCGCCATCAGCGCCGAGGTGACGTCCCCCGCCTCGACATGGTCGCGATACTCGCCGTCGTGCAGCAGCATCTCGACGGCCTTGATCTGTCCGGCGTTGATCGGCGCGCACCGCGCCTCCGCCAGGGCCTGCAACACGATCCGCGCCTTCTGCGCCCCGCGGCGGTTGACCAGCGCCCCGATCGCGTGGACCGCCACCGTATCCCCCGGCCGATAGGCGCCGTTGCCGGGCGGGCAGCGCAGGATCTTCACCCCCGCCCGGGCGCACACCTGGTCGATGGTCAGCGCATCCTCGTCCCCCGCCGCGACGGCGGCGAAATGGATCTGCATCTGGGTGATGCCCAGCCGGTCGCGGTTCTGGCCGACGAACGCCTTGGCCTGGGCGGCCTGGTCGTCGGCCACCACGATCATCACCGGGATCTCGTCGATCTCGGGATGGGTGGCCGCGGCGATCGCCGTGTGCTGGCCGTCGATCACCACCAGCCCGGCGTCCGTGCTGGCCACGACCGGCGGCTTGAACCGCCGCCAGTCCCAGTTGGCGACGATCTTGCGGATCAGCTCCAGCGACCGATCCGAGATCTGCCGCTGATAGGCTTCGTCGACCAGCAGCTCGCCCGGCCGGGTCCACTCGAACCGCGGCCGGATGGCGCAGGCCATGCCCGGCGTCACATGGGTGAGGGTCAAGGGCGAGATCGCCCGCCGCGCCGTCTCGCCGCGCGGCGGGATCGCCAGGGGCGAGGGAGAGAGCGACGGCGCGGGCGACGCGGCGCGATCAGAGCTCATCTGCCCCCCCCCGGCGACAGCGCTGGCGGCGGCCGGCCGATCAGGCGTCGGCCCGAATCCGCCGGCCGCCATCACCGCGGCCACATGCCTGTCATCGGCCCGGCGGGCCGCCTCGGAAACACTCACGCGCGCCTCCTCGCCCTGCAGGTTGCTCATGTCCCTCACCGATCTCCGGGCGGCAGCACCCGGCGCCCGGCCGCGGACCCCGCGGGATCGGCCAGGATCGCCGCCACCATCTCGGCGACGTCGACCAGGTCGTCGGCGAACGCCGCGCGATCCTCGGGCGGTCGCCGCCACCAATCCCGCGCCACCGTCACCAGATGCACGCAGGCGCTCGCCCGGGTCTGCTGGCCGACCGGCATGCGCGCCTTGAACGCCCGCTCGGCCGCCTTGCGCAGCGCCTGGCCGTCGCCGTCCGGTTTGCGCCCGGCGGCCAGCGCCTTGTCGACCAGCTGGCCCCACAGCTTCAGGTCATGCGCGGTCGGATGCGCCGCGCGCGCGAACGGCGTTCGCGTCATGGCGCGCCTCGCGGAGAGGTGCCGGCCGGCGACCTTTCCGCCGCCGGCCGACTCGCCTTCTTCTGCTGTGTCAGCACAACACCAACATCGGGAGGCGAAACTTGACCTTGCCCCACGCAGACCCTGCCGTCCTCGACGCCGAGGCGCGAGCTATCGGCGCCCGCGAGGCGGCCTGGCTCCTGGCCCACGCCGTTTTCGATGAACTGGGCCCCGAGCCGCTCAAACGCCTCCTGACAGAACGGGCAGAGAAACTTGAGGTCTGGATCTCGAACCCCGCAAAGGCCGGGACCGACCCGCAACAGGACGCCTTCGGAAGGTCCGCACTCTCGGCGGAACTCACGATCCTCAACGAGATCTTCGCCAAGGTTCGCAGCTAACCAGTCACGATACTGCGCAATCCATTGATCCTGCTGGTCGATCATGGCAGCGGGTCCGCGATGAGGTCACGAGCGGTCAGCGGCAATCCCTCCGCCTCGATTTCCCGCAGAATGCGCGCCTGGAATGGCGCGGGAATCAGTCCGCCGGTGCCGCCCTTCGACACCCCGCGGTCCCATTTGCGCACCGCCTCCGTGCTTCGGTCGCACAGGGCGGCCAAACGCTTCGCGCCCAAGGCGTTGCGCACTCGCCTGGAAGGTGAAAGAGGAGGCTGAATGTTGTCACCGCTCTGAAATTCGGACATAGGACCATTCGTCTATGACTATTGGTCCCAATTGGTTCGGTGATTCGCAGCCCATCAGTCAATAGCGGATCGGCCCTTTTTCCACCGATGTTCGCCGTCATGACGAATATCCAGACGTGGCGAGACGTGGACGACCGGCTGAAGAACCTTCGCCGAGGAGCGAAGAGCCGACTTGCGCGATACCTTGATCTTGACCCAAGCGACCTAAGCCGCCGGCTGAAGCGCAAGGGGGAACCGACCGCCAGCCAAGCCAAACGGATTGAAGCGTTCCTTGAGGCGGATCCGGCCGCCGAACAGGCCGAGCCGGTGCAGAGCGCGAACGTCCAACACGTGCCGGTGTTTGGCTACGCCGCAGCCGGCGGCGACGATCGTGTAGCGTTGGCGAGCGATCAGATACTGGATCAAGTCGCCGTGCCCAACGGCCTTCTACGCGGCGACGCCTTTATCGTACGGTTGGTGGGCGAGAGCATGTACCCGCGCCTTCGCTCCGGCGAAGCCGTTATGGTCGAACGTAACGTCCCCCCGGTGCGAAACGACGACGTTCTAGTGGAACTGACGGACGGCAGCGGCCTGATTAAGGAATACAGAGGCCAACGCGACGGGTATCTGTTTTTATTTCAGTACAACCCAGAACAAGAAGTTCGAATTCCCCTCATCAAAGTCCAGTCTATTCACGCCGCGTGGCCATGGCGACGGCGCTAGGAACCGAGACGCGAACGCAGATCACCTTCCGCCCAGATTAGGATTGCCTGCCCGCGGGCGATCAGATCGTCGGCCTTCTGCTGCTTACCGCTCTTGGCCTTGCCTCCGAAATTTGAAGGATCACGATCACCCACCACAAGGATCGTGGTCTTTCGGGTGACGTTTGCGGCCACTTCGCCCCCCGCTGCTGCAATTGCGTCAGCAAGCTCGGCTTTTGACAGTTCGAAGTCGCCAGTTAGGACCACGACCTCCCCGTCGAAGGCCCCGCCGACCCTCGCCGCTGACGGGGCTCGAGCGACCCTTGAGCTAAATTTGCGCTGAACCGACTGCGCTCCCAAACTCACGCCTTGCACAGCAGGTCGATCCACCCATTGCAACAGATCAAAGCCTGTCCGCCGAAGCGCCTCCAGCATCACCAACCCACATGCACGCGCATCCTCGACAGCGCTGTGATGCCTAAATTGGTGCCCGATCTCGGCCGCCAGGGTGGGAAGCTTGTGGTTCGCTAAATCCGGCCAAGCGACACGCGCCGCAACTGCGCTATCAACCCAACGCGCGGAAATCTCCGCAACGCCATGATGTCGGCAAGCTGCCCGCATTGCAGCCGAGTCAAATTGGCTATGGGAAACAACTATACCACTCGACAGCAGGTCTCTGAATTGGCTGTAAATCGCGCGGAAGCCGGGAGCTCCCCTTACCTGAGCGGCATCAATGCCATGAATGTGGGTATTTTCGAACGCACAGTCTGGATCGATCAGCACCTCGCGAGCGAACACCTCCTCGTCGTCTTTAAAGCCAACTAAACCGACCTGACAGATGGTGTGATAGCCCCTCGCCGCAGTTTCCACATCGATTGCGACGAAGTCAAAGCTCGGCAGATTCTCGAGCGGAAACTCGGGGATCATTACGCGATTAACGCCGAATAGTCCCTTCAACCAGCCCACCGCACGGCTCTCCCTCGACTTGCGACGCGGCCAAGCTTGCCCACATCCTCCGAGGACTCAATTCACCACAAGTCCGAACGATCGGGCCATTTTGTCATGTCTATTTTATCGAATGGGCCTTGACGTATAGGACCATTAGTCCTTTTTATCCTCCCGTTCCGCGCCGGACGAGCAAGGCGATCGTGCCCCGAGGTCTGGTGGAAGGCGTCTGTAAGAAACCCATTCACTGGGTCCGGCGCGGACATACGGGGGCTCGCCCTTGCAGATCGCTCCGCTTGCCACGCCGCGCGCCGCGGCGTCCGCTGTCCCGCAATTCGCCGCCGACGCCCGCCGTGATGCGGCGCGGCCGGCCCTGCCGGACCGTATCGACTACGCCCTGCTGCGCCGCCCGGATCGGGCGCTCGACAAGCCGGTGGCCTTCGCGTCCCTGGCCGAGCTGGCCCGCGCCATCCATCGCGCCCGGGCCGGCCGGGCGATCCAGCTGCTCAACGTCGCCCTTCAGCTGCGCGGCGAGCCGACGCCGCGCCGCGGCGTCTCGGTCTGGACCCTCGCCGACGACGGCGCGCGCTGCGCCTATATCGGCTGGGCCTGGCTGAACGGCGGCGACCGCCACGTCCTGCAGGGCGCGCTGTTCGCGGCCCAGCCCATCGCGACGGCGGCCTGACATGCCTGGGCCGCTCCACACACGAACGCCGTTCGCGCGTCTGCGCTGGGTGTTCTGGCTGGTCTGGATCGTCTGGATGGCGGTCTGCGCCTGGGGCCTCGTCGAGATCCTACGCGCCTCGGCCGAGATCGCCCGGGCCCTGGCTGGAGCCGGCGCATGACCAAGCGCCATGTCTCCATCCACCTGACCCCGTTCGCGCCCGGCGTCGGCGAGGCCGCCATCGGCGACAACCGCCGCTGGCTGGTCATGTGGACCGTCACCCCCGCCATGGCCCTGGCCCATCTGTGCCATCGCCTGCAGGTCGAGCCCTGGGCCCTGACCGTCGCGGTCGCGGGCGACGACCTCGAACTGCACGGCCCCTCGGCCGAGGCGGGCGGCGGATCGGCCGTCCTGGCCCTGGTCGCCTATGGGCTCGACGCCGGCGATGTCCGCGCGGCCCTCGACCAACTCGCCCAGGCGCGCCGCAAGAACGCGGCCTAGCCCCTCCCTTTTCCCACAGCGCAGCAAAGGAATGCGCACATGACCACCCGCCGGCCCCGCCCACATCTGCTCACCCCGGCCGCGCGCGAGACGCTCGCGAACATCGGCTGGTCCGTCCTCGGCGCGGCCGGGCTGCTGCTGGTCGGCCGCCTGCTCGGCGCATTCCCCTTTCTCATCGGAGGCTGACGTGAACGCCCCTATCCTCACCCCGCTCGCCCTCGCCAACGCCGAGGTCCTGCGCGCCCTCCGCGACCAGGACTTCAACACCGTCGCCGACCTGGCGCGGCTGGTCGATCGCGACGCGGACAACCTCCGCAAGTCGCTCAAGGCCTTGGAGAAGGCCGGCCTGCTCCAGCTCGACGGCGGCCCCAAGCACCCCCGCCCGGTCCTCATCGACCTCGGCCACCAGGCGCTCGACGCCCTGGACCGCGCCGAGGCGAGCCCGCCGCCGGCGTCCACGATCTTCGCCTGGCAGATCCAGGCCGACCCGCACAATCCCCGCAAGGATTTCGACAGCGAGGAGGCCAAGGCCGCCCTGGCCGAGCTCTCGGCCTCGATCGTCCGCGACGGCCTGATCGAGAACCTGGTCCTGCGCCCGGTCGCGGACATGACGGTCCCCCATCCGCTCACCGACCAGCCCTGCCCGGCCTATATGCTGATCGCCGGCGAGCGGCGCTTCCGCGCCATACTGGAGGCCATGACCGACGGCCATCTGCCCGAGGACTGGCCTATCCCGCACACCGTCCGGGAGGTCGACGAGGTCACCGCCCGGCGCCTGGCCCTGGTCGAGAACCTACAGCGCCGCGACCTGAAGCCGCTCGAGGAGGCGCGCGCCCTGCAGCAACTGGTCGAGCTCGACGGCCGCTCCACAGCCGACATCGCCCAGGACATCGGCTTCACCCAGCGCTGGGCCCAGCAGCGCCTGCAGCTCCTCCAGCTCTCGCCCGCCATGCAGGCCCTGCTGGACGACGGCCGCCTGAAGATCGAAGGCGCCCGCACGGTCCTGGCGATTTGGGACCGGCTGCCGCCGATCAAGCAAACCGAGCTCGAGGCCGGCCGGATCGAGCCGGCGGCCGCCAAGGCATGGCTGGACCAGCAGCCCGAACCCCTGAGCGACGCGGCCAAGCTGGCGATCATGGAGCTCTACGAGAAGCTCGCCGCCGAGCCCCTCACCAGCTACTATTTCGGCGGCGGCAAGGCGACGATCGTCGCCGGAACGGTCGAGTGGATCGATCGCGGCGAGAACGGCGTGTCGATCACCTGTCGGGTGGAGGACGCGAAGGGCGTCTTCGCCGAGCTGCGCAAGCGGAACCTGATCGACAATCCCTCTCCCGTTCGCGTCGAGGGCGTGGAGACCGGCCAAGTGCTGGTCAACACGGGCTACAACGGCGACTATTGTCTGCGTCAGCTATTTCCCTCGGCGCTGGACGCCAAGTTCCGGGCGAAGAACATCCCGACCCTGCGGGTCATGGTCTACGGGCTGAAGGCCGACTACGACGCCGGCCAATCCGGCGGCTACGCGACGCCCTGGCTGACCCCACCCCCCTTCACCCCCTCCGCCGAGATCGCCGCGGAGATCGAGGCCAAGCGCAACGCCCGCCTCGAACGTGAGCGTGAGTCCAAGGCTTCCGCGGACCGCCAGGTGCAAGCACGGCTTGAGGCGGAGCGGCGGCGGCTGGATCGGCTCAAGGCGTCCGCGGCGCTGGAGCCGGAACTGCGCGAGGCTCTGTCGGTCAACCTCGGCGCCTTCACCGGACTGCTCACCGGCAAGTCCGACGAATTGGGCTGGAAGCTCCCCCTCTACCTGGACGAGACCGGCGGGATCATCGACGCCGGCGGGCGCGAGGTCACCGCCGGCCTCTATCACTATGAGCGGGAGGAGCGCCTGCCGTTCCTGCGCTTCCTGGTCGCGGCGGTGAATGTCGCCGCCGGCCTGGAGACCCCCGCGGCCCGGCCGGTCGAGATGGACCCCGACGCGATGCCGCGCGCCGACTTCGAGGCCGCTGTCATCGGTTGCCTTGTCGCCAGCGGCGGCGCCGCCGACGATGACGAGGATGCGCCCGAGCCGCTGACCTACACCGAGGCGGCCAGAATCGCCCCCCTCGCCCTGGACGCTCTCCTGGCGGAGGAGGGCTGGGCCTACGGCGAGGCCGACACCCACGACTGGGACGAGAACGGCGCGCAAAGCCTCGCCGAAGCCATCCGCCGCGGCGAGTACGACAACGTCCAGCTCGACCTCGAGGACGCCATCGAAGCCGGGGGCGAAGATGTCGGCTGACCGCCGCTTGTGCCTCCCGCCACCGGCCGAGGGGCGACGATTCAGCGTGGCGTTCCGCACGACAATCGGCATCGGTGAGGTGTGGGTCGACCACGCGCCTCTCATCCGCGTTCAGGTCTCGGACATCTACGGTCACCACGCCTGGAGACTGACGCAGGCCCAGGCCCTTGCCCTAGCGCAGAGCTTACGGCTTGCAGCCTCCCAAGCAAACGGAAGCGAAGATGGCTAGAGCCGCCTCGAAAGCCGCCCTCGCGCGGGCCCTGGCGGCGCTGCAGGCCGCGGGCCTGCGCGCCGGCGCGAACCGGAAACCGGCCGGGGGGGGGGGGGGGTGGACCCCCCCCCCCGCCCCGGGCCCC
>NZ_JAYRST010000032.1:0-18735 GCF_041920015.1 Phenylobacterium sp.
GCAGCACCAGGGTGTTGCCGACGCCGAGGTTGCGCAGGTTCACCGAACCGACGTCGCCGCGGGCGCTGTTGCTGGAGTTGGGCAGGTAGCTCGAGTTGAAGCTGACGTCGCCCATCTGCGGGATGGACCGGAACAGGTCGTCGCCCGAGGTCGCCGCGACGCTGTCGAGCTGGGCCGCGTCGACCACGGTCACCGGGACGGCGGCCGTCACCTTGGCGCCTTCGATCTGCGAGCCGACGACGATGAGTTCCTCGACCTCGGCCCCGTCTTGAGCGGCGGCGGCGCCAGCGAAGGACAGCGCGCAAAGCGCCGAGGTCGCGAGCATGGCGTTACGCCAGGACATGCGAGTTTTCATTAGAGGACACCCCCACAACTATTGAGTGCATACTATCCGGGAAGCCCGAGGATGCTCGGACTCGGAACAATGCGCCAAACACACGATGCGCGATGCAACGTCACCCGCATAATGTTGCAGGAACGTCAAAATAACATGAACTGTGTCAATTAAGACACCAGCGTACGCTGGCAGTCGCGCCAACGCGTCACAGACTACGCGATTACTTGGACGCGACTACTCACGCCCGTTGCACAGGCGTGAGGATCATCGCTCACCCGATCGGCGACGTCAGAAGAAGCTCACATTGTCGATCTCGACCCACATCTTCTCGCCGGCCAGACGGCCGCCGTCGATGGTGACCTCGAGCGCATCGTCGCCCGTCCAGGGCCCGGAGCCGCCGCCGCGGCCGGAAACGCGCTTGAGCTCGGAGAACGGAACCTCGACGACTTTCCATTCAGTGCTAGAGCCGACCTGCGTCTCCCACCGGCCGTTCAGCGTGTTGACGCCGAATTCATAGGCGGCGCCGTCGCCGCGGATTTCGAACCGCACCCCCTTGAAGGGGCGGACATCGACCGGCTCGACCGAACCGCGGCTGAGCGGGATGATGACGCCGGCGTTGGCGTTGTCCTTGGCCGCCATGCGCGCGGCGATGCTGAGCGCATGATCGGTGGCGGTGCGGTTGATGACCTGCGCGACCTGCACGGTGCGGTCGATGCCGCCGTCCATGTCGTCCAGGCGCAAGGTGTCGTAGCTCGACCGGCTCTTGGCCCCTTCGAAGTCGTCGATCAGGGCGCCCTTGGCCTTGATGAGCGGCATGGACTTGGCGGTGTTGGCGGCGGGCAGCTTCACGCCGGGCCCATGCACCAGGACGCCGTCGACGAACACGCGATTCGTCTTGTGCACGTCGGCGATAGCCTTCCACGGCTCACCGTCGATCAACACCAGGTCCGCGCGCTTGCCGGCCTCGATGGTGCCGCGGTCGGCGAGTTCCCCCAGCACCTTGGCGCTGCTGGCCGTGCCCGCGATCAGGGCCTCCGACGGCGTCAGGCCCGCCCGGACCAGCAGTTCCATCTCGCGCAGGGTCGAAGCGCCGTGCGGCGTGCCCGGCATGCCCGCATCGGTCCCCAGCGCGATGGTCACGCCGGCGTCGTGCAGCACCTTCACGTTATGCAGCGCATAGCCGAACTTCACCTCGCCGCGGCGGCGGACCTCGGGATCGGCCGGCGGCTCGCCCTTGTCGGGATCATAGACCGCGAGGGTCGGCGCATAGGCGGTGCCGCCGGCCTTGATCGCATCGACCGTCGCCTGGTCGATCTCGCGGTCCTGCAGGCTGTGGGCGATGACGTCGACCTTGGCCCGGCCGGCGATGGCGCCGCGCTCGACCGTAACGGTGTGCGTCAGGACCTTGAGGTTGTTGCGATGCGCCTCATCGACCAGGGCGCTCAGCGTGCCTTCGTCCATGCTGGTGTTGTCGGCCGAGACGCCATAGCGCCAGCCGTCGGCGAACGCCTTGATGAAGTCGGGCTTGTAGGGAACGAGAGCCTTCACCTCCATCCGCGCGCCCTGGGGCGAGTTCACCCACTTGGTCGTGGCGCGGTCGGCCCAGTCGGCGCCGTGACCGCCCGGCGTGCTCATGCGCGCCACGAAGTTCACATGCGGCGAGGCCATGGAAGCGATCCAGCGGCGACGCGGTTCGAAGGATTCCGGCTGCTGGTGGAAGTCGTTCACCGTCGTGACGCCGGCGGCGATATAGGCGCTTGCGATCTCCGGCGAGATGCGCGGGCTGCCGCCCGGGGTCCAATGGGTGTGCACGTCGAAGAAGCCCGGCAACAGGGCTTTGCCCTTGGCGTCGATGACCAGGGCGCCGCGCGGCGCCTTCACCGACGGTCCGACCTCGGCGATCCGCCCGTCCCGGATCACGACCGTCGCCCGATGGGGCGCCGCGCCGGTGGCGTCGAAGACGGTCGCGCCGACAATGGCGACGGGGCGGTCGGCCGCAGCCGCCGGCAGGGCGGCGAGCAGGGCGCCGCCGACCAGCAAGGCCGCCGACGCCGACAGGAAGGTACGCTGTGAAGTCAAAAGACGCCTCGGATCGAAATTCATTGGGCCCGCATGCGGACATAATCAGGGCTTATGTGCCCTAGACGCAGGCTCCCCAGCAATCCCTACCTTCGAAGCGGGACTTTTTCGCGCAGGCCGCCCGCACGCCGCTCGACAGGGGCGCGGGCGGCTGCGATGGGCTCGCAAACCTCTTCATTTCAACGCAACCCGCGCCCATGTAGCCTGGGCCCTTCCCTCCCCTCGGCGGATCTTCGATGAAGCAGTTCCTGACCACCATGGCCGGCGTCTTCGCAGGCCTGGTGCTTTTCCTGGTCGGCGTGCCGTTCCTGCTGATCGTGATGGCGGCCGGCGCGGCCAAGCCTGCGCCGACGCCCTCGCATGCGGTGCTGGCGCTCGACCTGCGCGATCCGCTGACCGATCAGGATCCGGTCAATCCGTTCGCCTCGATCGGCCGCCGATCCATGTCGGTGATGTCGGTCATCGAGACGCTGGAGCGGGCCCGCAAGGACGGCAAGGTCAAGGCGGTGCTGGTGCGCCTGCCCGAAGGCGGCATGACCCCGGCCTCTGCCGACGAGATCCGCCTCGCGCTCAAGAAGTTCCGCGCCGCCGGCAAGGCCGTCTATGCGCACAGCCAGGGCCTCTACCCCTCCGGCATGGTCGCCTCGACCTACATGCTGGGTTCGGCGGCCGACGAGTTCTGGATGCAGCCCGGCGCCTCGCTGCAAGTCACCGGCGTCGCCAGCGAGGACCTGTTCCTCAAGCGCTTCTTCGACAAGTACGGCGTCAAGGCCGACTACGAACAGCGCTACGAGTTCAAGAACGCGGTCAATCCGTACCTCTACAGTGATTACACTCCTGCGCACCGCGAAGCCCAGCTCTCCTGGATGGGCTCGATCTACGGCGCGACCCTGCTGAACGCCGCCGGCGACCGCAAGCAACAGCCCCAGGCGCTGCGCGCCAGTCTCGAAGGCGGCCCCTACCAGGCCGAGGACGCGCTGAAACTGAAGCTGATCGACAAGGTCGGCCAGGTGAAGGACGCCGAAACCGCCATCCTGGCCAAGGCCGGCAAGGGCGCGGAACTGGTCGAGTTCGAGAAGTACATGCGTGCCAGCCGCGAGCGCGTGCCGCGTCCAGGCCCGGCCATCGCGATCGTGGAGGGCGAAGGGGCGATCATGACCGGGCGGGACGGCACGGCCAATCCGTTCTCCTCGTCCTCGGCCATGTATTCCGACGACATCTCCGAAGCGCTCTACGACGCCATCGAGGACAAGGACGTGAAGGCCATCGTCTTCCGCGTCTCCTCGCCTGGCGGCTCCGACACCGCCTCCGAACAGATCCTGGCCGCGGTCCGCGCGGCGAAGGCGGCCAAGAAGCCGGTGGTAGTCTCGATGGGCGCCTATGCGGCGTCGGGCGGCTATTGGATCTCCAGCGAGGCTTCGGCCATCGTCGCCCAGCCCACCACCCTGACCGGCTCAATCGGCGTGTTCGGCGGCAAGTTCGTCCTGGGCCCGGCGCTCGAACGCTTCGGCGTCGACGTGCGCCAGTTGAGCGTCGGCGGCGACTACGCCGGGGCCTTCGGGACCGGCAGCGAGATGAACCAGGCCCAGCGCGCGGCTTTCGCCGGCTGGATGGACCGCATCTACGACAACTTCGTCGCCCGCGTGTCCGAGGGCCGCAAGCTGCCCGCCGAGCGCGTGCGCGAGATCGCCAAGGGCCGGGTCTGGACCGGCGTCCAGGCGCGCGAACTCGGCCTGGTCGACGAGGTCGGCGGCTTCTACCAGGCGGTCGACAAGGCCAAGGCCCTGGCCGGGCTTTCCGGCGATGTCCGGCTGAAGCGGATGACCACCCAGGTCTCGCCGTTCCAGGCCCTGGAGAGCGCCTTCGGCGTCTCGGCGACCTCGATCCGCACCCTGGCCGCCGCCGCCTGGCTGATGGGCGACCCGCGCGCCCAGGGCGTGCTCGACCAGATGGCCCAGGAACGCCTGCGCAGCTCCGGCGCCACCGTCCTGGCGCCGACGCCGGTCAGGTAGGGACTCAGCGCCTCGGGCGGGCCGGCGCGCGGAATATGACGCGGCGGTTGGAGAAATCGAGCTCGATCGCCTCGAAGTGGCGCATGACGTCGATGCCGATCAGGATCGCCGGCCGGTCGTCGAGCTCCCAGAGCTTGAAGATGTGCAGGTCGGCGAAGACGGCCGACAGGTTGCCGATGCTGAGGCCCCCCATCCGCAGCGGCGGCACGGTCGACAGTTCGCCCTGGGCCCGCTGGCCCGTGACGCTGATGAGCTCCACCATCGAGACCTGAGCCGTCAGGGCGAAAGGCGTCACCTTCAGCCGCTGGTGCAGTTGCAGATTCCCGACCGTGTTCTGGGAGCCGGAGTCCAGAAAGGCCGTGACCGGCACGCCGCCCATGTCCGCATCGATGATGATCAACTGGCCGAAGCGATAGCGCGCAGGCACCACCACCACGTTCTCCAGCGCCGCCGCCTCGGCGGCGTTGTCGCGCAGGCGGCTGTCCGAGGCGTTGCGGTTGGTCGCCGGCTCATCGTCAGGCTTGCCGATCGTGAAGGTGTTCTGCCGGAAATCCATCGCCACGCGGCGGTTCTTCAGGACGTCCACCCCCAGCAGACCCGCAGCCCCCAGCCGCGCCTGCTCCAGCATCGGCGCGCGAAGCCGCCCCGTTGAAACGCGCCCCACGTCCAGCCGGCCGATCGTGACGGTCTCGGAGGGTTCGACCCCCGCGATACCGTGGATCTGCGCCTTGCCGGCCGTCGGCAGGCCGAGGGCGAGCGCCACTTCACGCGCGATGACCGTGCGGTTCGCGCCGGTGTCTATGACGAAATCGAAAGGCCCCTGACCGTTGATGCGCACCGGCGCGGTCATTCGGCGGGCGGCGTCCGCGCTCGAATCGAGCTGCGCCGCATCGTCGCCGCCAGGCGGCGCCTGATCGGCCAGATTGACGAGGATCGGCGGCGGCCGCAGCGCCGCCCCGGCGCAAGCGGCCGTCGTCAGGCTGGCGCCGATGATCGTCACGGCTCTTCTGCGGTTCCAGACGCCGTCCACCTCGCCTCCCGCCTTCGACATGCTCATCGCGCGACATGGTTTCCCGCAGAGCCCCGGCCTTGTAGAACAAGACCATGAGAACATTCGACGAAGTCCTGGCCGCCGCCAAGGCCGGGGACGCCGTTTCCCAGGACCTTCTCGCCCAGGCCATGGAGCAGATGGGGCGGCTGGACGAGGCGCTGTCCTGGTGGATGGAAGCGGCCAAGCGCGGCCATCCAGGCGCGCACGCTAAGCTCGGCCTGTGGCAGCTCGTCGGATTCCAGATTCCCCAGAACATCGCCCAGGGGGTCGAGCGCATCCATGCCGCCGCGCGGGCCGGCGACGACCTGGGCCTGGCCCTGGCCTGCGTGGTCGACAGCGGCGGGGTCGGCGTGGAACCCAACTTCCGACAGGCGCTGGACTGGCTGGTCATGGCCGCGAAACGCGGCGATCCGCGCGCGGCGACCCAACTGGCCCTCCTGGCCGGCCTGGAGGGAGACATCGGCCCGATGTCGCAGGCCGCCCTGGCGATCGCCCGCGCCGCGGACTTCGAGCCGGCCCGCCGCATCCTGAACGGCGCTCGCGTCACGGCGATCCCGGTCGATTTCGACGCCCTGGCGGCGGCGGCCGACCTCACCGTCTTCGAGGCGCCTCGGGAGCGCGAGACCCTGAGCGAGGCGCCGGCCATCTCCATCGTCCGCGACCTGCTGGCCCCGGAGTTTCGCACCTATGTCACCGCGCTCGCCGAACCTGCGCTGCGGCGAGGCATGATCGTCAACGAGGCGGGCGGCGAAAGCATCGAGGACGTCCGCTCCAACCGCGTCATGCATTTCGGCCTGGCCGACAGCGATGTGGTGCTGGAACTGATCAATCATCAGCTCGCCGCCATCGCCGACCTGCCGGTCGAGAACGGCGAGGGCCTCGGCGTGCTGCACTATGCGCCTGGCGAGCGATATGCGCCGCACGTCGACTATATCCCTGAGACGCCGGCCAACGCCGCTCACCTCGCGGCGCGCGGTCAGCGGGTGCGGACCGTCCTCGTCTATCTGAACGATGAGTTCGAAGGCGGAGCGACCGAGTTTCCACGGCTCGACCTCAAGATCAGGCCGTCGGCCGGCTCGGTCCTGACGTTCGATAGCGTCACTCCAGGCGGCGCTGTCGACCCGATGACCCTGCATACCGGCGCAGCCCCGACGAGCGGCGAGAAGTGGATCATCTCGAAATGGTTCCGCACCAAGGCCCTGCGCCCGCCGCCGCTCTAAATCAGGCATGTAGATCGCGTGCGGGCGGGCGAACCGCTCACACTTCGCCCTAACGCGCTCTGAAGCGCCGTTTCCCACGCCGCCTGAAGACGGCTATCTCAATCATCTAATCTCATGGAGGCGGATGTGGTGCTGGCGGCCAAGGTCATAAGCAGGCCCGATACCCTCGGAGCGGAGGTCCAGAAGTTCAGCCATACGCCGCTGCGCCGGACCGCGTTCCTGAACAGCGTACCCAAGTGCGGCACGCACCTGTTGCGCAACATCGTCCGGATGTTCGTGCCGCCCCAGCAGCACTACGACCGTGAATTCATCCAGATCCCAAACCTGGAGCAGCACAAGGCCGCGCTGCATCCGCAGCGGCCGATGTTCAGCGTCGGCCACCTGCTGTTCGCCGACATCTCGCTGATGGCCTTGAAGCACGCCAACAACGTCGTCCTGGTGCGCGACCCTTACGACTACGTCCTGGCCCGCACGCGCTTCAATCTGTCCGACCAGTTCGACCACCCGCAACAGAACCACCTGAAGAACGGCGCGGTCAGCGTCGAGCAGATGATGAACCTGGTGATCTTCGGCATACCCGGCCGAGGCCCCGCCTTGCGCGAAGTCTTCCTGTTCCACGCGGTCGCCTGGATGGGAACCGGCGTGCATGTGGTCCGCTACGAGGACATCGTCGAAAATCTGAACCGGCTGGAGTCCGCCGAGGCCGAAAGCTTCTTCGCCGATCTTCTGGCCAGGTTCGGCGTTGACACCCTGCCGCCCGATTGGCGGGGGCGCGTCCGTGTCGGCTCGGACCGTCGCCACAGCGCCACGGCGCGCGAGCACCTCTCCAGCGGTCAGACGATCCCCGAGACCTTGCCGGACACCCAGCGAAAGCTGGTCGACCACATGGCGCCAGGACTGCGCGAACTGCTGGGTTACGCCTGACGCGGCGCGACGGCGGCGCATCCTCTCCATTCGACAAAGAAAAAGGGCGGCGGACTTGAAGTCCGCCGCCCTAATTTCTGGATCAGACCGCTCTTAGAAGCGCAGCTTGATCGCGCCGAAGACCCGGCGGCCGACCACGTCGTAGGTGGACGGATCGGTGCCCGACTGGACGTTCGGAGCATAGACTTCCGGAGCCTTGTCGAAGGCGTTGTTCACGCCCAGCTTCAGCTCGACATTGTCGGTGACAGCCCAGGTGCCGGCGAAGTCCCAGTACCAGAGGGCGCTGACGCCGGTGAACTCGGTCTCGCCCGGGAATTCCACGTCGAGACGGTTGTCCATGGCGCCGATGTAGCGGCCGCGGGCGTTCAGCTTGAAGTCTTCGAACAGCGACCACTCGGCATTCACCGTGGCCTTCCACTTCGGGAAGCTCGTGCCAAGGCCGGCGCCGAAGTAGGAGATGGTGCCCGCGAAGTCGAGTTCCGGCACGCCGGCGATCGGGTCTTGCTGCTTGAACTCGATCACGTGAGTGATCAAGGCGTTCAGGCGGACGGAGCCCCACTTCGAGTCGGCGCCGAGCCATTCGGCGTCGAAGCCCCAGTCGAACTGGAAGTCCAGACCGCTCGACTGCTGCGTGCCGCCGTTGCTGGCGGTGAAGTAGCCGTCCGGGTCAGCCGGGTTGTAGACCCAGAGGATGTCGCCGCCGCCGCGGAACGGGCCCTGGCAATTCGCATCGTTGACGTCGTAGGTCGGGTTCGTGCCGTAGTAGTTGAAGCAAGCGGCCACGATCTGGTTCGGGGTCGGGGTCAGGATCGCCTTCTCGATCTTGATGTTATAGTAGTCCACCGAACCTTGCAGACGCGACAGCCACTGGTTTTCCCAGGGCGAGCGCCACACGACGCCGGCGGTGAAGGTCTTGCCTTCTTCCGGCTCGAGGTCGAGGTTCCCCGACAGGTCGACGCCGATCTGCGAGCCGGGCGTCTGGACGTAGTTGTCGACGCTGCCCGCCGTCACGCCTTGCGCGATGCAGAGCGCGCGGACCTGAGCGGCCGCCGCGCCGTGGCGGGCCTCGCTCGTCACCGAGCAGGGGTCGAAGTACTGCGGCGCCGAGCCGCCGCCGGCGAACAGTTCCGAGAAGTTCGGCTCACGCACCGACTGCTGATAGGATACGCGCGCCCGCAGCAGGTCGTTGATCGTCCAGTTCAGTTCGCCCTTGTAGGCCCACGAACCGCGCGGACCGACTTCGCGGCCCGTCAGCTTGTCGGCGAACTCGGCTTCCGAATAACGAGCGCCGAGCGACAGTTCCAGGTTCTGGACAAAGGGTTGGTCCTTGACCAGCGGGATCAGGACTTCACCGAACACGTCGCGGAACGAGTTGGTGCCCGCATCCGGGTCCTGCGTGTTGGCGCCCGACATCGGGCCCGAGGCCGCACCCGGATCGAAGTTGTATTCGAAGCCGCGGTATTCGACACCTAGCACGAAGGACAAGTCGCCGGCCGGCAGTTCGTAGACCGGGCCGGTGATGTAGGCCTGGGCGATCTGCTGCTTCATTTCCGTCGACAGGTTGACCTGAGCTGCCAGATATTGACGACAGGAAGCCGAGATCGGCTGACGACCGAAGATGTTGAAGCCGCCGTCGCAGATGCTGGCGCCGCCGTCGGCCGCTTCGATCAGGCCCTGCAGGCGCTGAGTATCCAGGTTGCCGGTCTGGGTCTCGTCGATCTCGGTGCGGCCTTCGGCCACCGAGGCTTCGAAGGTCAGGCCGGTGTCGCCGATCGGGCCACGCACGCCGGCCATAAACTGGACGACGGTGTTCTCGAAACGCGATTCACGCAGGCCAAGGTCGAGGGTCCGCTGGCGGATCAGGAACGGTTCGTTGGCGCCCGAGCCAGCCAGACGAATGTCGTCGCCCGTGCGGGTATTCAGCAGAGCGCGGAGATCTGGCGAAATGAACGGGTTCGTCACCGGGACGACCAGTTGCTGCACGATCTGGCAAGCCACGGTCCGAGTCGGATTGGCGTCCGTCGGGGACAGGCACTGGTTGTTAACCAGCGAAGTCACCACATCGCTCGAGCCGGCGGTCGCCGGGTTACGGCTGTTGACCGTCGGGAACGGCGTCGGCGCCAGGGCGGTGACAGCGGTGTATTCCGTCCAGCCGGCGTTCACGAAGAACTCGATGCCGTTATCCAGTTCGTAGTTCGTCTTGAACATGAACGAGTAGCGGTCCATCGGCAGGACCAGCAGGTTCACGTAGTCGAAGTTGTAGCTGTAAAGGTCCGGATACAGCGACTGGTTGACGGCGCCGTCGATCGGATAACGGAAGTTCTGGACATCCAGAGCGTTGTTGAACACGCCCTTGTAGAACAGCGAACCGTCCATGTTGAAGCCGAGCGTGCCCGAGCCGGCCGACACCTTGTCCGCGCTGACACCGTACGTGGCGAACAGGGCGTCGATGGCCGCCTCCGAGATCGCGTTGCCAGGGTTGACCCCCGCCGGGCCCTGCCAGAACAGCGCGCCTTCCGGCAGGAAGGAGGTCGTCGAGGTCGCGTTCTGCGAGAACGCACGCTGCGACTTCAGCAGGCTTTCACGGAACGAACGGTCGAAGCCGAACACCGCGTTGCCCTTACCGTCGGCGAAGTTGCCGCCGACCACCAGCGAGAACTGGTATTCCTTGGAGTCCCAGTTTTCCGTGGCGTTCGAGTAATTCGCGCGGAAGTCGACGCCTTCGAAGTTTCTCTTCAGCTTGACGTTGACCGCGCCGGCGATGGCGTCAGCGCCGTAGGCCGCGCCGGCGCCGCCGGTGATGACTTCGATGCCTTCGATCAGTGCCTGCGGGATGGTGTTCAAGTCGACCGTCATGGTGTTCGCAGACACCATCGGACGGCGGCCATCGATCAGGACGACGTTACGGTTCGCGCCGAAGCCGCGAAGGTCGATGTTCGACTGGCCGTTGTTGCCGGGGTTGTTCGAGGTCGAGCTGCCCGCCGGGTTAACCTGCGGCAGCGTGTTCAGATACATGTCGAGCGTGACGTCGGCGTTGGCCACGGTGGCTTCGCCGGAAACGGTCGCGATCGGGCTGTTGGCCACGTAGTCCTGACGGACGATACGCGAACCGGTGACGACGACTTCCTGGACTTCCTGTTCCTGGGCGCTGGCCGCAGTGGCCGAGAAGGCCACAAAGGCGGCGCCGCAGATCATGGAAGACGCCAGAAGGCGTTCCCGCGTGTTCATGATTTTCAAGGTCTAGATCCTCCAGCGGCCCGCCGACCAGACAGCGGCGATGCCAGCTCCCCACAAAAGGTTCGGTCCCAGGCTCGTAACGAACCCGGTTACGTTGGTGTTACGGGGCTTAAGCCGGAAGGGTCAACGCAGATTAAACTCCCGCAATGTTGAGAACACCAACCTGTCGCATTCTGGTCACAGAATGTGCCGCAAGGCGGCTTGCGCGCATATTTCTTCCCTTTTCAAACCCCGTCCTCAGCCAAGAACATGCGCCCGCTGGAAAGGAACTGGTAACATCTCCCGCATCGCGCCCCGCGCGGTGACATGTCGTTGAAGCCGGGCTCGAGGTAAAACGGCGGTTGCCGCGCCGCTCCGGTCACCTATCAATACGCGGGCAAACCGGAGAGCTTTCCAGATGCCGCCGCTTACGCGTCCCCTGCTGTTGGCCATCGGCCTCGCGGCTTTCGCCCTTGCGCCCGCAGGCGCCGAGGAACGGCCCGCCATCTTCAAGGGGCTGATGGACTGCAAGGCCATGACGGACCCGTCCGAGCGGCTCGCTTGCTATGACGCGGCGGTCGGGGCGCTCGACAGCGCCGAACAGAAGGGCGACATCGTGGTGGTCGACCGCGAGCAGGCCAAGGCCGTGCGCCGCCAGGCCTTCGGCTTCAGCCTGCCCTCGCTGGCCATGTTCGAGCGTGGCGAAAAGCCGGAAGAGCTGAACGAAGTCTCCCTGGCCGTCGAACGCGCCTACCGGAACGGCGAAGGCAAGTGGACCTTCGAACTCGAAGGCGGCGCGGTCTGGACGCAGAACGACAGCGAAACCCTGTTCAGGGAGCCTAAGAAGGGCTCGAAGGTCGAGATTCGAAAGGCCTCGATGGGCGGCTACTTCATGAATGTCGACGGCCAGCGCGCAATCCGCGCACGCCGGGTAAAATAGATCGCATCACCTTCAAGTCTCTAGAACGGCGCTACACTTCCCATGACCGAATTCCGCCACGTCACCGACCAGATTTCCGTCGCCCCCCAGATCGCCCTGGAGGATCTGCCGCGCGCGGCAGAGCTCGGCTTCAAGCTGGTGATCAACAATCGCCCGGACGGCGAGGAGCCCGGCCAGCCGACCGGAGCCGAGGTGGAAGCGGCCGCGCGGGCGGCGGGGCTCGACTATGTGCATATTCCGGTGCGGGGCGGGCCGACGCCGGACCAGGTCGAGGCGAATTATCGTGCAGTGGAGGCCGCGGAGGGGCCGGTCCTCGCCTTCTGCCGTTCGGGCACGCGTTCGATCGTCACCTGGTCGCTGGGCCAGTTCCAGGCCGACGAGCGCTCGCGCGAGGAATTGATCGAACTGGGGGCGCAAGCCGGCTACGATCTCTCCGGCGCTTTTCCGCGCTAGGCGTGGGGTTGCTCCAGCGAGATTCGGGCCGCGCCCATGGCGGCGGGCTCGGGTTCGCAACTGGCCACCGCCAGGACGAGTTGCGCCGCCAGGAGACAGAGAAGGGCGAAGGCCGCGCGCTGTAGCCGTTTTGAGACATAAATCGCCGTGTCCGCCGACATGACTGACCTCGCTGACCCGATTGGGTGGTCAGGGAGCAAGGCGGGCGCCATTTCAGGACCGCCTCGATGATTCCCTATGTCCGCGAAATCCAGTTCGAGTACGGCGCCTGCGATCAGGTTTCACCCCTGATCCGCCGGGTCGTCGCCAACAATCCCGGCCCCTTCACCTATCTGGGCACCGGCACCTACATCATCGGCAAGGGCGAGGTGGCGGTCATCGACCCGGGGCCGGACATGGCCGACCATCTCGACGCGCTGATGGCCGCGCTGGAGGGCGAGACGGTCACCCATATCCTGGTCACGCACCACCACACCGACCACTCTCCCCTCGCCCGCCCGCTCCAGGAGAAGACCGGGGCGAAGATCTACGGCTGCGCAGTCGGTGCGAAGGCGGGGGATTCGGCGGTGATCACCGAGGCCGGCCACGACCTCGACTTCTCCCCCGATATCGACATCTGCGGCGGCGGCGCGGTGTTCGAAGGACCTGGCTGGACGCTGGAGGCGATCGCCACGCCGGGCCACACCTCCAACCACATCTGCTTTGCGCTGAAGGAAGAGAACGCGCTGTTCTCCGGCGACCACATCATGGGCTGGTCGACCACCGTGGTCTCGCCGCCGGACGGCGACATGACCGCCTATATGGACAGCCTGGACAAGGTGAAGGCGCTGGACTTCGACATCCTCTGGCCGACCCACGGCCCGCCGGTCCGCGACGTCGCCCCGTTCATCGACGCCTATATCGCCCACCGCCGCGCCCGCGAGGCCCAGGTGCTGAAGGCGCTGGCCGACGGCCACGGGCGGATCAAGGATATGATCCCGACCCTCTATGCGGAGGTCGACAAGCGCCTGTGGCCGGCGGCCGCGCGGTCCGTGCTCGGCCACATGATCGACCTGGTCCGCCGCGGGATCGTCGTCACCGACGCCCCCGAGCCGGGCCTGGACAGCGACTACCGGCTCGCGGGCTGAACCTCGGCAGCCGCCGGCTGGACGAGGGGCGAGCCGGCGCTGCGTTCCCAGACATAGGCGAACAGGGTCGCGGTGGTGATCACCAGCGCCAGCAGCGCGCGCATCCAGAAGCGCGGAAAGCCCGCCGCCAGGGCGGCCACCACGCCGAACACGCCCGCGACCACGCTGGCCAGGGCGATCTGAGGGGCGAGGTCGAAGAGAACGCCCTGCAAGGCGTAGGGATCGCGGCCGAGCCCCAGCCTGGGCGCCAGGGTTCCGACCGCGACCATGGCGGCCGGGGCCAGGGCCACGGCCGTCGCAAGGTGCAGATAGATGTCGGCGAAGCCGTGCGAGACCGAGCGCCGCGCGCGGACGCTTCGGCCTTCCCGCAGCGCAGGCGCCGCAGGCTGAGCCGCCGGCGGCGGCTCAGTCGCACTCAGCTCCGCCGAAAAGGGCGCACGGCGTCCGCCGGGGCCTCCCCTTCCGCCGGCTCGGCGCGCGTGCGGTCGAGCGTCTGGTCGGGGCCGGGCGTCCAGTGCAGCCACGCGCCGTCGTCGTCATGGTCATGGTGCGCCACCGGAGCGGGCGCCGGCTCGGGCGCATAGATCTTGGGCTCCGGCGACATGGCCAGGGCGGCCGAACCGCCGGCCGCGGCCGTCGGCAGGACATAGTCTTTCATACGGTCGCGGATCAGCTTCTTGTCGATCTTGCCGGTCGCGCCCAGCGGGATGTCGTCCACGAAGGCGACGTCGTCGGGCATCCACCACTTGGCGATCTTGCCGTCGAGGAATTGCAGGAACTCCTCCTTGGCCGCCGCCTCCCCGGCCTTGAGCTTGACCAGCAGCAGCGGGCGCTCGTCCCACTTCGGGTGGGCGACGCCGATGACCGCGGCCAGTTCGGCCTTCGGATGGCCCGCCGCGAGGTTCTCGATCTCGATGGAGGAAATCCATTCGCCACCGGACTTGATCACGTCCTTGGCGCGGTCGGTGATCTGCATGAAGCCATGCTCGTCCAGTGTGGCCACGTCCCCGGTGTCGAAATAGCCCTCGTCGTCGAGGATCTTGCCGCCTTCGGCCTTGAAGTACTGGCCCACCACGAACGGGCCGGAGACCTTCAGCCGCCCGAAGGTGTGGCCGTCGTGCGGCAGGTCCTTGTCCTCGTCATCGACCAGCTTGAGCTGGATGCCGAGCGGTGGGCGGCCCTGTTTCAGCTTGAACTGGAGCTGGGCCTCGGGGTCCATCTGTTCGATGGCCGCATTGGGCGTGGCCTGGGTGCCCAGCGGCGAGGTCTCGGTCATGCCCCAGGCATGGGTGACATCGACGCCGAACTCGTCACGGAAGCCGCGCACGATGCTCTCGGGCACCGCCGAACCGCCGATGACGACGCGCTTGAGGGTGGTCAGCTTGCCCTTGCTGGCGCGCAGGTGCTGCAGCAGCATCTGCCAGACCGTCGGCACCGCGGCCGAGAAGGTCACGCCTTCGCTCTCCAGCAGTTCGTGCACCGAGGCGCCGTCCAGCTTCTGGCCCGGCATGACCAGCTTGGCGCCCACGGCCGGCGCGGAGAAAGCCAGGCCCCAGGCGTTGGCGTGGAACATCGGCACCACCGGCAGCACCGTGTCCGTCGCCTTGATGCCCAGCACGTCGGACCCCATGGTCACCAGCGTGTGGATGAAGTTCGAGCGGTGCGAGTAGAGCACGCCCTTCGGATTGCCCGTTGTGCCCGAGGTGTAGCAGAGCCCGGCGGCGGTGTTCTCGTCGAACCCGCCCCACTTGGCGTCGCTGGACGCCTCGGCGATCAGGGTCTCGTAGGCCAGGGCGCCGGGCAGTTGATCGCCCAGGTTCGCCTCGTCCGACAGGACGATGATGTGCTTCACGCCAGGGATCTGGTCGCGGATGCCCGCGAGGATCGGCAGGAAGGTCAGGTCCGTCAGGATGACCTTATCCTCGGCGTGATTGATGATGTAGACGAGCTGTTCGGCGAACAGGCGGGGGTTGAGCGTGTGGCAGACCGCCCCGATCCCCATGATGCCGTACCAGGCCTCGATGTGGCGGCCGGTGTTCCAGGCCAGGGTCGCCACCCGATCGCCCGGCTGCATGCCCAGGCCGATCAGGACGTTGGAGACGCGCTTGGCCCGTTCGTGGATCTGCGCATAGGTCGTGCGCACGATCGGCCCCTCGACCGAACGGCTGACGACTTCGCGATCGCCATGCCAAGCCTGGGCGTGGTTCAGGATCTTGTCGACCGTCAGCGGCCAGTCCTGCATCAAGCCTTGCATCCAAACTCCTCCCGACATGGCTTTTATGAATGATTGCAAGCTAGATTCACCAAGTGTGCAATGCAACGCGGCGCTCGCTGAACGCGACTCTTTCCCTCGCTGCATCCTGCCGCGAGCCGGGCGATTGACTTTGCCGGCGCGCTCCTATCGAACGGCGCGCTTGCCGTCCCTGTCTTAAAGAGGTCCCGGTGGATCAGTTCGACGTCGTGGTGATCGGCGCTGGCGCGGCGGGCATGATGTGCGCCATCGAGGCGGGCAAGCGCGGACGGCGCGTATTGGTGATCGACCACGCCGCAGCGCCCGGCGAGAAGATCCGCATCTCCGGCGGCGGCCGGTGCAACTTCACCAACATCAACGCCGCCCCGGCCAATTTCCTCTCGGCCAACCCGCATTTCGCGATCTCGGCCCTGCGCCGCTACACGGCCAAGGATTTCGTCGCCTGGGTCGAGCGCGAGGGGATCGCCTATCACGAAAAGACCCTTGGCCAGCTCTTCTGCGACGGCTCGGCCAAGGAGATCATCGCCATGCTGACCCGCGCCATGCAGGCGGCCGGCGTCACGCTGCGGCTGAAGACCACCGTCGAGCGGGTGGAGCAAGAGGACGAGGGCTTTTCGCTGGCGACCAGCGGCGGGCCGGTGCGCTGCGCCTCTCTGGTCGTCGCCACCGGCGGCAAGTCGATCCCGAAGATGGGCGCCACGGGCTTCGGCTACGAGATCGCGCGACAGTTCGGGCTGAACGTCGTGGAGACGCGCCCCGCCCTCGTGCCCTTGACCTTCGAGGTCGGGATGCTGGAGCGGCTGAAGCCGTTGGCCGGCGTCTCGACCGATGCGGTCGTCGCCTGCGGCAAGACCAAGTTCGCCGAGGCCATACTGTTCACCCACCGCGGCCTCTCGGGCCCGGCGATCCTGCAGATCTCGTCCTACTGGCGCGAGGGCCAGGCGATCACAGTCTCCATGGCGCCCGGCGTCGACATCGCCGGGGCTCTGAAGGCCGCGCGCCAAAGCCGCGGCAGGCAGGCGGCGCTCACCGTGCTTTCCGAACACCTGCCCCGACGGCTGGCGCAGATGATCCTGGAAGAGGCCGCCGCCCCGACCAACGCCGGCGACCTCTCCGACAAGGCCATCGGCCGCATCGACGCGGCGGTGAACGCCTGGACCGTGAAGCCGGTCGGCTCGGAAGGCTACCGCACGGCCGAGGTGACGCTGGGCGGCGTCGACACGAACGGCCTCGATTCCAAGACCCTGCAAGCCAAGGCCGTCCCGGGCCTCTACTTCATCGGCGAGGTCGTCGACGTCACCGGCTGGCTCGGCGGTTATAACTTCCAGTGGGCCTGGTCGTCCGGCTGGGTCGCGGGGCAGGCGGCGTAGTCGCGACAAATTCCTCCCCCGCTGGGGGAGGTGGATCGGCGCAAAGCGCCGAGACGGAGGGGGCCTGCTGCAGGAGTCGAAGCCCTCTCACCCGGCCATTCGGCCGGGAGCTCCCCCAGCGGGGGAGCAATGATTCCGCCCTAAGGCAGCGGTGAGCCGCCGTGCTCGATGGACCAGGCCTCGGCTGCGTCCTGGGCCGGGCCGGAGGCGTCGATGCGGACCCAGTCGATCGGGCCGACATCGCGTTCGAGCTGCATGCGCAGGGTGGCGACCGTGGCGTCGGAGGCGTCGCCTTCCCGCCCCTCGATCCGCTGGGCCAGCACTTCGGGCGCGGCCCCCAGCCAGACGCCGTGGAAAGGCACGCCCGCCTCGCGGGCCAAGGCTTCGGCGCGGCCACGCAGCTCCGGCTGGATGAAGGTGGCGTCGACCACCACGGCGCGGCCGGCGTCCAGCAACGCGCGGGCCTCGGCGAAGAGGCTGTCATAGACCTCGTTGTAGAACGCTGGCGAATAGACGCTGGACGGCAGCGAGGCCTGTGGCGGTGCGCCCAGCAGGCGCTTTCTCACCTCGTCGGTGCGCAGCACTACCGCGCCGGGCGAGGCGCCCAGGCCCGGCGCGATCAACCGCGCGAAGGTCGACTTGCCCGAGCCGGACAACCCGCCCACCGCGGTCAGCCTCGGCGGCGGCGGGTTAAGATGGCGCAGGCCCGCCTCCAGATAGGCGCTGGCGGCCTCGAGGTCGCCGCTGTGGGCCTGGACGTGAGCGCGCACGCCCGCCCGCACCGCCATCATCAGCGGCAGGGCGCGAAGCCCGTCCAGCAGGCCGACGCCGAAGTGGCGCAGCCCTTCGTCCAGATAGGCCGACAGCGCCCGCACCGCCGCGTCCCGGCGACGGCGGAAATCGAGGTCCATCAACAGGAAGGCCAGGTCGTACTGGATGTCGATGTCCGAGAGGATGTCGTTGAACTCGATGCAATCGAACAGGACCGGGCGGCCGTCCTCCAGCAGGATGTTCCCCAGGTGCAGGTCGGCATGGCATTGGCGCGCGAAGCCGGTCTCGCGGCGCGCGTCCAACAGCGGCTCGCGACGGAAATACTCGGCGTCGGTGGCTGCGATCAAGGTCTCGACCCGCTCACGCCCCAGCTTCGGCGCCAGCTCCCGGAGCAGCTTGGCGTTCGAATCTATGGTGTATTTCAAGGCCTTGCCGCCGCCGCCCTGAGGGCGCAGTTCGGCGCGGGCGTGGACGCCCGCCACTTCGCGCCCCAGGGCCTCGGCGAGTTCGCCGTCTACCGCCCAGGGCTGAGCGGCCAGCACCGCGCCCTCGTCGAAACGGCGCATCTCCAAGGCGTATTCGACGCTCGCGCCGTCGCCGTCCAGCTCCAGCCGGCCGCTCCCCGTCCGGGTGATCCTGCGCACGGCGCGATAGATGTCGGAGGTGGCGGCGCGATTGAACCTCAGCTCGCGCTCCAGCGCCCAGAGCCGCCGCTCCAGGGTCGAATAGTCGAGAAACCCCAGGTCGACCCGCTTCTTGACCTTGAAGGCGGTGTCCCCGGCCAGGAACACCCAGGCGCAGCCGGTCTCGATCTTCCGCTCGGCCTGGCCTTCCAGCCAGGCGACGACCTCGGCCTCCTCGGCGTCCGTCAAGGATAGAGGCGCCGGGTGGTCCAGCCCCCCTCCGCGCGAACAAACACCAGGCGCTCGTGCAGGCGGAACGGGCGGTCGCGCCAGAACTCGATCACCTGCGGCGTCACGCGAA
>NZ_JAYRST010000032.1:18745-34623 GCF_041920015.1 Phenylobacterium sp.
CGGCGGGCGCGGCACCTTGCCCAGGCCGAACTTCAAGCCAACCTCGGCGATGCGCTTCTCCAGCGCCAGGCGGTCGGGCAAGGGCTGGCTCTGCTCGGAGGCCCAGGCTCCGATCTGGGCGGGCCGCGCGCGGGTGGCGAAATAGGCGTCGGCCTCCTCCGGCGTGACCGGCGTCACCTGCCCGCGCACCCGCACCTGGCGGCGCAGGCTCTTCCAGTGGAACAGCAGGCCGGCCTTGGGGTCGGCCGCCAGTTGCCGTCCCTTGGCGCTGCCAAGATTGGTATAGAAAACAAAGCCTTCCGGCCCGGCGTCCTTCAGCAGCACCATCCGCACGTCGGGCATGCCGCCCTCGTCCACCGTAGCCAGAGCCATGGCGTTGGCGTCGTTCGGCTCCTTGGCCACGGCCTCGGCCAGCCAGTCGGCGAAGAGCGCGAAGGGATCGGTCGCCGAGAGCAGCGGCGGCGGTTCGGCCATGCTCACCTGGCGGACATAGTCATCCTCGCTCGGCGAGGGAGGGATCGCAGCCTTGTCGCTCATGCCTGCCGATATAGCGCCAATGCGCGCGCTTGCCATGCTTAACGCGCCGTTGACCATGCCCCGTTCACAGTCGCCCGATGACCGCGCACCAGGCTCCCCCCATGGACAGGAAGCGGGCGCGCGCCGTGCTGGGCGTCTCGCCCGCCGCCACTCCGGCCGAACTACGCCGCGCCTTCCGCGAGGCCGCCAAGTCGGCCCATCCCGACGCCGGCGGCGACCCCGAACAATTCCGGCAGGTGGTCGAGGCCCACCGCCTGCTCAGCGAGCCGATCCCTGCCGATAGGATCGTCCAGCCGCCCGCTACCGTCAGGAAAAACGCCGACGACGACAGTATCCTGCCGATCACCGTGCTCCTGGCCTTGAACGGCGGCGTCGTGCTGCATGAGACGCAAGGTGCGGGCGGCCTGAAGATCACCTTGCCGCCAGGCCTGCGCACCGGCGACGTGCTGCGGGCGGGCGAGCGCCTGCTGCGCATCGCCATCCGCGGCGACGGAACGCTGATGGTCCGCGGGCACGACATCTGGCTGACCACGCCGCTGCATCCGAACGTCCTGGCCCAGGGCGGGCGCGTGGCGCTCGACACCCCGCTGGGCCGCCGCGTGATCTGGATCACCCGCAAGGCCGCCGAGCGCGGCCTGGTTCGCCTGGCCGGCCAAGGCCTGCCCGCGCGGGGCGAGCATCCGCAAGGCCACCTCTTCCTGCGCCTCACCGAGCAGGCCGGCGGCGCCGATACCGCCGCCCAGGCCCTGCGCCGCCGCTTCGCCGCCGCCTGGGCGGCCTAGCCTAAACGGCGCCCCGGCCTTAAGAAGCCGCCATGTCGCACAACACCTTCGGCCATCTGTTCCGCGTGACCACCTGGGGCGAGAGCCACGGCCCCGCCCTCGGCTGCGTGATCGACGGATGCCCGCCCGGCGTGCCCCTCACCGCCGAGGAGGTGCAGGTGTGGCTGGACCAGCGCCGGCCGGGCCAGGGCAAGTTCGTCACCCAGCGCCAGGAGCCGGACGCGGTGAAGATCCTCTCCGGCGTCTTCCAGGACGAGCGGACGGACGGCCAGGTGACCACCGGCACGCCGATCTCGATGATGATCGAGAACGTCGACCAGCGCTCGCGCGACTATGGCGAGATCGCCACCCAGTTCCGGCCCGGCCACGCCGACTACACCTATTTCGCCAAGTACGGCGTGCGCGACTATCGCGGCGGCGGCCGGGCCTCGGCCCGCGAGACGGCCGCACGCGTGGCGGCCGGCGCCGTGGCCCGCAAGGTGCTTGCCGGCGTCGTCATCCGCGCCGCCGTGGTGCAGATCGGCCCGCACGCCATCGACCGCAGCCGCTTCGACTGGGACCAGCGCCACGAAAACGGCTTCTGGTGCCCCGACGCCCAGACCGTGCCGGTCTGGGAGGAACACCTGGAAAAGGTCCGCAAGGCCGGGTCCTCCACCGGGGCCGTGGTCGAGGTCGAGGCCGTGGGCGTCCCGCCCGGCTGGGGCGCGCCGGTCTATGGCAAGCTCGACGCGGAGCTGGCCGCGGCCCTGATGTCGATCAACGCCGCCAAGGGCGTGGAGATCGGCGCGGGGTTCGCCAGCGCCGCCTTCTCGGGCGAGGAAAACGCCGACGAGATGCGGATGGGCAACGACGGCCAGCCTTTGTTCCTCTCCAACAGCGCCGGCGGCATTTTGGGCGGCATTTCCTCGGGCGCGCCGGTCGTCGCCCGCGTGGCCTTCAAGCCCACCTCCTCGATCCTCACCCCGCGCCGGAGCCTGAACGAGGCGGGCGAGGAAGTGGACCTGCGCACCAAGGGCCGCCACGACCCCTGCGTCGGCATCCGCGCCGTGCCGGTGGTCGAGGCGATGACCGCCTGCGTGCTGGCCGACGCCTATCTGCGCCACCGCGCCCAGACCGGAGGCGGCGCCTTCGTCCCCGGCGCGAGCAACCGGCCCGACGTCGGGTAAGCCGGCCTTCGCCGATCCGCGGTCTTCGACATTGACCGTGCAGCTTTTCGGCCGTCTATCATTTGGCAAGGCGTGACGGCGGACCTGAGTCGCCATGCTAGGGTGTTGTTCCTCAGTCCTTGCGTGAAACCCGTGCGCCTCGACCGGCTGAAGATCCTGATCGTCGACGACAACAAGCACACGCGGCTGTTGCTCGCCCAGATCCTGCGGGCGGTCGGCATCACCCAGACCGTCGAAGCCGGAGACGGGGCCGAGGGCCTGCAGGCGCTCCGCAACCACGCCATCGATATCGTGCTGACCGACCTGGCGATGGAGCCGGTCGACGGGGTCGCCTTCGTGCGGATGCTCCGCGCCGCCCACGACAGCCCCAGCCACATGGTCCCGGTGGTGATGATCACCGGCCACGCCACCCTCAAGCGCATCGCCGAAGCGCGCGACGCCGGGGTCAACGAGTTCATGGCCAAGCCGATCACCGCCCGCGGCGTGCTGGAGCGCCTGGCCCTGGTCATCGACCATCCGCGCCCGTTCATCCGCAGCGACGACTATTTCGGCCCCGACCGCCGCCGGCGGCACGACCCGAAATACGCCGGCCCCTGGCGCCGCGCCAGCGACGCGGGCGAGGTCCGCTCGGTGGAGCTTTAGGCCCGCCACCTTTTGGCGATGTTCGAGAGGTAGAAGCCGGCGACCTAGTTGGAACCCCTCATGCGCTCACGCCGCCTCTCGTCCATTCTCGCCGCCTGCGCGCTGGGGATCAGTCTTTGCGGCTGCATGGCCGCGGCCGTGGGCGGCGCGGTCGCCGGGACCGCGGTCGGGGTCGCCGGCGCGGCCGTGGGCGTGACCGCCAAGGGCGTGAGCATGGCCGCCGGCGCCGTCATTCCCGACCGCGACGACAAGGACGGCAAGAAACGCTGAAGCGTCAGGCCACCGTCATGGCGCAGCTCTCGCCGATGGTCGGGCGCGAGACGACGATGCGCGACAGGCCCGGGAACTTCGGCTTCAGCCGCTCGGCGAAATAGAGGCAGATGTGCTCGAGCGTCGGGCGGTCCAGGCCCGGCTTCTCGTTCAGCAGGCCATGGTCGAGCTCGGCCGCCACCGCCTTCAACTGCGCGTCGAGATCGGCGAGGTCCACGACCCAGCCGACCGGCTCGGCCGGAACGCCGCTCACGGTGGCCTGCACCTGGAAGGAGTGACCGTGCAGGTTCCGATAGGGCCGGTGCTCAGGCCCTTCGGGAAGGTAGTGGGCGGCGTCGAACGTCGCCGCCTTGGTGATTTCGAAGACAGGCTGGGTCATCTGGGAGGTCTTGGAGGGCGTCCGGCCGCGCTGTGTCCGCGCGTGTCACGGAATGCCGAGGTATTTATGCGTTTGGACGCTTAAACGCCACCGCGGATGCGCAAGGCAATAGGCGATCGCCGCCTGGGTGTTTTCGACGCGCGCCGGACCGTCCATCGGCTGCAGCAGGAAACGCTCGAAATCCATCGCCTCGAACCTCGCCGGATCGACGCCGGGCTGGGGGAAGACGAGTTTCAACTCCTGGCCCCGGGTCTGCACCACCAGAGCATCGGCCTTGGGACTGACGCAGATCCAGTCGATCCCCTCGGGCGCGGCCAGGGTGCCGTTGGTCTCCAGCGCGATCCGGAAGCCGCGCGCATGCAGGGCCTCGATCAGCGGCGCGTCGACCTGCAGCAGCGGCTCGCCGCCGGTGCAGACCACCAGGCGATGGTCGGAGCCGCCGGTCCAGGCCGCTTCGACGGCGGCGGCCAGATCGCCAGCGCTTCGGAAGCGGCCGCCGCCCTCCCCGTCCATGCCGACGAAGTCGGTGTCGCAGAAGGTGCAGACCGCGTCCGCGCGATCCTCTTCGCGTCCGGACCAAAGGTTGCAGCCGGCGAAACGGCAGAACACCGCCGGCTGGCCGGCCTGACCGCCCTCGCCCTGCAAGGTCAGGAAGATCTCCTTGACCGCATAGCTCATGATGCGAGCCCCGGCCGCCCGGCGGCGACCCATTCGTCCCAGCCCTTGCGGCGCAGGTCGCAGGCCGGGCATCGCCCGCAGCCATGGCCCCAAGCGTGACGTTCGCCGCGTTCGCCGCGATAGCAGGTGTGGCTGTCCTCGACGATCAGATCGACCAGGGCCTGGCCGCCCAGCGAGGCCGCCAGTTCCCAGGTCTGGGCCTTGGTCAGCCACATCAGCGGGGTTTCGATCACGAAGTCCTGCGCCATGCCGAGGTTGAGGGCGGCCTGCAGCGCATCAAGCGTGACGCGGCGGCAATCCGGATAGCCGGAGAAGTCCGTCTCGCACATGCCCCCGACCAGGGCCGAAAGCCTGCGCCGATCGGCCAGCGCCGCCGCATAGGTCAGGAACACCAGGTTGCGGCCGGGAACATAGGTGTTCGGCAGGCCCTTCTCGGTCAGTTCGAACTCGCGCTCGAGCGTCATGGCCGTCTCGCCGATCTGGCCGAACCCGCGCATCTCCAGCACGTGGTCCTCGCCCAGCTTGCCGGACCATTGGGGGAAGTCGCGCGCGATCGCCGCGCGGACCACCGCGCGCTGATCCATCTCCACCGCATGGCGCTGGCCGTAGTCGAAGCCGACGGTCTCGACATGGTCGTAGCGCGCCAGCGCCCAGGCCAGGCAGACGCTGGAATCCTGGCCGCCGGAGAACAGCACCAGCGCGCGCGAAGAGGAGGAGTGATCGCTCATCGCCCCCATATGCGCGCTGCTCGCCCAAAGCGAAAGCCCGCCCCACGCCGGGGCGCTCCCGCCGGCTTTCCGTACGCAGGCGTCAGATTGCGAAAGGCGATTTCCGTATAGACGGTATGTCGACCCTCGATGCAGAGCTACCACTCAGGCCCTTGTTTCCTTTTGATTCACGAATGCGTCAAAGAACGCCGGTCAATTTTGTGCGGACAATTTGAAAACGCGGTATTTCCGCCACAGCCGCGGAAAAGGTCGGCGGATATCCGCCGGGCGAACAGCGATCACGTTGACGCGCCGCGGCCTTAAGGGAGAGGGTCCGCGCCATCGGCGCCTCCCCGCGCCGGCTCACACACATCACGAGGGCGAGGGCTGTTGCCTGGCGCCTTGGGAGGATACCTGATGTCTCGCGCCCCGCGCCTGCGGACCTTGCTCGCCATGAGCGCCTCGGTCCTGTCCCTCGCCGCCGTTTCCGCGCCGGCGCTCGCCCAGGACTCGGGCGACGCCTTCCAGATCGAGGAACTGGTCGTCACCGCCGAAAAGCGCGAGCAGGCCCTGCAGGACGTGCCGGTGGCCGTCTCGGCCTACACCTCCGAGCAGCGCGACGTGCGCGGCATGACCGGCATCCAGGACTTCGTGAACTTCACGCCGGGCATGAACTATTCCGGCACCGACCGCGTGTCGCTGCGCGGCGCGGGCCGCAACACCTTCTACATCGGCAACGATCCGGGCGTGGCCAGCTACACCGACGGCTTCTATTCGGCCTCGTCCTCGGAACTGTTCAAGAGCTCGCTGTTCGTCGAGCGGACGGAAATCCTGCGCGGCCCGCAAGGCACCCTCTATGGCCGCAACGCCATGGGCGGGGCGCTGAACACCATCTCCAAGCGCCCGTCGCACGACTTCTCGGGCGAGATCCGCGCCGGCTGGGGCAATTTCGAGCGCTCGAAGATCGAGGGCGTGGTGTCGATCCCGGTGGCCGACAACCTGCGCTTCAAGATCGGCGGCTCGCAGGACTGGCAGCGCGAAGGCTTCGTCAACAACATCGGCGGCGCTAACGACGGCGCGACCATCAAGCGGACCTTCTTCGAAATCCAGGCCCAGGCCGAACTGGGCGACAACCTAGACGTCTGGGCGCGCTATTCGCGCAGCAACTGGGACGACACCATGGGCGTGGGCGACCGCCTGTCGAACATCGTGACGCCCTATGACACCACCCGTCCGTTCCAGCCGATCGGCGGACTGGTCCCGAACCCGCAATATGGCCTGACCACGGTCAATCCGGGTGTTGCGGACCCCTACACCATGTCGACCAACCGCGACGGCTACGGCCAGTTGCGGGGTAACCACCTGTTCACGACCACGGTGAACTACGACCTGGGCTGGGCCGACCTGAAGTACATCGGCGGCTTCCAGCAGTACAATTATCAGACCGGCGGCGACTACGATCAGACCAACCGCACGACGTCCTACGCCTCGGGCCCGCTGGGAACGCAGGTCTTCAGCGACCTGACCACCGATTTCGACGAGCACAAGCGCTACTACTCGAACGAGATCAACCTGTCGTCCAAGGGCGACGGCGCGTTCAACTGGATCGTCGGCCTTTATCAGTACAAGGAAGAGTACAAGCAGGCCATCCAGCTCGCCAGCCCGCTCCAGGCCCAGCTTGCGACCCCGTTCTATCACTACGGCTCGGTCGACGGCGGCGCGGCCGGCGTTTCGGGCGTCGGCCAGCAGGCGGCCAACCCCCTGCGCAACTTCGCCGACGGCTATGCCGAACTGACCTCCAAGGCCTGGGCGGTGTTCGGCCAGGGGACCTACGAGTTCAACGACCAATGGGCCCTGACGGCCGGCCTGCGCTACACCAAGGACCAGAAGGACGGCTTCGAGAGCCAGCGCCTGGTGCTGTTCAACCCGACCGGCCCGTTCGGCGCGGCCGCGGTCGACGTCTCCAGCGACATGGACCCGACCACCCCGGGCGTGCAGAACTTCCGCAACCTGTCGGACGAGTGGAGCGCGGTCACCGGCACGGTCAACCTCGACTGGACCCCGAACGACGACACCCTGGTCTACGCCAAGTACAGCCGCGGCTATAAGTCGGGCGGCTTCCTGCTCGGCACCCTGGCGCCCAAGCCGACCGCCGACGAGGAAACCGTCAACGCCTACGAACTGGGCCTGAAGCAGACCATCGGCGGGCGGCTGATCCTCAACGCCTCGGCCTTCTTCAACGACTTCGAAGGCCTGCAGCTCAACCTGTCGCAGCTCAACGCGGCCGGCACCGCGGCGTCCAACAACTTCGTGAACGTCGACGCCGAAGCCTATGGCCTGGAACTGGAAGCCATCTGGCAACCGATCCAGCCGCTGCAGATCTCGGCCTCTTACGGCTACCTGCACACCGAGATCACCAAGGGCTGCTGCTTCTACGACCCGGCCGATCCCAGCGCCCTGAAGCCGACCGCCCGCCCGGCCGGCGGCACGGCGACCACCAATGGCGTGCTGCTGGTGTTCCAGGACCTGGCCGGTTCGAAGATCTACCAGTCGCCGGAAAACAAGTTCGCGCTGAATGCGAACTACACCTTCGACTTCAGCGCCGGTTCGCTGGTCCTGTCGGGCAGCTACACCTGGACCGACGAGACCACCTATCAGCCGTTCGACAACCCGGACTTCTCGGTCCCCGCCTATGGCACCGGCGACCTGCGGGTGCTCTGGAAGGACGGCGAGGACCGCTACACCCTGATCGGCTACGTCAAGAACGTGACCGACGAGCAAGGCTTCACCTCGACCTCCTCGACCAACCCGACCGCGGTGTTCGGCGATCCCAACCCCGGCCTGGTGGTGGGCGGAAACGCCTACCTGCGCCAGACCGGCACCGCGATCACCCGCGGCCTGATCCAGCCGCGGACCTACGGCGTGGAGCTGCAATACCGCTTCTAGTAGGCGGCGACTCCGGAACGAACCAGGCGGCGGGATCTGATCCCGCCGCCTTTTTCGTAGGATATTCCAGGGCTTTTTGGGCGCCGGCGCCAAACACGCCTAACCCACGGTGGAATTTAACGTCTCCGCAAGCGCTTAGGCGCATGGTGAGCATAAGTTCTTCCTGGACCCAGGCGTTTATGTCCCTGCCCGAGTTCTTCTACGAGCGCGTGACGAGCGAGATCCATCAGCAGATGGAAGGCGTGTTGGCGCTCGCCGAACGCCTGGCCCGTCAGCCGATGGGCGCGGACGCGCAGGCTTGCGTCGCCGGCGTGGTGGAAGCTGCAAGGACCGTCCGCCAGATTCTGGCCTCGTCGGACGATCTCAAGGACGCGGCGATCGACGGGCTGAGTTTTTCGCCCCAGCCGACCCGCGCGGCTGAACTGGCCGACCAGGTGCAGACCCGCTGGGAATCGCGCGCGAGCGACAGCGGCATAACCTTGCTGGTCTCCTATGACGGCGATCCCGACGCCCTGGTGCTGGTGGACCCGGCGCGCGTGCAGCAGGTGTTCGACGCCTTCATCGCCCAGGCCCTGGCCGGCGCGCGCCGCGGCGCGGTCGAGGCGACCCTGAAAACCGTCATCGACGGCGAAACCACCCATGTGGAAGGCCGCGTGCGCGGCGGCGGCGACCGGGTGATGGGCGAGCGCGCCCTGGACATCCGCGAGATCGAGGCCCTGTTCGGGCTGGAAACCGCCCTGGGCGTCGCGCTCGGCGGCAAGATCGTCGAGGCCATGGGCGGCGAGGTGCGCGCCGAAACCAATGTCGGCGGCGGCGAGACCCTGGTCTTCGCCTTCGATGCGCCGAGCGTCCATGAAGCCGCGCCGGCCGAGGAAAGCATCGGTCAGGCCGAGCGTGCGGCCCACATCCTGGTGGTCGACGACAACGCCACCAACCGCATGGTGGCCGAGACCCTCTGCGAGATGTTCGACTGCACCTCGGAATCGGCGACCGACGGGATCGAAGCGGTGGAGGCCGCGCGCACCGGCCGCTTCGACCTGATCCTGATGGACATCAAGATGCCGCGGATGGACGGGGTGACCGCCACCCGCGAGATCCGAGCCCTCGCCGGGCCGGCGGGCCGCGTGCCGATCATCGCCCTGACCGCCAACGCCGATCCGGAGGACGCCGCCGGCTATCTGCGGGCCGGCATGAACGGCGTGGTCGAAAAGCCGATGAAACCCGAGAACCTGCTGCGCGCGCTGCAGGAAAACCTCTCCGCAGGCGACGCCGCCGCCGCTTGACGACGGCCGCCGGCGCGATGGGGCTGGCCGCCGCGCCGAAGCTGGGCCATCGTCCGGCATGGCCAGTTTCTACGACCGCAAGATCCTTCCCGCGCTGCTGACCTGCGCCTGCTCGTCGCCGCCGATGATGAAGCAGCGGGCTAAGGTCGTCCCCCAGGCCCAGGGCAAGGTGCTGGAGCTCGGCATCGGCATGGGGCTGAACCTCCAGTTCTACGATCCGGCCAAGGTCGAGAGCGTCGCCGGGGTCGATCCGGCCGCCGAACTGCGGGTCCGCGCGCAGGCCGCGCCGCGCGACCCGCGCCTGGTGGTCGAGGTCGCCGACGGAACCGCCGAGGCCCTGCCCTTCGAAGACGCCAGCTTCGACACCGTGGTCTGCACCTTCACCCTCTGTTCGGTGCACACGCCCCGCGCGGCCCTGGACGAGGCGCGGCGCGTCCTGAAACCGGGCGGGCGCTTCCTGTTCTGCGAACATGGCCTGTCGCCGGACTCGGACGTGGCCAAGTGGCAGAGGCGCGTCGAACCGATCTGGAAGCGGCTGGCCGGCGGCTGCCGCCTGACCCGGCCGGTGGCCAGCGCCATAGCCGAGGCCGGCTTCGCCCTGGAGCGGGTGGAGACCATGTACGTGCCGGGCACGCCGCGGATCGCCGGCTGGAACGAGTGGGGTTCGGCCAGCGCATAAATCGTTTCGCAAGGGCGACCAGCCTAACACTGACCGCATGAGACGGCCTGCGGCGCGCACGCGCTCCTCGTCGTCACGCAGCCGCGTAGGGAACTGGCGCCATGGCGATCGATCTCGAAGGGGTTTCCCTGTCGCTGAACTATCTGAACGCCGACACGCGCGGCGGCTTCGCCGCCGGCAAGACCAGCTACACGATCGCCGAAGCCGGAAACCAGATCATCCGCGGCGAGCCCGGCTGGTCAGGCGCCCTGGGGGCGCCGGCCACGGTCACCTACGCCTATCGCGCCAGCGCCCCGTCGACCATGCCCGACGACACCGCCGGCTTCTCGCGTTTCAACAGCGCCCAGATCGCTCAGGCCGAACTGGCCCTGGCCAGTTGGAGCGACGTGGCGAACATCACCTTCGTCCGCGTCGGGGTCGGCGCCTCGGGCGAGGCGGCCTACAGCGACCGGGCGAGCATCCTGCTCGGCAACTATTCCAGCGGCAGCGACGGAGCCAGCGCCTTCGCCTACTATCCCGGCTCGACCAGTCATGGTTCGGCGGCGGGCGACGTCTGGATCAACAGCACCCTGGGCTTCAACACCGCGCCGGCCCTCGGCAACTACGGCGCCATGGTGCTCGTGCACGAGATCGGCCACGCCATCGGCCTGGGACACCCGGCCGACTATGACGCCGACGGGTCGCCCACCTATGCGGCGGACGCGATCTATTACGAGGACTCTCGCCAGTACACGGTGATGAGCTATTTCAGCGAGACCAGCACCGGCGCCAGCTACGGCGGCCGCTATTCGGCCGTTCCGCTGCTGGACGACATCGCTGCGGTCCAGCGCGAATACGGGGCCAACATGTCGACCCGCACGGGCGACACCACCTACGGCTTCAATTCCAACGCCGGCCGGCCCTGGTTCGAGGCGGCCAGCTCCAGCGCCAAACTGATCTTCGCGGTCTGGGACGCCGGCGGAACCGACACCTTCGATTTCTCGGGCTTTTCCAGCGCCCAGCTCATCGACCTGCGCGCCGGGTTCTTCTCAAATGTCGGCGGCCTGGTCGGCAATGTCGCGGTGGCGGCCGGGGTGGTGATCGAGAACGCCCTCGGGGGCTTGGGGTCCGACACCATCAACGGCAACGAGGCCGACAACAGGCTGCTCGGCGGCGCGGGCGACGACTGCCTGAGCGGCGGAGACGGCCAGGACTTCCTGCGCGGCGAGGCGGGCGACGACTACATCCTCGGCGGCGCGGGCTTCGACGACATCCATGGCAACATGGGCAATGACACCGCATATGGCGGCGAAGGCGACGACTGGGTGGTCGGCGGCCAGGACAACGACCTGCTGTACGGCGAAAACGGCGCCGACATCATGTACGGCAACATGGGCGACGACACGATGTATGGCGGCGCAGGCGCCGACCTGATGCGCGGCGGCCAGCACAACGACATCATGTACGGCGGCGACGGGGCGGACTGGATGTCCGGCGACCGCGGCGACGACACCCTGTTCGGCGGCGGCGGCGCGGACACCTTCTACGCCTTCGCAGATTCCGGCCTCGACCGGATCATGGATTTCAATCGCGCCGAGGGCGACCGCGTGCAGATCGGCGAAGGCGGGGCCTACAGCTTCGCCCAGGCCGGCGCCGATGTCGTTGTCTCCGTCGGCGGCGGCGCGCAGGTGGTGCTGGTGGGCGTCAACCTGGCCAGCCTCACCGACGGATGGATCTACGCGGGATAAGCGCCTTTAGAGCTGGTTGAACTCGCCGCAGCGGCACTTCACCACCACGTCGCGCAGCTCGTCGGTGTCGCAGCCGGTCAGCACGATCTCTTCGCAGGCGCCGCAAATAAACACCGAGCCGGCGGGCTCGGCCTGCTCCTGCGCAACTTCGACAGCCTGGATCACTTCGCGGCGGCCGACAAACAGGCCAGGGAAAACACGCATCGACGTCATGATCATGGGAACTGCCTCATTCTGACCCGAACTGGGCCTACGCAACTGTGCACTTGCAAAATCGAGGTACGCCTATTTTGCTGCGATGCAATGACGGATTGATGTCTGCGAGATGGAAAACGCAGCGTGGCGCCAGGATGGGAACCTTGGGCGTTCGGGGTCGTTGAGACAGCGTCCCCTTATTGTTCGAGACGGCGCGGCGACGCGCCTGGAGCCCGGAGAGCCAGCATGACCGACGCCTATGGCACCAGCAGCCAAGCCCGCCAGGCGGTGCGCGAGGCGGCCGAGACCTTCGAGGATGCGGCCGACGACGTCCGCGCCGAGGCCAAGCAGGCCGCCAAGCGCGCCCGCAAGAGCGCCATCGCCGCCTCGGGCGCGCTCGCCGAAGCGGCCACCACCTTCGCGCGCGACGCTCGCACCGCGATCGAGGACAAGGCCGGCAAGGCGCGGGCCCAAGCCGACCGCCAGTACGGACGCCTGAAGGTTCAGGCCAAGCAAAGGGCCGAACAGGCCGACGTGTTCGTGCACGAACGCCCCTATGCGGCGCTTGTGGCCGCAGGGCTGGCGGGCTTCCTGATCGGGCATCTGATGAGCGCCAGCCGCGCCAGCGTCGTCTATCTACGCGACGATCGCTGAAGGCTCGGCTTGGCGCCGATCCTGCTCCGGAAGCCCGCTCGCACCGGATGAGGATCGAAGATGGACAAGCCCGAACCGGCCTACGAACTGGACATCGCCCCTGACAGCGAGGCGATGGGCGACGACGCGGCGAGCGGCCGCCGGTGGCGCTATCGCAAGCGCTGGACACGCGGTCTGCGCCGTTTCCTGCCGGCCCTATGGCACGCCACCGACGACGACGGCGTCAAGCGGCTACGCCGTCAGCAGCAATCCTGATCCCATAACGAAGGGAGGCCGCGCGATCGCTCGCACGGCCTCCCCGTTTTTGCAGCGCTCTGGGGTTCCTACGCCGCAATCGCCTTGATCGCATGGCGACGACGGATGGCCACGCCAGCAATGCCGAAGCCGGCGACCACCTAAAAAGACAGCGTTCAACGAACGCAATCCCGTCACTTGTGTTAATTATTAATAATGTGTCAACCTGAAATCGCGGCGCGCCGATGCCCACCGCGATTGGAGGCCGGCTTTGGAAGAGGCTCGGCTATGGGCGTCCCACATTATCGCCGGATGCCAATTACGTCAGCGCCGCCGCCAATCTCGCCAGGGCGTCCGCCGATATCTCGCGCAATACGGCGTCGGGATTTCTGAAGACACCGCTGTTCGCGCCGTGTTCGGAACACTCCACCTCGGCGATCCAGCATCTTTCCTTCGTGGCCGCGGCGATCATCGGCTGGGCGGCCTCGAACACGAACTGCGCAAGCCGCTCGCAACTCGTACCTGGAACGAGGCGCACATTGGCCAGACCGAGTTCGCCCAACCGGACAAGGTCAGCGCGGAAGGGATCGTCCTCCGCGACCAACAAGGAATGATCGAAGGTCTCGTGCAGCCACGTCCGGATCCGACCAAACCCGGATCGACCGAAATCCACGACCCAGCCGCGCGCATCCAACTGCTCGGCCGCGAAGACGAACCTGAAGCCGAGGGAGTAGCCATGCAGAACCGCACAGTGGCTATCGGCCGCCCACTGGCGCATGGCGCACGAGAGGCCGCGTTCGGATGCGTAAGTCTTGGTCGATAGCCATGCCATCAGCGCGCCCTCTCCGCTGCATAGTCGGCGAGTCGACCATCGCACCGATTGACCGGGGTCAATCAGGATCAGCTCCAGAGGTTCGGCTGGCTTCGCAACGAAGCCGGGGCGGGCCTGTCGGCGTGTGGTCCACGGCGCCCTGGCTCGGCTCATCGAAGAAGAGAAACAGCCTGCGAACGCAATATGCAGAGCTGTGGTAGCTGGGGGCGGGATCGAACCGCCGACCTGTGGGTTATGAATCCACCGCTCTAACCATCTGAGCTACCCAGCCGCCGGGCCTTTCGGCGAGGCGCGGTTTATAGGGTGGGTTTTTCGCATCTTCAAGCGCCTGGATGCGGCGTCCGAACCAAAAGCGGATTCCGTTTTCCAGCGGCCGCCGTTAGGGTCGCGGCGGCATGAGCGTCCTGCATCTTCTGGGAACGGCCGGCGAAGGCGGCGCGGAGACCTATTTCCTCGATCTGATCGCGGCTCTGACCGACGACGGGGTGGCCCAGGCCGCCGCGATCCGCGCCAATGCGAGCCGCGAGGCCGCGCTGGAGCGGCTGTCCGTTCCGACCGGCGTGTTCCGGTTCGGCGGGCCGCTCGACATCCTGACCAAACCGAAACTCAAGGGCTTTGCGGCCAAGCACGAGGTCAGGCTGGCCCTGGCCTGGATGAACCGCGCCGCGCGCCACACGCCGGCCGGGCCCTGGGCGCGGATCGGGCGGCTGGGCGGCTACTACAACCTCAAATACTATCGCGGCTTCGACGAGTTGGTCGCCAACACGGAGGACATCGCCGAATGGGTGGTGGGCCAGGGCTGGCCGGCCGGCAAGGTCCGCTACATCCCCAACTTCGCCCTGGCCCCGCCCGACGCGGCCCCCGCCGACCGCGCCGAGTTGCAGACGCCGGAGGATGTTCCCCTGCTGCTGGCCATGGGCCGCCTGCACGAGGCCAAGGCCCATGACGTGGCGCTGCAGGCCCTGGCCAAGATCCCGGACGCCCATCTCTGGATCGCCGGCGCCGGGCCTCTGGAGGCCAAGCTGCGGGCGATGGCCCAGGCTTTGGGCGTGGCCTCCCGCGTGCGCTTCCTGGGCTGGCGCACCGATCCCTCGGCCCTCTACCGGGCGGCCGACATCTGCGTCTTCCCGTCCCGCTACGAACCGCTGGGCAATGTGGTGATCCAGTCCTGGGCCCACGGCCTGCCGGTGGTCGCCGCCGCCAGCCAGGGGCCGGCCGCCCTGATCCGCGACGGCGAGGACGGCCTGCTGGTCCCGGTCGACGAGGCGCAGGCCCTGGCCGAGGCGATCGGGCGGCTGATCGCCGATCCCATGCTCTGCATCCGCCTGGTCCAGAACGGCGCCGAGCGGGTGGAGGCGCAGTTCTCGCCCGCCGCCGTGGTCGCCCAGTGGCGGCGCCTGTTCGCCGACTACGGAGCAGCCTGATGTGCGCCATCGCCGGCGTGCTCGGCCCCGGCGGCTCGGCCCGCCCGCTGATCGAAGCCTTGCAGCACCGCGGCCCGGACGGCGTCTTCGTGGAGGAGGCGCCGGGCCGCTCGCTCGCCCATGCGCGTCTGTCGATCATCGACCTCGCAGGCGGCTGGCAGCCCCTGCATGGCGCGGGCGCGACCGTCATCGGCAACGGCGAGATCTACAACTATGTCGAACTGGCCGAGCAGTTCGACCTGAAGGACCAGCTCGCCACCGGCTCGGACTTCGAACCCCTGCTGCACCTCTACGCCCAGGAAGGCCCCGCCGCCTTCCACCGCCTGCGTGGCATGTACGCCTTCTGCCTGATCGGCGCGGACGGGCGCGCCTGGCTGGCGCGCGACCCGTTCGGCATTAAGCCGCTCTACCTGCTGGAGCACGAGGGCTCGGTCGCCTTCGCCTCGGAGCCGCGCGCTTTCCTGGCCGCCGGCCTGATCGGCGCCGAGCTTTCGCCGGACCGCGCGCGCGAACTGCTGGCCTTCAACTACACCCTGACCGACGAGACGATCTTCCGCGGCCTGCGCCGCCTGGCCCCCGGCGAGATCGTCGAGGTGGCGGACGGCAGGATCGTCCCGCGCGAGGTGCAGCCATGGCTGCCGCAAAATCCTCTTCCTGTAGGGCGCGTAGCGGCGAGACGGGAGGAGCCCTCCGCCGCGCAATCCCCCTCAGTCAGCTACGCTGTCAGCACCCCCAAGGGGGGA
>NZ_JAYRST010000033.1:0-34621 GCF_041920015.1 Phenylobacterium sp.
AAGCCTTCACCGGCGAGGAGCTGACCGCGGTGCGGTCGTGGCTGGGCGGCAAGGCCACCACGATCTACGGCGGCAGCCAGGAGGTGCAGAACAACATCATCTCCAAGCGCATCCTCGGCCTGCCCGACCTGACGCAGCACAACTGATTGCCGGGCGCCATGCACGCATCCGCTCCTCTCTCCGCTCACCCCGGCGAAGGCCGGGGCCCAGATCGGAGGGCTGGGACCGGGAGCCTCAGGCCCCCGGCGCGGTGGATGGACCTGGGTCCCGGCCTTCGCCGGGATGAACGGGTCGGGTGCGGCGCCTCTTCGCTCAACAAGATGAATTTCGAATAGGGACTAATTGAAATGGCCGTTCTGAACGAAGAACAGAGCATGCTCCGCGACGCGGCGAAGAGCTGGGTCCAGGAAAAGAGCCCGGTCACCGCCTTCCGCAAGATGCGCGACTCGGGCGTCGAGCTGGGCTACGACGCCGACGCCTGGAACGAGCAGGCCGAGATGGGCTGGGCCGGGGTCATCATCCCCGAGGAATACGGCGGATCGAACTTCGGCTACCTCTCCATGGGCCTGATCCTGGAAGAGATGGGCCGCACGCTCACCGCCTCGCCGCTGCTGGCCTCGGGCCTGGCCGCCGCCAGCGCCCTGATCCTGGGCGGCAATGAAGCCCAAAAGGGCGAATACCTGCCGAAGATCGCCGACGGTTCGCTGGTCGCCACCCTGGCGGTGGACGAAGGCGCTCACCACGCCCCCGACAAGGTCGCCCTCTCGGCCGCCAAGTCGGGCGCGGGCTACACCCTCTCCGGCAAGAAGACCTTCGTGCTGGAAGGCCCGGCCGCCGGCCTGCTGGTCGTCTCGGCCCGCACCTCGGGCAAGCCGGGCGACAAGGACGGGATCAGCCTGTTCCTGGTGCCCGCCGACGCCAAGGGGGTCGCCAAGCAGAACCTGAAGCTGGCCGACAGCCGCGGCGTCTCGAACATCAGCTTCGACAATGTCGCGGTCGACGCCGGCGCCCTGCTGGGTGAAGAAGGCAAGGGCTGGGACGTCCTGGAAAAGACCCTCGACCGCGCCCGCGCCGGCATCTGCGCCGAAATGCTCGGCTCGGCCGTCCAGGCTTTCGAGACCACCCTCGAATACCTGAAGGTCCGCGTCCAGTTCGGCCAGGTCATCGGCTCGTTCCAGGCCCTGCAGCACCGCGCGGCCAAGATGTTCACCGACCTCGAACTGGCCCGCTCGGCCGTCGAAGCCGCCCTCCAGGCGATCGACGCCGACAGCCCGGACGTGCCGGAACTGGTCTCCCTGGCCAAGGCCAAGATGGGCGACACCTTCCACCTGGTCTCGAACGAAATGGTCCAGATGCACGGCGGCATCGGCATGACCGACGCCCACGACGCCGGCTTCTACATGAAGCGCGCCCGCGCCGTGGAAGCCGCCTTCGGCTCGCAGTCGTATCATCGCGACCGCTACGCCAAGATCCAGGGCTACTAAGACCCTCGCCCCGCCCCTCGGCATGCCGGGGGACGGAGCGGCCGGACTTGCCAAACCCCGCCGGCGCCAACCGGCGGGGTTTTTGTTTGCGGCGGCGGCATATCCATTCGCCACGCCGGTGATTGGCTTGGCGGCCGAAAACTGACAGCCTTCCGCCAAGCTCGACCGCGCCAACCCTTCTGGAGCCGCCCATGCAGTTCGACGACGTGATCCTGGGGCGCCGCAGCATTCGCGGCTACAAGCCCGATCCGGTGCCAAAGGTGCTGATCGAGGAGATCATCGGCCTGGCCATGCGCGCGCCGTCGTCGATGAACACCCAGCCCTGGAACTTCTACGTCGTCACCGGCGAGCCGCTGGACCGCATCCGCGCCGGCAACACCGAGCGGATGGTGGCCGGCGTGCCGCAATCGCGCGAGTTCCGCACCGGCCAGCCCTTCGCCGGCCAGCACCGCGACCGGCAGGTCGGCGTCGCCAAGCAGCTCTTCTCCGCCATGGGGATCGCCCGCGACGACAAGGAGATGCGCCAGGACTGGGTGCTGCGCGGCTTTCGCCAGTTCGATGCGCCGGTCTGCATCATCGTCACCTACGACCGCGTGCTGGACGGCAGCGACGACACGCCCTTCGACTGCGGCGCGGTGACGACCGCCCTGGTCAACGCCGCCTGGTCGCGCGGGCTGGGCGCGGTGATCAACAGCCAGGGCATCATGCAGTCGCCCGTGGTCCGCGAGCACGCCGGCATCGCCGACGATCAGGTGATCATGAAGAGCGTCGCCCTGGGCTGGCCCGACGACAGCTTCCCGGCCAATGCGGTGGTCTCAGAACGCAAGAGCGTGGAGGAGGCCACGGTCTTCGTCGGCTTCGGCGACTGAGCCTCGAGCCCAGTTCCTAACGCCGCAGCACCCGGCCAGTGGTCACCGCATAGGGCGAGTGCAGCACGTCCGACCAGGCCCAGCGGCGGTCGGCGCCCATGACGATGCGCGGCGCGCCCGGCCCGTCGTGCAGCGAGATCAGCACCAGGCCGCTGACCGGCTGGCGGCGGCACTCGTCGGGGGCGAAGGCGATCTCCCACATGACGATCTCGCGCACCGAGGCCAGGCCTTCGCCCTCCTGGCCGCCGTGGCGGATCCACTCGCCGCCGTGCCAGACCACCACCGGCTTGCCGCCGCTGGCCTGGGCCATGGCCGCCTGCACGCGGCGGTCCTTGCGGAGCTGGCCCTGCAGCCATTCGAGCATGTTGCACGATCCGCCGCCCGAGCCGGCCCCGGCCCGCGCGGCGCCGGCGATCTGGCCCTCGCTCAGTTCGAAACCGGCCGCGCCCTTGCCGCCCTCGCCGGCCGGCAGCGGATCGGCGTTGGGCGCGGGCGCGGTCTGGCGGCGGGGCGGAACCGGGGCCGGCTTGGCCGGCGACTTGGGCGCCGCCGCCTTGGCGGGCTTCGGATCGGGCTTGGGCGGGGCCGGAGACGGCGAGGGCGCCGGCGAAGGCTGAGGCGGCGTCTGAGCGGGGATTGGCGGCGCCAGCTCGACGATCTGCACCAGCATCGGCGGCGGCTCGACCATGACCGGGGGCGGCGGATGGGCGTTGAGCAGCGCCAGCAACACCAGGCCGTGCGCGGCCGTGCTCAGGGCCGCCACGACCGGCCGCCGCCACAATGCGCGCCGCCGGCGTGGCGGGCGCGGATCGTCAAGCTGCAACTGGCCTGTGCTCATCTAGTCCCCAGGGACGCCCCGCCTGCCCCTCCATCCCCGGCGAAAGGGGCGGATTATGGGCGCAGCTTGACCGTGGGGCCTTACAGCCGCCGCTCGCGCGAAAGGCCCCGTACGCCCCCGAGGCAGATCAGCACCTGGCCGAAATAGTACAGCGTCCAGATGCCGAACCCGACCCAGGCCTGCCCCGCCAGCGCCCCGCCGCGGGCGAAGATCAGAAGGTCGGAGACCACGAACATCAGCGCGCCCAGCCCGGTCATGGCCTTGGGGAACCGGCTGATCCAGGCGCTGGCGGCCATCAGCGCCAGCCCCGTCGAATAGAGCGCCACGCCCGGCGCCATCGCCCGGTCGGCCGGCAGCAGGAAGGCGATCCCCACGCTCACCGGAACCAGCAGGGCGGCGAACACCGCATCGCCCCGCCCCAGGCGCGGGCGCCGATGACGCAAATAGAGCACGATGGCCACGACATGCCCGATCAGGAACGCCATGGCCCCGACATTGAGGCCGTGGGTCTCCAGCAGCACGTCGCCCAGCGCCCCGAAGGCCAGGACCGCACACAGCATCCAGCCGTCCAGGTTGCGCGCGCGCAAGGCCGCATAGAGCGCCAACAAGGCGACCCCCGCCCCTTTCCAGACCGTGCCTGCCGCGGCGGGCAGGGCCAGGTGCCACGAGGCCATGTAGCTGATCCCGATCGCCAGCGAAGCGACCAGCACGAACATCCCCAGCGGGCTCTTGCGATCCATGGGCTCCCCTCCCTCGTCTCCCGTGGCCAAGTCTAGCCGCGCCCAGCGATCGCCCGCCAGTAGCTTCGGCCGAGCGGTTAAGGTTAAGGCGCCCGCTGACGCGATAGCGGAGCTCGCGCCGCAGTTGCCCATCCTTTTCCTACACGCCCGCTCGGCCCAGGGGTTGCAGCAAGACACCCCAAGGTCGAGTTGGAGAGCAAGCGATGTTTCTATTCGGGAAAGCTGGGCGCGACGTGCTGAGAGGCGGCGCCGGCGATGACATTCTTTACGGGTTCGGCGGCGACGACAGCCTGTTGGGCGGCGCCGGCCATGACGTGCTGGCCGGCCACGAGGGCAACGACACCCTGAGCGGCGGAACCGGCGACGACTACCTGCTGGGCGGCCTGGGGACCGACGTGATCGACGGCGGTGCAGGCGTCGACTGGGCGGCCTATGAGGATGCGACGGCGGCGGTGAAGGTGAGCCTGGCGCTCACCGGCTGGCAGGCGACCGGCGGCGCAGGCAGCGACAAGCTGACCGGGATCGAGAACCTCTATGGTTCGGCCTTCAACGACACCCTGATCGGCAATGCAGGCGTGAACTACCTGAGCGGCGGAGCCGGCGACGACCGGCTGGAAGGCGGCGCGGGCGACGACCACCTCGAAGGCGGCCGGGGCGCGGACACCATCATCGGCGGCGATGGTTGGGACGTGGTGAGCTATGACGACGCGGCGGGACCGGTCTTCGTCAACTTAGCCTCCGGATACGCAAATACATATGATTTAGATATACTCACATCCGGAGCTGGAATAGATTTTGATACAAGACCAAATATTGGACATGACTCCCTGCATGGAATTGAAGACGTCTACGGGAGTCAATTCGGGGATGTTATTTTTGATAATGACGCAGACAACTACCTAATCGGTCAAGGTGGCAACGATTTCCTGTTCACGAATGCGGGAAATGACACGCTTGATGGCGGATCAGGAAATGATGTCTTCTATACGAATGAGGGAACGGGATTCACGGTCTTAATGGGTGGTGACGGAACAGACACCATCCATTTCGCGCACGTCTATGACACGAAGGGTATAAGGATCGACCTTCGGGATACCGGCCCTCAGAACATTGACGGTACGCGGACATTTATTTTGTCCTCAATCGAAAACGTCAACGGAACGGCGTTCGATGACACGCTCATTGCATCGGCAGGCAAAAATACATTTTGGGGTTATGATGGTCGGGATACCTTTGTCTTCCCTCCCGGCGACGCACCAACTGACGAAAGGCAAGTCGACACCATTATCTCCTTTGAAACGGGTGTAGACTGCATCTCGTTTGGCGCCACAGGTAACTATACGGAAATCGAGGCGACAACCTATACCGCGGCGTTTTCAGCCGCCCGAGATCTAATTGCCTCTGGCTCTCACAATATTGTGGCGGTTGAGGTCAATAATATTCACAATGTTTATGTATTTTCGGACGGAAACGAGACAAACACTGTAACTTCAGTGTTGAAGCTCGCAAATTCCGACCTGTCAGGGATAGCTGGGACCGATTTCATCTGATCCGTCGGCGGAGCTAAGCCGGGCGACGGGGCCGTCAGACCTCGCCCACGACCTCCAGCCGCCCGTCTCGCAGCACCAAAGCCTCGCCATCGCGCAGCGTGCGGTGGGCGAGGCCGTGGTTCGCCAGCCACGCGGCGGCGACGTCGGCGGCCTCGGCCTCCGGGTGGTCGGAGGCGAAGTGGGGGACGATGACGAAATCGACCAGGCCCAGCCCGTCATAGATCGGGGCCGGATCGTAGCCCTCGGCTACGGCCTCCGGCTCGTCCATCAGGTCGATCCCGCGCAGCGAGGCGCCGGCGACGCAGGCTCCCGCGCTCCAGCCGCCATAGACAAGATCGTCCCGCGCCAACCGCCGAGCGAGGATGGCGTCCAGCCCGCTCTGGGCCATCGCCCGGCGCAGCAGGAAGGCGTTGCCGCCGACCGCCCAGACCATGCCCACACCCTCAAGCGCCTGGTCCAGCGCATCCGGCCGGCCGAAGTAGTCGCGCAGGTCGAGGTCGAAGGGCGCGAACCCCCGCTCGGCCAAGTCCGCCAGCGGATCATGCACATTTCGCGCATAGGCCCGGCGCGACTCCTCGCTGATCAGGTCGAGGGCGTTCGACACCACCGCAATCCGCGCGCCGGCCCCGACGAGATCGACCAGACGACCCATGGCCGCACCGAAGCGATAGGAGGAGAGATAAAGCCGCATGGTGCGAGCCTGCCGTCTTCCCTGCTTGCGCGCCAGCCCTTCCCGCCGTGGCTGTAGGCGCTAGGGTGGACGCCATAAGGGCCCTGCGGCCCGACGATCATTTTCATTGGGAAAGAAACACGCGTGCTGATCATCGATTTCGAATGCGACACCCCCACCCGCGAGGCGGTGGAGGACACCGTCCGCCTCATCAAGTCGGGCCGGGGCTTCGACAAGGAAGGCTACGCCCAGCGGATGGCGCCCGGCTGGGCCGCGCAGATCGGCATGAGCCTGGAGGAATTCAACGAGGCCAAGCAGACCCAGGGCCTGACCGCCCTGGCCCTCAAGCTCTGCGAGGTCGACATGGGCCGGGCGATGAGCCACCAGGCGGTGATCGACATGCTCGACACCGCCCAGGTCCGCTACGCCTGCATCGGCAACGCCGGCCGCCGGGCCGGCAACGAGGACGTGGCCAGGTTCGCCGCCGAATATCCCGACCGCCTGATCCCCTGGTTCCGCATCTGGGGCGACGAGGGCGAGAACGGCGTCGCGGCCCTGGAGCGCGGCGTGCGCGAATGGGGTTGCCGCGGGTTCGAGATCTCGTCCTATCGCGAGGAGCGCTACATCAACGACCCGGCCTATCGTCCTTTCCTGGCCAAGTGCGTGGAGCTGGACATCCCGGTGCGGGTCACCGCGGGCATGCACCTCCTGTCGGACCGGCCCTACGACTACGCCCACCCGAAATATCTCGACGAGATCGCGGTGCAGTTCCCGACCCTGAAGATCGTCGCGGCCCTGACCGGCTGGCCGTGGGTGGACGAGACCTGCGCCATCGCCTCGCGTCACGAGAACGTCTACATCGACTTCGCCTGCAAGCGGGTGAAGCACCTGCTGGCGCCGGGCGCGGGCTATGAGGCGCTGATCTATTACGGAGCCCGCAGCCTGCAGGACAAGATCATCTTCGCCAGCGGCTGGGGCACCCTCAACGTGCCGCTGCCCCAGCTCGTCGCCGAGACCGACGAACTGCCCCTGACCCAGAGCGTGCGCGAGAAGTGGATGGGCGGCAACGCCGCGCGGGTCCTGGGCCTGGATCGGTGAAGCTCCTCCCCCGCTCGTCCCGGCGCGGCGGCCGAAGGTCAGCCGGGGCTCCAGCTTTCACCGGGGTGAGCGGGGGTTTGTTGCTGCTGCTCAGCGGCTTCGCCGCCCAGGCCGCGCCGACGGTCACCGAGGCCCAGGCCCGCGCCTTCGTCGCGCGGCAGGAGGCGGCGTGGAACGCGCGCGACCTCGACGGCTACTTCGCCCTGTTCACGCCCGATGCGGTGTTCGTGGACCAGACCCGCGACGTCAAACGCGGCGGCATGATCGTCTATGGCAAGAGCACGCTCAGTCAGGCGCGCGCCCAGGCCGGGAAATTCCTGGCCGGCGCGACCTCGGCGGAACGGGGCCTGGTGGAAAAGGTCGAGATCGCCGCCGGCGGGCGCGAGGCGGTCGTCACCGGCGCCAAGACCAGCACGATCGCCAGCAAGGGACGCACCCGCAAGGTCTGCGCCCAGACCCGTCAAACCCTGGTCCTGACCGGCGGGACGCTGAAGTCCAGGGGCCAGACCGACACCATCGTAAGGTGCCCGAAATGACCATTTCCATCGATCTGGCCCGTCCCGAGGAGCGGCCGATCCTCGACAACCTGATGCAGCTCTACATCCACGACTTCTCCGAACAGTGGGCCGGGGAGGCGCGCGGCGAGCTGCAGGACGACGGCCGCTTCCCCGCCTATGAGCCGATGGCCTCCTACTGGATCGAGCCGGCCCGCATTCCGCTGCTGATCCGGGTGGACGGCAAGCTCGCGGGCCTGGCGCTCATCAACGACTATTCGCACAGCGGCCAGCCGGCCGACCGCAACATGGCCGAGTTCTTCGTGGTGCGGAAGCACCGGCGCGGCGGCGTCGGGACCGCCGCGGCCCAGGCGATCTTCAGCCGCTGGCCGGGCCTTTGGGAAGCGGCCGTGGCGCGGCGCAACACCGCCGCCCTGCCCTTCTGGCGAAACGCCGCGGCCAGCCATCCCGGCTGTCGCGGCGTGGAGGAGACCGACGTCTCCAACGACCATTGGGACGGCCCGATCCTGCGCTTCCGGATCGAACCGGCCTGAAGCCGATCAGGGCGGGTCAAACTCGACCGGCAGGTCGTGGAAGGCGCCGTCGCGCCAGACCCTGATTACAGCCGGGCCTGCGGGCGCCCGGTCGACCGCAGCCTTCAGTTCGGCGGCGCCCGCCACCTCCGCTCCGGCGATTGCGACGACAATGTCGCCGGACCTGAGGCCGGCCGCCTCGGCCAGGCCGCCATCCAGCACCTCGCCGACATAGGCGCCGGCCATCGGGGCCCCAGGGGACGCCGACTCGCCCGCCGCGTAGTCGTGCGTGGCGATCCCCAGGCGCGGCCGCGTCGGCGTCGGAGCCGCCGCCACGCCCGGCGGAACTTGCAGGAAGATATCGACGGTCTTCTGGTCGCGCCAGACCCGCAACGGCGTCTTGAATCCCGGCCGCATGCGGCCGACGATGGCCCCCATGTCGCTGGCCGTGTGGGTCGGCTGGCCGGCGACCTCGACGACTACGTCCATGCGCTTCAGTCCGACAGTCTCGGCCTGACCGCCGGCCTCGACGCTCATCACCACCGCGCCCTTGGGCGGGACAAGGCCAAGGAACGCGGCGGTCTGGGCGTTGATGTCCTCGAAAGCCGCACCGAACAGGTTGAGCGACGTCGGTGATGCGACAGACGCGGCCACGGGCTTTTGAACGAGAGACGACGGGGCCGCGGCCTGCGGCTTCCAGTTCACATCGACCGGCGTCACCGAGAGCTTCAGGCCGCGTCCCTGCGCGCTGGCGGCGAGGTCGGCCCGATGAGCCGCGGCCTCGGCCGCCGTGGTGGCCGGCGTGCAGTTCGAACTCACCGGCTCGCCGGTCAGGGACGTGGTTGCGTAGCCGGCGCCGGCCAGATAGTCGCCGAATGCCGCCTTGTACTCGGCCGCCCTCACGAAAGCCGTCGGAACACTGTCGGCCGTCTGGAAGCTGGCCAGATAGACGGTCTGCGCGAAGACGCGCTCGCCGGCCGGCCCGACCAGGGTCATGCGCACGCCGACGCTTTTGGAGGTCGGCACGGCATAGGAGCACGTCCAGTAGGTCGTCGGCGTCTGGGCCGCGGCCGGGCCTGCAACGAGCGCGGCCGCCAGGCCCGCGCTCGCAACGACTAGAGCTGATTTCACGCGCGCCCCCGAACAACCTCAGCCATGGAACACGCAAACGCCGCCGCTCTCAAGAGCAGCGGCGTCGACTTGGGCTGAAGCCCGCCTAGCTGTACTGGAACGCCTTGTCGTCCAGGTCGATGGCGGGGATTTCGTCCTTTTCGTTCCAGTAGTCCTGGGTGTGGCGCCAGTCGGGCTTGTCCCCGCTCTTGGGCAACAGGTGCATGCCGCGCATCAGATAGCCCGGATTGAAGTTCTCCGGGTCGATCCAGGGCTTGATCTCCATATCCTTGTCCTCGGGCCGCAGGGTCGGAACCACCTTGTGGTAGCCCTTCTCCTGCATGTGGCCGAGCAGGCGGGCCACGAAGTCGCCCATCAGGTCGGCGCGCAGGGTCCACGAGGCGCGGAAATAGCCGAACACCCAGGCCAGGTTCGGAACCCCGGTGAACATCATGCCGCGATAGGTGACCGTATCGGCCCAGTTCACAGGCTTGCCGTCCACCTGGAAGGGGATGTCGCCCATCACCGACAGGTCGAAGCCGGTGGCGGTGATGATGATGTCGGCCTTCAGCTCCTCGCCGGACTTGAGCAGGATGCCCTTCTCGGTGAAGCGCTCGATCTCGTCGGTGACCACCGAGGCCTTGCCCGAGGCGATGCCCTGGAACAGGTCGCCGTCGGGGATGAAGGCGATGCGCTGGCGCCAGGGGCGGTAGCTCGGGGTGAAGTGCTTTTCGATGTCGAACTGGTCGCCCAGGAATGCGCGCACCCCGCCCAGCAGCTCCTCCTTGACCGCGTCGCTCTCTTCCATCGCCCGCTTGGTGAAGGCCGCGCCGTCGAACAGGCGCTTGCGGCGGACGATCTCGTGCACCCAGGTCTCATCCACCTGGAGCTGGCGCAGGGTGTCGGCCAGGTCGTCGACATTGCGGCCCGGGATGAACCAGGTCGGCGAGCGCTGCAGCATGGTCACGTGCGCGACCTCGCCGGCGATGCTCGGCACCAGGGTCGCGGCCGTCGCGCCCGAGCCGATGACGATGACGTTCTTGCCCTTCAGGTCGATGTCGTCGGGCCAGGTCTGCGGATGGACGATCTGACCCTTGAAGTCGGTCAGGCCCGGCCAGTCGGGCGTATAGCCCTGGTCGTGCTTGTAGTAGCCTTGGCACATGAAGAGGAAGTTGGTGGTGAACTGCGCCGTGGTCCCGTCGGTGCGCTGCACGTCGACGGTCCACAGGTTGTCGGTGCTCGACCAGCTCGCATTGACGATCTTGTGACCGTAGCGGATGTGCCGCCCGATGTCGTTCTCGTCGATCACCTCGTTCATGTACCGGAGGATTTCCTCGGCGGTGGCGATCGGCGTGCCGGTCCACGGCTTGAAGCGGTAGCCGAAGGTGTAGAGGTCGCTGTCCGAGCGGATGCCCGGATATTTGTGCGTCACCCAGGTGCCGCCGAAGGTGTCCTTGCATTCCAGGACCACGAAGCTGGTCCCCGGCCGCTGCGTCTGCAGATGATAGGCGGCGCCGACGCCGGATATGCCGGCCCCCACGATCAGCACGTCGAAATGCTCGACCTTGGACGTCGTGGGGCGGTCTGCGATCATGTCGGTCGCGGTCATCCTCGTTCCTCTCCCAGCGGGCGCGAACCCCGGCCGCTCTGCGGTCCTCGGGCTCCACCCCTTCCTTGATTGAATCAAGATAGGTTATCGTTGATAACAAACAATCAGCTCGACGCGGCGTCAAGCTTTCTCGAACACGCGTTTGGAGGCTAACTCTTCCTGGACGATCAAGGGAGAGGATTCATGACTCAGGAACTGGCCGGCAAGGTCGCCTTCGTGGCGGGCGGATCGAGCGGCATCAATCTCGGCATCGCCAAGCGGTTCGCGGCCGCGGGCGCGAAAGTCGCCATCATCAGCCGCAGCGCCGAGAAGATCGAGGCCGCCGCCAAGGAGGTCGCCGCCTTCGGCCCCTGCATCGGCATGGCCGCCGACGTGCGCGACTACGCCGCAGTCGAGGCGGCGCTGAAACGCACCCACGACGAGCTCGGCCCCATCGACATCGTGCTCTCCGGCGCGGCGGGCAATTTCGTCGCTCCGGCCCTGGGCATGAGCGCCAACGGCTTCAAGACCGTGGTCGACATCGACCTGATCGGCACCTTCAACGTGCTGCGCGCCTCGTTCGAGTTCCTCAACCGGCCGGGCGCCTCGCTGATCTCGATCACCGCCGGCCAGGCCGAGCGCGCCTCGCTGTTCCAGGCCCATGTCTGCGCGGCCAAGGCCGGAATCAACATGCTGACCAGGTGCCTGGCCCTGGAATGGGGTCCCGGCGGCGTGCGGGTCAACGCCATCTCGCCCGGCCCGATCGCCGAGACCGAAGGCATGGCCCGCCTGGCGCCGACCGAGGAGGCCGAGGCCCGCGTGAAGAGCCGAAACCCCCTGCGCCGCTATGGGACCAAGGACGAGATCGCCGACATGGCCATCTTCCTGTCCACCGACAAGGCCGCCTATGTGAACGGCGCGATCATCCCGGTGGACGGCGGCAGCGGCTGCGGCGACGCCAGCGGCGATGCTCTGGGCAACTACGCCTAGATCATGATCCGCGGATCATGATCTGGACTCTTTGAATTTAGAGCATTTTCTGCGCCGAACCGGCGTCCACTTCGGCGGAAAATGCTCTAAGGAACCGGCGCGTGGTCGGCCGGGCGGTAGAACAGGCCGAGCTTGAAGCTCTCGGCGATGCGCGCCGCCCGCGCCTGCAGCGCCTGGGCGATGTCCGGCTCATAGACCTCGGACGTCGCCTGCGCCCATAGGGCCAGCCAGCGGTCGAACATCGGCGGGGTGATCGGATGGCGCATGTGCGCGCCCATCGGCCGCCCCGCGAACCGCCCCACGCCCAGCAGGCTGGAGCTCCAGAAGGCGGCGATGTGGTCGAGGTGGTGGTCCCAGTCCTCGATCGCCGCCCCGAACACCGGCCCCAGCAGTTCGTCCTCCCGCGCCCGCCCATAGAACCGCCCGACCAGGTCGCGAAGGTTCTGCGGCGTCACATGGCTGGCGAGGGCGGCGTCGGACATGAGCCCTAGATAGGCGTTGGGCGGCAGGATGCGCAAACTCCCCCTCCCCTTCAGATGCTCCCCCTCTGGGGCAGGGCTATCGCATATGAATGTCCTCCCGGTTTGCGAAGCAAGACCGGGACCCATGAACACACGCGGTTCAGGGTCGTCTCGGCAGTGCAAGAGTCTGAAAGCTGAAGTGTTCATGGATCCCGGACAAGCGCTGCGCGCTTTCCGGGAGGACATGCAAAAGTGGGCTACCGTCGCTTATCCAAGCCATATGCCGGGGCGACAGGCGCAAGCCGATGGTCTTATGACCCGATGCCCCCACCCCGCCAGGACATCTGCTCATGACCGCTCCAACGCTGCGCCCTTTGCGCCTCGACGACATGGCCGCGGCGGCCGCCTTGCAGAACGCGGTCTACGCCCCGCTCTATCATGAGCCGGCCGAGATCCTGGCCAGCCGGGTGATCGCCGCGCCCCGTCTCTGCTGGGGCGCCTTCGCGGGCGAGGAGCTGATCGCCTACATCCTCAGCCATCCCTGGCCGGCGGGCGAGCCGCCGCCGATAGGCCTGACCCTCCCGCCGCCGCCACCGGCCGACAACTGGTTCATCCACGACCTGGCCATCGGGCCGCAGGCGCAAGGCCGGGGACTGGGCCGCGCCCTGGCGGGCGCTGCGGCCTCGGCGGCGCGGGATGCTGGCCTGATCACCGGCGACCTCGTGGCCGTCCAGGGCGCCTGGCGGTTCTGGGAAAAACTCGGCTACGCCCAGCCCGCGGCCATGTCCCCGGCCCTGCAAGCCAAGGTCGCGGCCTATGGTGCGGACGCTCGCTATATGGCGGCGTCCATCGACGACCTGAAGACGTCCTAAGCGGCCTTTCCCTTGCGCGGGGAGAAGCCCGGCGGAACTACGGCCGCGCTTGGCCATTCTAGCGCAAAGGCCCCTTGGGCTTCTTGGAGAGACATCATGCAGCTTCGCCTCCTTTCGGCCGCGGCGATGACGGGCCTCGCCCTCACCGCTTGCGCGACCCAAACCCCGCCAGCGGGCGGCGGCGCCCTGGCCGGGCCGGAGTGGCGGCTGGAGGAACTTCTGGGCGCGCCCGTGCAAGGCGAATCCCCCGTCACCCTCAGCTTCCTCTCCGAAGGCCGCGCCGCCGGCGCCGGCGGCTGCAACCGCTATACCGGGACCTGGGCGCTGAAGGGCGACAAGCTCACCCTCGGCAAGATGGGGTCGACCCTGATGGCCTGTCCCCAACCGCTGATGGAGCAGGAAGGAACCTACCTGCGCGCCCTGGAGACCGCCAAGAGCTACAGCTTCGCCCCCGGCGGCGCCCTGGTGATCGAGACCGCCCAAGGCCCGCTGAAGTTCCGCAAGAGCTAGGCGGCGGCGAACACCTCGCGCAGCGCCTGGACGAGGCCGCCGGTGCGGTGGCGAGCGGCTTCGTCGGCGTAGCAGAGGCCGAGCGTGCGGCGCGGCGTAAAGCCCTGCAGCGTGACGCGGGCGACGGCGGGGTCCTGATAGCTGTCGGGCATGACCGTGATCCCCAGCCCGGCGCCGACCAGGGCCAGCACCTTGTCGTCGCTGGCGCCGCGATAGCTGAAGAACGGCCGCACGCCGCGGTCGGTGAAATAGCGGCTGGTCTGGGCCAGCGCCTCGCACTGGCGGCGCACCATCATCACCTCGTCGGCCAGGTCCTCGCCGGCCACCGCCCCGGCGCCGGCCAGGCGATGGGCCGCCGGCAGGGCCAGGCCATAGCCCTCCTCGCGCAATCGCTCGCTGGCGAAACGCTCCGTAGACAGACCAACGATGGTCAGGGCCAGGTCGGCGCGGCGGCGGGCCAGCAGGGCGGCGACCTCGCGCTCGCTTCCGTCCAGCAGTTCGACCTGTTCGCCGCCCGCGCCGCGCAGGGCCAGGGCCTGGCCGACCAGCGCCGTGGGGATGGTCGACAGCACCGCCACCCGCAGCAGTTCGCTTCGCGCGGCTCCCGACACCGCGGCCTGGGCGAGGTTGTATTCGTGCTCGATACGGCGGGCGTGGACCAGGAAGCGGCTGCCAGCCTCGGTCAGGTGGACGCGGCGGTTGGTGCGGTCGAACAGCCGCGCCTTCAGCTCGCCCTCCAGCTTGGCGATCCCGGCCGACAAGGTCGGCTGGGCGACGTTTTCGCGCGTCGCCGCGCGGCTGAAATTGCCGGTCTCCACGACCGCCAGGAAATAACGCAGCAGATAGCGGTCCATGATAGACAGTATCTATCATATGGATCACGCACGTTCAATTTTGTGGATTGTTCTTCGAGCGCTAGGTTTGCGAGGCTGACCCGAGATCAGACCGCAGAAGGCGCCCCAGCAATGTCCGGTCCCAACTTCCAGTTCGGCCTCGGCGAGACCGCAGACGCGATCCGCCAGACCACCGCCCGCTTCGCCGCGGACAAGATCGCCCCCATCGCCGCCCAGGTGGATGCGACCAACACCTTCCCGCGCGAGCTGTGGCCGCAGATGGGCGAACTCGGCCTGCACGGCGTCACGGTGGAGGAAGACTTCGGCGGCCTCGGCCTCGGTTATCTGGAGCATGTGGTGGCGATGGAGGAGATCTCCCGCGCCTCGGCCTCGGTCGGCCTCTCCTATGGCGCGCACTCGAACCTCTGTGTGAACCAGATCCGGCGCTGGGGCAGCCCCGAGCAGAAGCGCCGCTATCTGCCGCGGCTCATCAGCGGCGAGCACGTCGGCTCCCTGGCCATGAGCGAGGCGGGCTCCGGCTCGGACGTGATCTCGATGAAGCTGCGCGCCGAGCCCGTCGGCGACCGCTACGTGCTGAACGGCACGAAGTTCTGGATCACCAACGCCCCGCACGCCGACACCCTGGTGGTCTACGCCAAGACCTCGCCGGACGAGGGCAGCCGCGGCGTCACCGCCTTCCTGATCGAGAAGGGCATGAAGGGCTTTTCCGTCTCGCCCAAGCTGGACAAGATGGGCATGCGCGGGTCCGACACCGCCGAGTTGGTGTTCGAGGACTGCGAAGTCCCCGAAGAGAACGTCATGGGCCCGCTGAACGGCGGCGCCGCGGTGCTGATGAGCGGCCTCGACTACGAGCGCGCGGTGCTGGCCGCCGGCCCCCTCGGCATCATGCAGGCCTGCCTGGACGTGGTGCTGCCCTATGTGCGCGAGCGCAAGCAGTTCGGAAAACCGATCGGCTCGTTCCAGCTCATGCAGGGCAAGGTCGCCGACATGTACGTCGCCCTGAACTCAGCCAGGGCCTATGTCTATGCGGTGGCGAGGGCGTGCGACGCCGGCCTCACCACCCGCTTCGATGCGGCCGGCGCGATCCTGCTGGCCTCGGAGAACGCCGTGCGGGTCAGCCTGGAGGCGGTGCAGGCCCTGGGCGGCGCCGGCTACACCAAGGACTTCCCGGTCGAGCGGCTGGTCCGCGACGCCAAGCTCTACGACATCGGGGCCGGCACCAACGAAATCCGCCGCTTCCTGATCGGCCGGGAGTTGCTGGGCGCATGAGGCTCTCCACCGACATCGACAAGACGAGCGCCGCCTTCCAGGCCAACGAAGCGCACAATCGCGCCCTGGCCGCAGACCTCGCCGAACGCACAGCCCAGGCCGCCCTGGGCGGGCCGGAAGCCTCGCGCCAGCGCCACGCCGCCCGCGGAAAACTGCTGCCGCGCGAGCGGGTCGAGCGCCTGCTCGATCCCGGCTCGCCGTTCCTGGAGATCGGCGCCCTGGCCGCAGGCGGCCTCTATGGCGACGAGGCGCCGGGCGCGGGCCTGATCGCCGGCATAGGCCGGGTCAGCGGCCGCGAGGTGATGATCCTCGCCAACGACGCGACGGTGAAGGGCGGGGCCTATTTCCCGATCACCGTGAAGAAGCACCTGCGCGCCCAGGAGATCGCCCAGCAGAACCGCCTGCCGTGCGTCTATCTGGTCGATTCCGGCGGGGCGAACCTGCCGCACCAGGCCGAGGTCTTTCCCGACCGAGAGCATTTCGGCCGCATCTTCTTCAACCAGGCGCGGATGAGCGCCGAGGGCATCGCCCAGATCGCCTGCGTCATGGGCTCCTGCACGGCCGGCGGCGCCTATGTGCCGGCCATGAGCGACGAGACGGTGATCGTCCGCGGCCAAGGCACCATCTTCTTAGGGGGACCCCCGCTAGTGAAGGCCGCCACCGGCGAGGTCATCAGCGCCGAGGAGCTGGGCGGCGCCGACACCCATGGCCGCCGCTCCGGCGTGGTCGACTATGTGGCCGAGGACGACGAGCACGCCCTGACCCTCGTCCGCGCCATCGTCGCCAACCTGAACACCGTAAAGCAGGTGGAGCAGGACCTCGCCGCCCCCCGCCCGCCGGCCTACGACCCGGCCGAGCTCTACGGGATCGTCCCGCCCGACGTGCGCGCGCCCTACGACGTGCGCGAAGTGATCGCCCGCATCGTCGACGGCTCGGATTTCGACGAGTTCAAACCGCTCTACGGCGCGACCCTGGTCTGCGGCTTCGCCCGCATCTGGGGCTATCGCGTCGCGATCCTCGCCAACAACGGCGTGCTGTTCTCCGAAAGCGCGCTGAAGGGCGCGCACTTCATCGAGCTGGCCTGCAAGCGCAAGATCCCGCTGGTCTTCCTGCAGAACATCTCCGGCTTCATGGTCGGCGGCAAGTACGAGGCTGGCGGCATCGCCAAGGACGGCGCCAAGCTGGTCACCGCCGTCGCCAGCGCCGAGGTCCCCAAGTTCACCGTGTTGATCGGCGGCTCGTTCGGGGCCGGCAACTACGGCATGTGCGGCCGCGCCTATTCCCCCCGCTTCCTCTGGACCTGGCCCAACAGCCGCATCAGCGTGATGGGCGGCGAGCAGGCCGCCAGCGTGCTGGCCACCGTCCACCGCGACGCCGCGACCTGGACACCCGCCGAGGAGGAGGCCTTCAAGACCCCGATCCGCGAGCGCTACGAGGCCGAGGGCTCGCCCTATTTCGCCACCGCCCGCCTGTGGGACGACGGCGTCATCGACCCTGTCCAGACCCGCGACGTGCTGGGCCTCTCCATCTCCGCCGCCCTCAACGCGCCGATCCCGGAAACCCGGTTCGGCGTCTTCCGGATGTGACCATGATCAAGAGCATTCTGGTCGCCAATCGCGGCGAGATCGCCTGCCGCGTGTTCCGCACCGCCCAGGCCATGGGGATCGCCACGGTGGCGGTCTATTCCGAGGCCGACGCCGAGGCCCCGCACGTGCGCATGGCCGACACAGCCGTGCTGATCGGCCCGGCCCCGGCGCGCGAGAGCTATCTGGTCGGTGAAACGATCATCGAGGCGGCCCTGGCGGCCGGCGCCGACGCCATCCATCCCGGCTACGGCTTCCTCTCCGAAAACGCGCAGTTCGCCGAGGCGGCCGCCGCCGCGGGCCTGACCTGGATCGGCCCGCCCCCCGCCGCGATCCGCGCTATGGGCCTGAAGGACGCGGCCAAGGCGCTGATGGCCGCCGCTGGCGTTCCGGTCACCCCCGGCTATCTGGGCGAGGACCAGAGCCCGCAGCGCCTCCAGAGCGAGGCCGACGCCATCGGCTATCCGGTGCTGATCAAGGCCGTGGCCGGCGGCGGCGGCAAGGGGATGCGCAAGGTCGAGCGGGGCGAGGACTTCGCCGCGGCCCTCACCGCCTGCCAGCGCGAGGCGGCCGCCTCGTTCGGCGACGACCGCGTGCTGCTGGAGACCTATGTCGCCCGCCCGCGCCACATCGAGGTGCAGGTGTTCGGCGACGCCCACGGAAATGTCGTCCACCTCTACGAGCGCGACTGCTCGCTGCAGCGTCGCCACCAGAAGGTCATCGAGGAGGCCCCCGCCCCCGGCATGAGCGAGGCCGCGCGCGCCGCCGTCACCAGCGCGGCGGTGAAGGCCGCCCAGGCGGTCGGCTATATCGGCGCCGGCACGGTCGAGTTCATCGCCGACGCCAGCGAGGGCCTGAAGCCCGACCGCATCTGGTTCATGGAGATGAACACCCGCCTGCAGGTCGAGCATCCGGTGACCGAGGCGGTGACCGGCCTCGACCTGGTCGAATGGCAGATCCGCGTCGCCTCGGGCGAGCCCCTGCCCCTGCGCCAGCAGGAGATCGCGCTGCACGGTCACGCCATCGAAGCGCGGCTCTACGCCGAAAACCCCTCCGGCGGCTTCCTGCCTTCCATCGGAACCCTGGAGCACTTCCGCCTGCCCGAAGACCTGGTGCGCGTCGACGCCGGGGTGGAGGAAGGCGGCGAGGTCTCGCCCTTCTACGACCCGATGATCGCCAAGCTGATCGCCCACGCCCCGACCCGCGAGGGGGCGAGCGACCTGCTGGCGCAAGGCTGCAGCGAGGTCGAGGTCTGGCCCGTGAAGACCAACGCCGGCTTCCTGGCCCGTTGCCTGGACCACCCCGACTTCATCGCCGGCGAGGTCGACACCGGCTTCATCGAGGCACGGCTGGAGGCCCTGGCCCCCGCGCCGCCGCCCTCGGCCCACGCTCTGGCCTCGGCGGCCATGGCGGCGGTTCTCGACGAGGAGGACCGCGCTCCGGAGCCCTGGACGCACCTGACCGGCTTTCGCCTCAACGCCCCGCCAGCCGGCGCCATCAAGCTCTATCTGGACGGCCAGGCCCTGGACGCGCCGCTAGCCATCGACGACCTGCCCGGCGACGTGCTGCTGACCGACGCCGGCGAGATCGTGGTCTTCGACGCCGGCGAGGCCTTCGTCCTGACCACCCGCCCGCCCGCCAAGGACGCGGCCCACGGCGGGGGCGGCGACGGGGCGATCCGCGCACCGATGCCGGGCAAGGTCGTCGCCGTGGCGGTCTGCGTCGGCGACAAGGTCGCGCGCGGCCAGCCCCTGCTGACCCTCGAAGCCATGAAGATGGAACACGCCCTCACCGCCCCCTTCGACGGCGAAGTCGAATCCCTCGCCGTCTCCGTCGGCGACCAGGTCAGCGAAGGCGCCGTGCTGGCGCGCCTGACGGCGGGCTGACGACGGCCTCGGAGACTACGCGGCCCTGGCCACCTGAAGCTCGATGTGCAGGCCCGCAGCCGCCAGCATGTTGACCAAGGTATCGAGGCTGAACAGGTCGATCTTCCCGCGCACGAGGTCCGAAACCCGCGGCTGGGTCACGCCGAACAGCTTGGCAGCCGCCGCCTGGCTCAGGCCTTCCTGGGCGATGTGGTCACGCAGCGCCATCATCAGGCGCGAACGCAGCTTCATGTTCTCAGCCTGACCGGGATCGCTCTCGATAGCGTCCCAGACGCTGGCGAAACGCTTGTCGCTCATCCTCTTCGCTCCTTGAGCAACTCCTTGTAGCGGCGCGTCGCCAGGTCGACGTCCAGGCGGCTGGTCCGCTGCGACTTCTTTTCGAAGCAATGCAGGACGAACACGGCGTCGGCGAACTTGGCCACATAGATGACCCGAAACGCTCCTGCTCCGTCGCGAACCCGTATCTCCCGAACACCCTGACCGATGGTGCTCATCGGCTTCCAATCGTCGGGATCGCGCCCGTTCTGCACCAGATCGAGCTGAAACCCCGCCTCCCGTCGCGCGCCGGTCGGAAACCTCCGAAGATCGTCGAGCGAACTCCCGCAGAACGCGAGGAGCTTGGGCGTCTCAGTCATCACCAAACGGGACTATACAATATTTTGTATATGGAAGCAACTCGCCTGTCCGCCTCAGAGCGCCCGTTTGTAAAGGGCCAGCAGTTCGGCCCAGGCCTTTTCGGCGGCGGGCTCGTCGTAGACCTGGCCGCCCTTCACCGTCCAACCGTGGTTGACGCCGGCATAGACCTCGACCTTGGCCGGGCGTCCGGCCTGGGCGAGCGCGGCCTTGATCTGGTCTTTGGCGGCCGGCTCCTTCTGGTCGTCGTTATCGGCGATCAGCACCAGATATTCCGCATGGCTCCTGGCCAGGGTCAGGTGCGGGCTGGTCGGCGCATCGGTGTGGAGCCCGCCGCCGTGGAAGCTGGCCACCGCCCCAACCCGCGCCGGAACCGCCCCTGCGGTATAGAAGGCCAGCGGCCCGCCCATGCAGTAGCCTTGCGTCCCGACCTTCTTCTTGCGGTCGGTCTGCGGCAGGGCGTCGAGATAGGCGATATAGGCGGCCGCATCGCGCGCCGTCCCCTCCGGGGTCACGCTGGGGCGCAGCGCCGTCAGCTTGGCGCGGTCGTCAGGATTGGCGAAGTTGAAGCTCCCCTCCACCACCGGCGCGCGCTTGACGCGATAGTAGAGGTTGGGGACCAGCACCACATAGCCGCTCTGCGCCAACCGCCGTCCCATCTCGCGGAACGCTGGGCGCAGGCTGACCACGTCGGGCCAGATCACCACCGCCGGCCAGGCGCCCTTGCCCTCGGGGTAATAGAGCGCCGCGTCGGCCACGCCGTCCGGCGTCTTCACCTCCACGTCCTTCTCGACCACCGGCGTCGCCGCCCCGGCCGCGCCGGCGGCCAGGCCCGCGGCGGCCGCGCCCATCAGCCCGAAGGCCCGCCGCGAAAGGGTGGGGTCCTCGATCAGCCCCTGGTGGATGTCGTCGTCGCACATGGCCGCGCCTCCTGCTCGCCCTACACGCTTCACAGCGCATGAGGGCCGGCATTTGTTGCGGTCATGTTTCGCAGCCCAAGCCCTCGGAGCGCCAGATCGGACCGCCAGACCTGTCCGCTCCGGCCATCTCGCCCGCCGAAAGAGCTCCAAGCGTGACAAGCCGCGCGCCGAGCGCCAGTCTGGCGCCCATGACCCTCGCCCCGCTCCCCGCCCAGCCCGCCGACGTCGCCTGGCCCACCCAGGCCTGGCCGGCCGGCGGCCTGCCCGACCGCCTCAACCGCCCGCGCTTCGAGGCCCTGCTGAAGACCGCCTTCGAGACCGACGCCCTGGGAGAGACCCACGCCCTGGTCCTCGTCCAGGGCGGGCGGCTGGTCTTCGAGCGCTACGGAAAGGACCACGGGCCGGACGCCACCTATCCCTCCTGGTCCAAGGCCAAGAGCATCACCCAGGCCCTGGTCGGCCTGCTCGTGGGCGACGGCAAGCTCGACATCCACGCCCCCGCCGATGTCCCCGAATGGAAGGCGCCCGGCGACCCGCGCGCGGCCATCACCCTCGACCACCTGCTGCGCATGTCCAGCGGCCTGAAGTTCGTCGAGGACTATGTGCCGGGCCACGTCTCGGACGTGATCGAGATGCTGTTCGAGAGCGGCAAGGCCGATGTCGCTCACTACGCCGCCAGCCAGCCGCTGGAGCACGCGCCGGGCAGCTTCTGGTCCTACGCCAGCGGGACCAGCAACATCGTCGCCCGCGCCGCCGGCCAGGCGGCCGGCGACCTCAAGGCCTATATGTTCGAGCGCCTGTTCGGCCCGCTCGGCATGACGAGCCCGATCCCCAAGTTCGATGCGGCCGGCACGTTCATCGGCTCCTCCTTCTGCTTCGCCACCGCCCGCGACTTCGCCCGCTTCGGCCTGCTCTACCTGCGCGGCGGGGTGTGGGAAGGCCGCCAGCTCCTGCCGCCCGGCTGGGTCGACTACGCCCGCACCCCGACCTTCCAGCAGCCGGGCGTCACCGAAGGCGCCTATGGCGCGCACTGGTGGCTGGGCGTGGCGGGAGAAGGCTCGTTCTCGGCCAACGGCTATGACGGCCAGTACACCATCGCCGTTCCCGACCTCGACATGGTGCTGGTTCGCCACGGCGCCACGCCGCTGGAGAAGAAGGACGCGCTGAAGGCCTGGGTCGGCGAGTTCGTGGACGCCTTCCGGTGATCTGGGCGGCGCTCGCCGGCGACCCTGCCGCGCTCTGACCGCCCCCGCCGTGGAGCGGTAAGATTCCTTCCCCGCTTGGGGAGCAACTAACGCGCGGCGTCCGGGTCGCCGGCCAGCACCACGTCGCGATAACGCAGGGCCGCGGCGGCGGGCATGGACGACCAGCCTTGCAGCAGCGAGCCGCGGCCCCAGGGCGGGGCGAAGTATTCGACCGTTCCCATCCAGCCCCGGGCGAGTGAGGTCTCCCACCAGCGCAGCAGCGGATAGCGCCAGCCGGGCAAGCCGCGGCGCAGGCGTTCCTCCGCATACATCCCGTCCAGCCAGGGCCAGTCCGAGCCGTTGTGGTAGCGATAGGCGAAGGCCGACTTCGAGCGGGTGTCGGCCCGGCGCCCATAGGGTGGAAAGGCGCACATCACCCCCCAGTCGCCGAACGGCTGGCCGCTGTCGCCGCGGCTTTCCAGCCGGGCGCGGACCGCTTCCAGCACCTGGAGCGCGCGATCCTTCGGAACCGCGTCGTGGCGCAGCAGGGTCAGGCTGTCGAGGGCGAGGTGGCCCTCCAGCACCGGCTCGACCTCCTCCAGGCCGGCCGGCGCGCAATAGTCGGCGTACCAGCCGCCCGCCTGCCACAGGGCCGGGCCGATCCGCGCGCGGGCTTCGCGCGCCAGCGCCGCGGCCGCCTCCCCCAGCGGCGGGTCCAGCCGCGCGCCCAGGCGCGCCGTGGCGTCCAGCGCCCCGACCCAGAGCCCGAGGTCATAGGCGACGAAGCCGCTGCGATAGACGTTGTCGGCCCAGTCGCGGTCGTGCCGCGGCTTCACCGGCAGGCCCTGCTCGCAAAGCCCGCGATAGCGCTCGAAGATCGCCGCGATCAGCGGCCAGTGCCGCTGGGCCGGCTCGATGTCGCCGCTCGCCCGCTCGTAGTCCGAGACCGCCAGCACGAAGAACAGCGGCGAATCGAAATGGTCGCTCCACCAGTCGTTCGAGCGGGTATGGATCCAGTCCATGCCGAACACCGTGGTCCGCAGCTCCTCCCAGGCCCGCGCCTGTTCGGGGCCGGAGACGATCACGCCGCTGGGCGCCTCGCCGTCCGGCTGCACGCCGGAGGCCAGCATCTCGATCTCCTCGTGGACGATGGCCGGGGCGACCTCCAGCAGCAGTTGCAAGGTCCAGTAGCCGTCGCGGTAATAGGTTCGGGCCGGCGCCGAATAGTGCAGCCCCGCCGCCAGGCCGTCGAACCGGCCCCGCTCGTCGCGCCGCACGCTGGAGAGCGCGGCGTGGGTTCCCTGCATGACCATGCTGCGCAGCATCGGATCGGCCTGCGGCAGGCGATCGCAATGGGCGACATGGCCCTGCGCCTCGGCGACGATGATCTCGACGGGAAAGCCCAGGGCGCGCTCGGCCTCGGCCAGGTCCGTCCCGGCGGCCACCACCAGGTCGCTTCCGCGCTGCTCGATCAGCACGCTGGCCCAGGGCAGGTCGATCCGCCGCCGGCCCGCCTCGCGCGCCACCCGGGCCTTCGGATGCTCCATCCGGTCCCAGGCCGCGCAGCGCCGTGCGGGCGTGAAGCTGCGATAGCTCGCCCCACGGATCGCCATCACCGGCGCCTCCTGGGCGACGAAGATCCCGCCGCCCAGCGCGGTCAGCATGTTCGGCCCGTGTACATAAGGTCCGGCCAGCGGCGTGAAGCGCAGCCGCCCCAGGTCGCCCTCGCCCCACAGCGCCAGGTCCCCGAACCCCGCCGCCGACAGCTCCCCCTGCAGCCGCGGCGCCATCACCGGCAGCAGCACCGGAACACGGCTCTCCACCAGGCCGTCGGCCCGCGGCGTCAGGATCGGCTCGCTCATCGGGTCCTCCCGGCCAACGTTGGCTCGCAAGCAAGAACGCCGAAGGGCGCAGTTGTTTTCATTTCTCCGATCCCCCTACCCCCGCACCGCTCCGATCAGCGCGCGCAGGTTCGGGCCCGACACGATCTCGATCCAGTAGCCGTCGGGGTCCCTGATGAAGGCCAGGCCCTTCATCGCCCCGTCGTTCGGGCGCTTGACGAAGTCCACGCCCAGGGCCTCGAACCGCGCGCAGGCCGCCGCCACGTCGGGCACCGACAGGCCGATATGGCCAAAGCCCCGCGGCTCGGAATTGCCATTGTGGTGGGAGAAATCGGGATCGTCCTCGGTCCCCCAGTTGTGGGTGAACTCCAGCAGGGCCGGCTGCTCGAACACCCACTGCACCCGCTCGCCCGGATCGGACGGGATCTCGCCGCCCGGATAACCCATGAAGTAGAGCGAGAACTTCCCGGCCTCGAAATCGTAGCGGTCCAGCAGGGTCATCCCCAGCACGTCGCGATAGAAGGCGAGGGTCTTCTGCGGGTCCTTGATCCGCAGCATGGTCTGGTTCAGCACGAAGCCTTCAGTCTCGCTCATCGATCGGCGTCCCGTGCGCCCTGGCCGCCACGGCCAGTTCCTGGCGCATCACGCTCCTTAGCCGCTGCGGCGCGATGATTTCCACCTTGTCGCCCCAGGTGAAGAGGTGCCAGGCCAGCTCGCGCATGCCGCCAGCCGTGAAGCGCACGATCACCGAACCGTCCGCCTGCGGCTCGATCGACTGGGTCGGGTGGAAGCGCCAACCCAGCGCCTCCTCGGCGCCATGCGGAAAGATACGCAGCACCACCTCCTCGACCTCGTCCTGGTAGATGCCGAAGCTGCGGTTGACGAAGGCCTGCAGCGAGAATTCCGGCGGCCGCGCCCCGGGGGTCTCGGAAACCTCGATGTCGCCGATACGGTCCAGCCGCCAGGTGCGCGGCTCGGGCGAATCCCCTTCTCCCCCCACCAGGTAGTTCGAGCGGCCGAACAGCAGGCCGAACGGGGTGATCTCGCGCACCCGCCCGGGCGAGGAGCCGCCCTCGTAGCGCAGCTTCAACCGCCGCAGCGAGACGATCGCCTCGCGCACCGCGCCCAGCACGGTCTCGTCCTCGAACGGCCGCGGGCCGGCGTGGATGGCCATGGTCTCGGCCTCCAGCAGCGCCTCCAGGTCCGGCGCCAGCTTGCGCCGCGCCCCGGCCCGGATCGCCGACAGCACCTTCTGCTCCAGCGACAGCAGCGCATTGGCCCGCGCCCGCGCGCCTGCCGCCTTGAACTGCTCGGCGGCGGCTCGCAAGGCGGCGAACTCGTCGGCGCTGGGCGCCTGGAAGATGCCGTCCAAACCTGCCGGTATGCGGAAACGCCGGGTCGGCGGGTCGTCCACCTCCTCCATCTGCGGGAAGGCTTCGCGCACGGCGTCGCGCATGCGCTCGACCGTGCGCCGGCCCACGCCCAGCCGCTCGGCCATCTCGTCGAGCGTCAGGCCTTCGGCCGAGGCCGCCATCATCCGCGCCAGCTCCAGCAGCCGCGCCGCCTTTTCATGCCGCATGAGAACACATCACGAACCATCTTACGTCCGATTATGACGCATCGGCACCTTATCCATGATCCTGCCGAGAGGAAAGGAGCCCCCGATGCCCGCCGCCGCCAAAGTCACCGCCTTCCGCCGCACCTACGCCGACCCGGTGTTCCTGTTCGACGCCCGCCGCCCGCTGGTCCCGGCCAGCGCCGAAATGATCGACCAGGTCATCACCCACGCCGATGTGGCCGTGCGCCAGTCCGGCGGCCGCCTGAAGCTGCGCATCTCCGCAGGCATGATCGAGACGCTGCAGGCGCAAGGCAAGCTCGGCCCCGACGCCCACCGCCTGGCCGACCTCACCGTGATCTGGGACGAGGCCGAGGGCCAGGTCCTCACCGTCCGCGACGACGCCCGCCTGCGCGACGCCGCCGCCCGCTGGGCCGATTGGGACGCCCTCTTCGACGAAGAAAGCTTCCGCCCGGTCAGCGCCGCGGCGTGACCTGGGCCCCGCCAGGGCTTCCGACACGAAGACCAGGCGCGGCCGGCGTCGATATCCTCAGCCGCTCGGCGGCCAGGACGCTCTCTCGCGCCACCCTGCAATCCACTCTTGCGAGTCATTCGCAATATCAATACGGTTGCGGGGCGCGATGGAGACTCGCATGCCCCAGCCCTCCCCCGACGACCACGCCCGACTCTGCGACCTCACCCAGGGTGAGCACATGCTGCTCTGGGCCTTCCGGGCCCATGCGTTCGGGGCCGGCGGCTGCGACCTGATCCGCCGCCAGTTCTCAGACGCCTTGGGCCCGCTGGGGATAGAGGCGCTGACCGCCCTTTCGGTCTTCGTCCGCGAGCTGGGCCTGGTCGGCAAGCGGCGCATCACCCTGGCCGCCCCCGGCTCCTATCGCCTGACCCGCGACGAGCAATCGGTGCTGGCCGTGTTCGCCGCCGCCCAGGAAGAGGACTATCCGCGCCTGGAAGCGCATCTGAGCTGGCTATTGGCCGACGCCCCGCGCGGCCCCTTCCCGGCCGCCGCCTGCCTGGTCGCCCAGGCCCTGGCCTTCGGCGGCTTCGTCCTGCGCGCGCCCGAGGCGCCGGCCGCCCGAGTTCCGCCGCTGGAGCAGGCCGACGGCGGCAATGTCGTCGCCTTCGCGCGCCGGGCCGGCTGATGGCGCGCATCGACCATCTCGTCTGGGCCGCGCCCAATCTGGAACGGGCGATCGTGGACCTGGCCGAACGCACCGGCGCTGTCGTCCAACCCGGCGGCGCCCATCCGGGGAACGGCACGCGCAACGCCATCCTCGGCCTGGGCGAGCGGACCTATCTGGAGGTGCTGGCCCCCGATCCGTCCCAGGCGCCGCTGGCCGCCCCGGCCGGGCTCTCGGCGCTGAAGGCGCCGCGCCTGCACACCTTCGCCGTCGCCGCCGAACGGCTCGACCGCATCGCCTCCCAGTTGGAAAAGTCGGGCCTGCCGCATCCGGGCGTCATCCCCATGTCGCGTCGCCTGCCCAGCGGGCGGCTGGTGCGCTGGCGCCTGCTGATCCCCGCCGGCCATCCCTACGGCCAGGTCGTCCCCTTCTTCATCGACTGGGGCGACAGTCCCCACCCGGCCGACGAGGCCGACGAGGCCTGCCGCCTCGAAAGCCTCACCGTCACCCATCCCGAGGCCTGGAGCCTGCGCGCCCTGCTGGAGCGCCTGGACGTCGAGGTGGAGGTGGAAACCGGCCCGCCAGCCCTCAGCGCCCGCCTCTCCACCCCGCGCGGCGAGGTCGCCATCGGCTCGGCCTGAGGCCCAGCCCCCTTCCGCGTCCGCCGCCCCGGGTCTATCTGAACAGGCGAAGGAGAAGCCCATGACCGACCAGCCGGACGTCGCCCGCACCGACGAGCGCTTCGAGATCAGGATGGGCGGCGAGGTCGCCTTCGCCGACTATCGCCTGAAGGGCGACAGCGTGATCTTTCCGCATACGGTCGTGCCCGACGCCTTCTCCGGCCAGGGCGTCGGCAAGCGGCTGGTCGAGGCGGGCCTGGCCTTCGCGCGAGAACACAAGCTGTGGGTGCGCCCGCACTGCTCCTTCTTCCGCGCCTACATCGCCAAGCGCCCGGAACTGCACGACCTGGTGCATCCCGACGAGCGGGCGGGCCTGGCCGCCTGAGCCGTCAGCCCATCGAGACGACCACCTTGCCCTTGGCCCGGCCGGTCTCGAGATAGGCGAAGGCTTCGGCGATCTGCGAGAACGGGTAGGTCCGGTCGAGGACGACCCGGATGCGCCCGGCCTCGATCCACTCGGCCAGTTGGGCGAGGTCGCGGCCGCTCGGCCGCATGAACATGTAGCGGTAGTCGACGCCCGCGGCCCGAGCCTTGGCGCGAACGCCGCGGCTGACGATCCAGAAGAGGCCGGCCAGCACCACCCGGCCGCCGAGATCCTGCAAAGCCGTCCGCGGCTCTGGCACGGCGGCCACCGACACGACCTTGGCGCCCCGCTTCACGAGATGGAACATCCGCTCCAGGGTCTCGCCGCCGACCAGGTCGAGGCCGGCGTCGAACTCGCGCCCCAGGCTCGAAAGATCGTCGGCCGTGTAGTCGATCACCTCATCGGCCCCCAGGCTGCGGACCAGCGCCTCGCCGCGGCTGGACGCCGTGGTGGTGACGTGGGCGCCCAACTGCTTGGCGATCTGGATCGCGAAGGTCCCCACCCCGCCCGCGCCGCCTGAGATGAAGACCCTCTGCCCCGGCCCAACCTTCAGCTCGTCGCGCAGCGCCTGCAGCGCGGTGAGCGCGGCCAGGGGCGTGCCGGCCGCGGTCTCGAAATCGAGATCGGCCGGCATGAGCGCGGCGTTGTCCTCGCCGATCAGCGCCTGCTCGGCGAAAGCGCCCGGCCGATGCTTCTCGACGCGGGCATAGACCCGGTCTCCCACCGAAAAACGCGTGACCTCCGCGCCGACGGCCGCGACCACGCCTGCGAACTCACAGCCCAGGGCGGTGGGAAGCTTCAGGCGATAGAGCGGCCGCAACACGCCCTTGCGGAAGCCGACATCCACCGGATTGAGCCCGGCCGCCCGCACGTCGACCAGCAGTTCATGTGGCCCGGGCCTGGGCGCCGGAATGTCGGTCAGGGCCGCGCACTCGGCGCCGCCATACCGCTGGAGAACATAGGCTCGCATGGGCTGCTCCTCTCGACGGCCCCTGCTCTAACCTGCAAGCCAGGTTGAAGGTCAAGCGGGGGCCGGCCTGCCGACTTCGGGGGCGGGCGCACCGGCGGCGCACCGCGCCCGCCTCAAGCCGTCTTGGTCGGCACGATCACGTACTTCTCGCCGGTCGCGCGCCGGTGATAGGCGGCGATGACCTGCGGCTCCAAAGCCTCAGCCAGCGAGATCTGCGCGGTGTAGTGGCTGGCGAAGGTGGTCTTCAGTTCGGCGGCGACGCGGGCGCGCAACCTGTCGGCGGTCTCCGGGCCGACCTTGGCCAGGAACAGCGGCAACAGCCAGCCATTGATCCCCCAGGCCAGGCCGAAGCTGTGGGCCAGCTCCGTCGGACGCGTGTCGAGCCCGCCATAGATATAGACCTGCTTGTGCACCGACGAGCCGTAGCGGCTGTAGGCCGTGGCCTTGCGGTTGAGCGCCGCTTCCATCGACCAGAGAATCTGCGAGGCGAGCCGGCCGCCGCCCACGGCGTCGAAGGCGATGGTCGCGCCGGTCTCGGCGATGGCGTTGGTCAGCTCGTCGACGAAGGCCGGCGAGGTCGAGTCGACCACGTACCGGGCGCCGATGTCCTTGAGCATCTTCGCCTGCTCGGCGTTGCGCACGACGTTGACCAGCCCGACGCCGTCCGCAATGCAGAGCTTGACGAGCATCTGGCCGAGGTTCGAGGCCGCCGCCGTATGGACCAGGGCGGTGTGGCCCTCGCGGCGCATGCTCTCGATCATGCCGAGCGCGGTCAGCGGATTGACGAAGCACGAGGCGCCGTCCACGGCGCTGGCCCCCTCGGGCAACGGCATGACGTCGGCCGCCTTGGCGATGCGATGCTGGGCGTAGGTCGCCCCGCCGTTCAGCGCGACCAGCTTGCCGAGCAGGGCCTGGGCTTCGGGAGACGTCCCGGCGGCCACCACCTTGCCCGCGCCCTCGTTGCCGACCGGCATGGAGGCGTCGGCCCGCGCGGCCAGGGCGCGCATGGCGGGCTCGGCGATCGGCAGGGTGACGACCGCCGTCGCTCCGGCGCCGACGACGCTCGCCCGGGCGACGTCGGCCGGCCCGATCAGCAGGCCGAGGTCCGAAGGATTGATCGGCGCGGCCTGCATCTCCACCAGCACCTCGTCGGCGCCCGGCTCGGGGATGGGAACCTCGACCAGCGACAGCTCCAGTTGGCCGCTCGACTTCACCAGCGAGCGCAGTTGCAGGCTCGTACTCATGGGCGTCTCCTCTCTCGACGGCGACCGCTCTAGCCTTTAAGTCAGGTTGAAGGTCAACAGGGGAGGCCGCAGGCGTGCTGATCGGAGAGATTGCGAAACTGACCGGCCTCTCGGCCTCGCGCATCCGCTTCTACGAGAGCCAGGGGCTGCTCAGCGCCTCGCGCCATTCCAACGGCTATCGGACCTACGCCGCCGACACCCTCGTCGCGCTGAACGTCATCACCAGCGCCCAGGACGCGGGCTTCACTCTCGATGAGATCCGCCGCCTGCTGCCGGGCGATCCGGCCGGCCCGCACCACGGCGATCTCGTCCCGGCCCTGCGCGCCAAGCTCGCCGACATCCGCGCGATGGAAAAACGCCTGGCGCGGACGCGGCGGCGGCTGGAAACCCTGATCGCCGACATCGAGGAGCGGCCCGAGGGGCTGTCTTGCGAAGAGAACGCCGACCGCATCCTGCGCAACTTCGAAGCAACGGCCTAGCTAGGGCGGCCAGGCGCCGCGCCGGGCGTCATCGGCATGTTGGCGCCGCCAGAGCCGGAAAACCTGCCGATCCACGCCGCTTCGGCAGGCTTGCCGATGCTTGGCTCGCCTCAAGCGCGAGCGCCCTGGGCGCCGCACGGAACGCCGCATCTCGGGCTCGGCTATATTGGGCGGGCGCCAGATGAGGCGTTCAAACTGGACTTTCATTCAATATGGCTTCTCCACGCCACAACCCGCAAAGACTGTAGGGCGGGCGCTGAACGCTCGGCATGGTTGTTACCAATTCAACCTGCCGAAGGCTGGAGTCCGCGCGCCAGATTGTCGCAGAGCCGCGGCGGAAGTCCCGGCTTTTCAAGCAGGTTCCCCGATCGGCAGGGCGACCGGTAACCTTTTCTTCAAGCGGGCGCCCGTACCGAGGACGTGAATGCGGCGAAAGGGCGGCGGAAGGTCCGCAACCGGCTCGCAAGTATTCGCTCAAATAAAAGCGCGCAGCGAGGGTCCCGGCGACAGATCCTGTCGGTGCGCCACATCCCGTGACCGAGGACACCCCCTGTGTTTTTCGACGACCTGAAGATTTCCCGCAAACTGACCCTGGGCTTTGCGGCCGTGACCCTGACCATGGCCGGCATGGGCGGGGCCATGCTGGTCAACCTGCGCACGCTCGATCATGCGCGCGACGAGATCAAGGAGAGCCGCCAGATCGTCGCCGCGCTCGATGAAGCCAAGTTCTTCATGACGCGTCAGGAAAACAGCTATCGCGGCTACCTGCTGTCGAAAGACGAATACTATATCGATCGCGTCAACAAGCATCGCGCCAACTTCAAGAAGCGTCTCGACACCGCCAAGGCGGCGCTGGAAGACCAGCCGAACCTCGCCGCCGAGGTGACCGCCGCGGCCGCCGCCGCCGACAAGTGGTACAGCGACGTCTTCGAGGCCGGCGTGCGCCTGAGCGCCGATCCGGCCACCCTGCCCCAGGCCATCGCCATGGTCGGCCCCGACGGAACCGCCGACGCGGTCATCGGCCCGGCCGAGGACGCCATCGAGGCCGTGCAGACCGCCGTCACCCGCGAGACCGAGCAGTTGCAGGCCCAGCAGATCGCGGCGACCCGCAGCGCCTATGTCAGCCTGGCCGCGGGCCTGGCCCTGGCGGTGATGATCGCCATCGGCCTGGGCATGCTGCTGACCCGGATGATCGCCGCGCCGGTGACCGCCATGACCGCGGCCATGCGCCGCCTGGCCCAGGGCGACTTCACCGCCGCCGTCCCGGCCATCGGCCGCAAGGACGAGGTGGGCGAGATGGCCCAGGCCGTCTCGGTCTTCAAGGAAGCCGGCATCGAGAAGCTGCGCCTCGAAGGCCAGAGCGCCGAGCAGCGCGCCCAGGCCGAGGCCGAGCGCGCCGCGCGCGAAGCCGAGAAGGCCCGCGAGGCCGAGCAGGACGCGATCACCATCGACGCCCTGGCCGAGGCACTGGACAGACTGGCCTCCGGCGACCTCACCCACCGGATCGACGCACAGTTCGCGCCCAAGGCCGAGCAGCTCAAGACCGACTTCAACGCCGCCATGAGCCAGTTGCAGGACGCCATGAGCGTGGTGGTCACCAATGTGCGCGGCATCAAGAACGGCGCCGGTGAAATCTCCACCGCCGCCGACGACCTGTCGCGCCGCACCGAGCAGCAGGCCGCCAGCCTGGAAGAGACCGCCGCGGCGCTCGACGAGATCACCGCCACCGTCAACAAGACCGCGGCCGGCGCCCGGACCTGTTCGGAAGTGGTGCTGGGCGCCCGCGGCGACGCCCAGAAGAGCGGCGAGGTCGTGCGCCAGGCGGTGGAGGCCATGAGCGAGATCGAGCAATCGGCCCAGCAGATCAGCCAGATCATCGGCGTCATCGACGAGATCGCCTTCCAGACCAACCTGCTGGCCCTCAACGCCGGCGTCGAAGCCGCCCGCGCTGGCGACGCGGGCAAGGGCTTTGCGGTCGTCGCCTCCGAAGTGCGCGCGCTCGCCCAGCGTTCGGCGGAAGCGGCCAAGGAAATCAAGACCTTGATCGGAGCCTCGACCCAGCAGGTCGGCCAGGGCGTTCACCTGGTCGGGGAGACCGGCGAGGCCTTGCAGCGCATCGTCGGCCGCGTGGCCGAGATCGACGGCCTGGTCAGCGAGATCGCCGCCAGCGCCCAGGAGCAGGCGGTCGGCCTGCAACAGGTCAACACCGCCGTTAACCAAATGGATCAAGTCACGCAGCAGAATGCGGCCATGGTCGAGGAATCGACGGCGGCGAGTCACGCCCTGGCCGGAGAGGCCGAGGTGCTGGCCGGCTCCGTCGCGCGGTTCAAGATCGGCCAGCCGCAACGGGTCGCGGCCGCGCCTCGGGCCGCACCGGCCTTGAAGCGGTCCGCCCGCGACGGGTCTGCGCTGCGCAAGCCGCAACCGCAGGCCGACGGCTGGGAAGAGTTTTAAGGGCCCGCCTCCTGCGGGTCCCTGGGGGGACTATCGATGTCTGAACCGCACGCGCCTGCGGTCGTGAGCCTGCCGCCCATTCTCGACCTGCAGGCGGCCGAGCCCCTGCGGGCCGAACTGATGGCCCTGCGCGGCCGCCCGCTGACCCTGGATGCGTCCCAGGTCACGCGCCTGGGCGGCCTTTGCCTGCAAGTCCTGATGTCTGCACGGAAAATCTGGGCCGAAGACGGCCACAGCTTAACCGTGGATCAACCGTCTTCGGGCTTTTCAGAGCAATTGGCTGCGTTCGGCGAGCCTGATCTGCAATTCGGGTCTTAAGGGGGGTACTCGTGAGCAAGACCGTTCTGACCATCGACGACAGCCGCACCATGCGGGAGATGCTGAACCACGCGCTGGTTCAGGCCGGCTACACGGTGATCCAGGCCGTGGACGGCGTCGAAGGACTGGAAGTGCTGCAGGCGAACGGCGCCGATGTCGTCATCACCGACATCAACATGCCCCGCCTCGACGGCTTCGGCGTGATCGAAGGCGTCCGCGCCGATCCGAACCACCGCGCCACCCCGATCCTGGTGCTGACCACCGAGAGCGACGCAGCCAAGAAGGAGCGGGCCCGCGCGGCCGGCGCCACCGGCTGGATCGTCAAGCCTTTCAATCCCGTGAAGCTGGTCGAAGCCGTCCGCCGCGTCGCCGCCTAATCCCACTACCCGACCCGGAGCGCTCCGTTGGATCCGTTCGAGAGCATCAAGCAGACCTTCTTCCAGGAGTGCGACGAACTCCTAACCGACGCCGAACAGGGTCTGCTGGCCATGGAGGCCGGCGAGGCGGACAGCGAGACCATCAATGCGGTGTTCCGGGCGGTCCACTCCGTCAAGGGCGGCGCCGGCGCCTTCGGCCTCGATGAGTTGATCCGCTTCGCCCACGTCTTCGAGACGGTGATGGACGAGCTTCGCTCGGCGAAGATGGAGCTGACCGACGAAGTCGCCAAGGTGCTGCTGCGCGCCTTCGACGTGCTGGCCGACCATGTCGCGGCCGCCCGCGACGGGACCTTCGTCGACGAGGCCCGCTCGGCGGGCATGCTCTCCGAACTCAAGGGGCTGATCGGCGACGAGGCCATGGACGACGACGCCCTCGGCGACGACGAGGACTTCGGCTTCGTGCCGATGACCGTCTCCATCGACGACGACGCAGCGCCCGCCGCAGCGCTCGATCTCGACCTGCCGCCGCCGATCGCCATGGAAGACCTGGCGCCGGCCGGGACCACCTGGATCATCGAGTTCGCCCCCAAGAGCGAGATGTACGCCAAGGCCAACGAGGCCGGCCTGGTGCTGCGCGAACTGGCGCGCCTGGGCGCCACCGAGGTCGAGCTGGACGACAGCGCCCTGCCGCCGCTCGACCAGCTTTCGGCCGAGACCGCCTACATCTCCTGGACCGTCCGCCTGACCACCGACGCGGACGAAGCCGCCATCCGCGAGGTCTTCGAGTTCGTCGAGGACGACTGCGCCCTGTCGATTCGCCGTGAAGGCGCAGAGGCCGCTCCAGCCGCCGAGGCGCCCGCCACCGACGACGACCTGGCCAAGGCCAGCGCCGAGGCGCCGCTCGACATCGAGGCCCTGCTGGCGCGTGTCGCCGGCGACGCGCCGGCCGCCGAACCCGCCCCCGAACCGGTCGAGGAGCCCGCGCCGGCCGACGACGTCGCCTCGCTGATCGCCCGCGCCCAGGCCGAAGCCGCGCCGGCGCCGGCTGCTGCGCCCGCACCGGC